>JBBSKF010000225.1:0-2024 GCA_038256525.1 Mycobacteriales bacterium | reverse complement strand
CGCGACCACCACCGTCGGCTCGACGAAGAACCCCTCGCTGTCGTCCGCCCCGCCGCCCGCCAGCACCTCGAGCGCCGGATCCTCGACCGCACCCCGCACCACCCCCGCCAGCCGGTCGAAGGCGCGCCGGTCGATCACCGCGCCACCGAAGTGCGACAGGTCAGTGACATCACCGTACGACAGGGACCGCACCCGCTCGGCGAGGCCGTCCCGCAGCCCGCCCTCCCACAGGGAGCGTGGGACGTACGCCCGCGACGCTGCCGAGCACTTCTGCCCTTGATACTCGAAAGCACCTCGCACCAAGGCGACTTCGGCGGCGACGGGGTCGGCGGACGGGTGGGCAAGCACGAAGTCCTTGCCGCCGGTCTCACCGACCAGCCGCGGATAGCTGCGATAGGAAGCGAGGCCGCGCGCCACCGCCTGCCACAGGTGCTGGAACGTGGCGGTGGAGCCGGTGAAGTGGATGCCGGCCAGCTCCGGGTGCGGCACCGCCACCTCCGACACGGCCGCGCCATTGCCAGTCACCAGGTTCACGACACCCGGCGGCAGACCGGCGGCCTCGAGCAGCCGCATCGTGAAGTGCGCCGCGAACTGCTGTGTCGGCGAGGGCTTCCACACAACGGTGTTGCCCATGAGCGCGGGCGCGAGCGGCAGGTTGCCGGCGATCGCGGTGAAGTTGAACGGCGTGATGGCCAGCACGAACCCCTCGAGCGGCCGGTGGTCCATCCGGTTCCAGACGCCGGTGCTCGACACCGGCTGCTCGGCGAGCACCTGCCGGCCGAAGGCGACGTTGAAGCGCAGGAAGTCGATCAGCTCGCAGGCCGCGTCGATCTCTGCCTGGTGGACGGTCTTGCTCTGCCCGAGCATGGTGACCGCGTTGAGCGTGTCCCGCCACGGGCCGGCGAGCAGGTCAGCGGCGCGCAGCAGGACGGCGGCCCGATCGTCGTACGACGTGTCCCGCCACGCCGGCGCGGCATCGAGCGAAGCAGCGACGGCGGCCGAGACATCGGCCGTGGAGGCCTCACGCGTCGTGCCGAGAACGGCCGCGTGCCGGTGCGGCTGGACGACGTCGATCGGCTCGCCACTGCCGAGCCGCTGCTCTCCCGCGATCGTCATCGGCAGGTCGATCGGGGCGCCGGCAAGCTCGGTCAGCCGGGCGATGAGCGAGGTCCGTTCGGCGGTTCCCGGCGCGTAGGTCAGCACCGGCTCGTTGACCGGCAGGGGCACGACGGTGACGGCGTCCACGGTGTCCTGTCTACCGGAAGGCCTTCAGGCTGACACGGCGATGACCTAGCGTTCGGCCATGCGCAGCCACCGACTGCTCGTTGCCGTCCTGTTGCTGGGCGCAACCCTGTCCGGCTGCGGCACGGACCCGGTGGACCGCGCCGCCGGCCCCAGCCCGTCGCCGTCGCCGTCGGCCCCGGTCCGCCTGACCGGTAACGGCGTGGACACACCGGCCCGGCTGGTCGAGTTCGGCTCGACGTACGCCGACGCACGACCGGTCCTGGACACTGCGCTCGGCAAGCCGACGAAGGACACCGGTGAGGTCGACAGCTTCAGCGACTACGGCACGTGTCCCGGTGACGTCCTGCGGGGCCTTGAATACGGCAGCGGCGCGCTCGTGCTGCTGTTCGGCGACGTCGACGGACCCGGCCTGACCTTCTACCGGTGGAGGCTCGAGGACATGGGCACACCGGACGCCGTCCCCAAGGCGAGCGCGCTGATCGGTGACGTCACGACGTACGAGTTCGGCGTCGGGACGACCGTGGCACAGCTGCGGGAGGGTGCCGGTGAGCAGGCGCTGCAGGTGACCGCGGGCGATGTCCCCGTTCCTCCGACGTTCCGCCTGACCGACCAGTCGTCGAGCTTCTTCGGCACCCTGACCGGGACCGGGCCGCGCGACACGGCGCTGTTCGTCGAAGCGGGGCAGTCCTGCGGGGAGTAGGCGGCCGGCGATGAGCCCTGCCCGCCGGCTGCTGCTGACCGCCGTGGTTCTCGTCGTCGCCATTCTCGGCGGTACGGCG
>JBBSKF010000224.1:0-2025 GCA_038256525.1 Mycobacteriales bacterium | reverse complement strand
GCCGCAGCCCAGACGATGTGAGCGGGCCGTGCTGGTGAGCACCGCCCTCGCCACGTTGGCCACCACGATCGTCCTGGCGCCGACCGGGCCGGCAGCCGCCGCCGGTCCGGACGGTCTGCGTGACGCGCGTACGGAGCGGACATTCGCGCACCTCGGCACCTTCGACGTGCGGGACAACGACACCGAGGTCGCCGAGATCGTCGCTGCAACGCAGGACGGGCGGACACTGCTCTACACCGACTCCGCCACCGGCAAAGTCGGTTTCGTCGACATCACCGACCCGGTCGGCCCGCAGCCGACCGGCACGGTTCCGGTCAGCGGCTCGCCCACCAGCGTCGCGGTCGCCGGCCGCTACGCGCTCGTCGCGAGCGACACCAGCCCGTCGCTCACCGCCCCCAGCGGTCAGCTCGCCGTCCTCGACATCGCGCGCCGCGAGGTCGTGCGGACCATCGAGCTCGGCGGCCAGCCCGACGCCGTCCGGGTGTCACCCGACGGGCGCTTCGCCGCCATCGTGCTGGAGAACCAGCGCGACGAGGACATCAACGACGGCCTGATCCCGCAGTTGCCGGCCGGCAGCCTGCTCGTGGTCCGGCTGCAGGGCGCCCCGGCGGCGTGGACGCTCACCGGCGTCGACCTGACCGGCCTGGCTGACATCGCCCCGGGCGACCCCGAGCCGGAGTACGTCGACATCAACCAGAGCAACCTGGCCGTCGTGAGCCTGCAGGAGAACAACCACTTCGCGTTGGTCGACCTGCCGTCCGCGAGCGTCGTCGGCGATTTTCCAGCCGGGTCGGTCGATCTCGAGAACGTTGACGCCACCGAGGACGACGACATCCAGCTGGTCGAGGACATCACCCGTCGCCGGGAGCCCGACAGCGTCGCCTGGGTCGACGGCGACACCTTCGTGTCGGCGAACGAGGGCGACTACACGGACGCGCAAGGCGTCGAAGGCGGCAGCCGCGGCTGGACGCTGTTCGGCGCCGATGGCAGCGTCGAGGCCGACGCCGGCAACGCGTTCGAATACGCCTCGGTCCGTGCCGGCCATTACCCGGAGGGGCGGTCGGAGAACAAGGGCAGCGAAGCCGAGGCAGCGGCGGTCGGGACCTTCGCCGGCCGTACGCTGATGTTTCTCGGCGCCGAGCGCGGCAACAACCTGCAGGTCCTCGACGTCACCACCGGAGCGCCGCGATTCGTCCAGCTGCTGCCGACCGGGATCGGGCCGGAGGGCGTCGCGACGATCGGGCACCGCGGCCTGGTCGCGGTCGCGAACGAGACCTCCGAGGGCACCATCCCGTCGATGATCACGGTGTACGGCCAGCGCAAGGGCGTCCCGGCGTATCCGCAGTTGGCCAGCGCCGACGACGAGTCCGGTCGGCCGGTGCCATGGGTGGCGCAGTCCGGCCTGACCGGTGACCTCGAGGACCCCAACACCCTGTGGTCGGTCAGTGACTCGATCCTGTCCGTCGGCTACGCCTACCGCATCGCACTCGACGGCTCGGGTGGCACGATCACCGAGCGGTTCCCGGTGACCGGCGCCTCGACCGGCCTGGACCTGGAAGGGATCGCCGATGCACCGGGCGGCGGCTTCTGGCTGGCGTCGGAGGGCAACGCGAGCGGCAGCCGACCCAACCTCCTGCTGCGCGTGGACGACAACTTCGCTGTGCAGCAAGAGGTTTCGCTGCCACCGGCGCTCGTCGCCGCCGGGATCACCGGCAACGGGTTCGAGGGCGTCGCGGTCGAGCCGACCGCCGACGGCTCGGCGACGCGGTTCGTCTACGCCGCGATCCAGGCGTCGTGGAAGAGCGACATCGGCCGCACGGTCAAGATCGGGCGGTACGAGGTCGCCACCGGTCAGTGGACGTTCGTGTCCTACGCCCTCGATGCGGTGGAGTCGCCGATCGGCGGCACCGTCGGGCTGTCGGAGATCACCCGGCTGCCGGACGGCAGCTTTGCCATCATCGAGCGGGACAACCGGTCGGGCACCGATGCCCGGGTGAAGCGCGTCTACGGAGTGGACCTGGCCGG
>JBBSKF010000223.1:0-2234 GCA_038256525.1 Mycobacteriales bacterium | reverse complement strand
GCAGGGCCGGTTGCGTCCGGCCGGGCTGGCTGCTGTCCAGGCGGCCCGCGCCGACGGCAGGTGGAACCGGGCCTACGCCGGATCGGCGGCTGCCGAGGTCCCGGCCGACCTGCAGGAGGCGCTGGAGCAGGTCCCTGCGGCACTGGCCGCCTTCTCCGCGCTGGACCGGACCAACCGCTATGCCGTGATCTTCCGGGTGGGTCGGGTGCTGCCCGTCAACCGACCGCGCACCATCGACCGGCTGATCGATCGGCTGGCCGGAGGATGGGTGCCCCACCCCTGAGCTGCCGGCCTCGCGCTCAACGCGGAAGGGTCGCCCCCGGGGGCGTCGCCTCGAGCCAGGCCAGGAAGCCGGTGGCCGTCGAGCGCGACATCGCCAGCTCGACCGGCCGGCCGCCGGAGGTGCACTCCATGACCACCGCGCCGTCGAGCAGCGCACGGTGCTCGGCCCCGGACGGGTCGCGGCGGCGGAGCACCTCCAGGTCGCGCCGGGAGTAGCGCCGGCGCGGCCGGGGCGACAGGCTGAAGACGCGGTACCACCGCAGCTCGTCGCCCACGAACTGGCCCACGCCGTGGACCCAGCCGCGGCCGTGACCGGGGCGCTTGAGGCGAAGTGAGAGCTCGACCGTGCCACCGGCCCGCTGCAGTCCGACCCGACGCGCCAGGCCGGCGGCGACGACGAGCGTCAGCACCGCCAGCAGGAGCAGAAGGACCTTCGCAAGCGTCACCACGGGGCGCGGCGGCGGGGCGGCGGGGCGCGGTCCGGTGGGCTTCGGCCTGTGGTCTAGGCCGGCTGCCCGGCGGCCCGCAGCCGGCTCTCGGCCCGGCGCTGAGCGGCGATGTCGGACTCGCCGCGGGCCTTGTCGAGGGCCGCCTTGGCGCGGGAGGTGTCGATGTCCGCGGCGAGCTCGGCGACCTCGGCCAGCACGGTGACACCCTGCTCGGTCACGGACAGGAAGCCGCCGTGGACCGCCGCCAGGACCGTCTCACCGCCGGCCTGGTAGATCGTCACGATGCCGCCCTCGGCCAGCTGCCCAAGCAGCGGGGCGTGGCCGGGCAGGACGCCGATGTCGCCCTCGGTGGTGCGCGCGGTCACCTGGGTGGCCTCGCCGCTCCAGACCTCGCGCTCGACCGACACCAGCTCGACGTGCAGCTCCGCCACTTCAACTCCTTCGGGGGTGGATCACGAACCGGGGGTGGGACTAGCTGCCGAGGGCCTTGGCCTTCTCCTCGACGTCCTCGATCCCGCCGCAGAGGAAGAACGCCTGCTCGGGGATGTGGTCGTACTCGCCCTCGGTGAGCTTCTTGAACGAGGCGATGGTCTCCTCGAGCGGCACGAACTTGCCGGGCTGTCCGGTGAAGGCCTCGGCGACGAAGAACGGCTGCGACAGGAAGCGCTGGATCCGGCGGGCCCGGTTGACCAGGACCTTGTCCTCCTCGGCGAGCTCGTCGATGCCGAGGATGGCGATGATGTCCTGCAGGTCCTTGTAGCGCTGCAGGATGCGCTGCACCTCGCGGGCGACGGCGTAGTGCTCCTCACCGACGAAGCGCGGGTCCAGGATGCGGCTGGTCGAGTCCAGCGGGTCGACGGCCGGGTAGATGCCGAGCTCGGAGATCGCGCGGGAGAGCACGGTGGTCGCGTCCAGGTGGGTGAACGTCGTGTGCGGCGCCGGGTCGGTGATGTCGTCGGCGGGGACGTAGATCGCCTGCAGCGAGGTGATCGAGTGACCACGGGTCGAGGTGATGCGCTCCTGGAGCACACCCATCTCGTCGGCCAGCGTCGGCTGGTAGCCGACGGCGCTCGGCATGCGGCCGAGCAGCGTCGACACCTCGGAACCGGCCTGGGTGAAGCGGAAGATGTTGTCGATGAACAGCAGCACGTCCTGCTTCTGGACGTCGCGGAAGTACTCCGCCATCGTGAGCGCGGACAGCGCCACCCGCAGGCGGACGCCCGGCGGCTCGTCCATCTGACCGAAGACCAGCGCGGTGTCGTTGATAACGCCGGACTCGGTCATCTCACCGAACAGGTCGTTGCCCTCGCGGGTGCGCTCGCCGACGCCGGCGAACACCGAGACGCCGGAGAACTCCTTGGCAACGCGGTAGATCATCTCCTGGATCAGCACGGTCTTGCCGACCCCGGCGCCACCGAACAGCCCGATCTTGCCACCGGCGACGTAGGGCGCCAGCAGGTCGATCACCTTGATGCCGGTCGGGAAGATCTCGGTCTTGCTCTC
>JBBSKF010000222.1:0-2485 GCA_038256525.1 Mycobacteriales bacterium | reverse complement strand
GGCTCCTTCGAGGTCGTGATCCGGCAAGATCACGAGCCTCGAAGGGGCCCGCTGGCGTCGACGTCAAGCACGTCGGCGTGTCGCCCATGGGTGCGGGATTTCAGTGAGCAGGTCTGGCGGGTTTCAGGTGAGCGCCATCACCTGGGCGTGCCACGGGCGTCCAGCCCAAGTAGTCGAGACCGGGCCTGCTCCCGGTTGCCGTCGCCGACGGGCCCCCTGGGTTTTGGCGCCGAGTCGTCAGGGAGCGGTGGCCTGCGACCGGTCAGTCGGACGGTCCCGCCTGTGGTCATCGAGTGTGCCGTTCCTGTGGCGGCGGCGGTCTGAGCTGCGCGACTGCGGCTATTTCGTGGGGCCCCGACACCGCTGGCCAGGCGGCGCAGGTCACGGTTCTCGAGGTGGAGAGCCGCGATAACGGTCGCTGAGCCGTCGAGTTGGTGACGCAGCCGCCGGATCTCGTCCTTGAGAGCGGCGGCGTCGGCCGAGAATTGCTCGAGCAGCGCGACCTGCGGGGTGTCGTTCTGAGGTCGATCAGCGCTGGCGGTCACATCTCGGTCCCAGTCGGCCAGGACGTCAGCGGCTCGGTTCATCGTGGCGCGGCTGACCCCGGCCTCCCGGTGCAGGTTGTTCTTGGTCAATGCGCCGTCGGTGCATCCTGCCTTCCCGCTCAGCAGCAGCTTGGCTGCCGCGCGCAGCGCGGCCTCGGCTTTGGGTGACACCTTGTTCACGTGCCGCTCGTGCGTCACTGGCGCTGCCGGGGGGTGGTGCCGGTGCGGGTGACTGTTCGGACCTCGCTCAGTTCGCTTTGGAGTTGCTGGCGGTGCTCCGGCGCGAGCCGAGGAGTGCGCAGCATCCGGGTCAGGTCCGCCTCCTCGGCGATCCAGTGGGGCAGGTGCTCGCCGGTGGTCACCACCGAGTTGCGGCACCGGCCCGGCTTGCAGCGGTCAGGCAGCACCTCCTGTCGGGGCAGGTCAGCGGGCGCGTCGCGCAGGCACTCCGCCTGCGCGAGGTCGCCCAGACAGTGGTTCAGGTGTCCCAGGCGAAGGCCGGACATGGCGTCCCGAAGCAGCCGCTGGAGAAGGCGCCGGTCACCCAGTTGCGCTCGGAGTTCGCCGTCGGTCGCGTCCAGTCGGTCCCGGACGTCATCGAGCGCCTTGTGAAACAGGTCGCCGCCGGGTCCGACGGCCACGGTCCTGCCGGCAGCTCGGCGCGTCCAGATGCCGACCAACTGGACGGCGGTCTGTTCCTCCAGCTCGACGTCGAACTCCTTCGCCCATCGTGCGTCCAATGCGGCGTAGCCGCCGGTCGTGCGGTTGGCGAGGGCCCGCCGTGCGGCGTGCTTGAGGGTGAGGCCGAGTGCGATCTCCCCGTCGGGCTGACGGCCGGCGACGATCGCCATCGTCCGCCGGAACATGTGCGGGCGGACGCGGCCCTCGGGCACCTGCTGCAGCCCGGTCAGGTGTGCGGTCGCGTTGACGTGCGCGACGAAGGTGTCGATCGCCGTGCCTGCATACATCCCGGCCCGGCCGTTGACGTGATGCCTGGGCGGTGACGTGCGGCTTGGGTGCTGGCTGGCGAAGATGTGGCGGTCATGCCACGACAGCTCGGCAGCAACCGCTACGGCCTTGGCGACCGGGTCGATGACCCACCAATGCTGGGCAGGCCGGGTGCTGTCGAGCTTGCGCTTGACCGATCGCAGGGCAGGCGCCCCGTAGTAGGTGGTCAAGGCATCGCGTTCCAGGGCCTGGAGTTCGCTGTCCCGCATCATCGTCAGGGCAGCACAGAAGACGTAGCAGGCGTTGCGGAGCATCACCAGTTCGACATTCAGGCTGGGGGCGTCGAAGTCCGCGTGCCATGGCCCCTGCGTTCCGTCAGCCCTATCGCGCAGCGCGACCGGTGTGCCGAGCCCGCCGACGACGCCGCGTCCGGCTTCCACCAGCGCCAGGACCCGCGGACGCCACGTCGCCCTGGAGCCCTTGGCGTTGCAGAACATCGAGCCGCTGCGGCCCTGGGTGATCTGCAGTGACAGCAGCCGCCAGTTGACCTCGCCTCTCCGAGCCCGGCGCGACCGCGTCGTGGCGTGCAACGGGACCGAGGCGTCGGGGCGGGCGAGCCATTCCTCGAACAGTTCCGGGCCCTCGCCGTAGCCGAGCGGGCGGGGCGCGGCGGCGAGTTCGTCACGCCGAGTCCTGGCCGCGAAGATGTCGCCGGCGAAGACGTCGACGTAGGTCCAGGCCGCCCGTACCAGTGGCCACCAGGTCTCGGGGGCGATCGCCTCGGTGAGTACGTCGCCATAGCCTCCGCCGCGGGTCAGCCCGGCGACCTCGGCGGTGCTGCGACCCGCCCAGCGAGGTGATCGCGACAGCGCTGTCCACGACGGTGGCCGGGCGGATGGACTACGACGCCGAGGAGGTCGTCCGCGACGGGGTCCTGACCATGGAGGTCACGGTGCGCGGTCCGCTGCCGCTGATCTTCCTGCCGGCCGGGC
>JBBSKF010000221.1:0-2595 GCA_038256525.1 Mycobacteriales bacterium | reverse complement strand
GAAGCCCTTCATGCCAGGCTCGCTGATCGTCGCGACGTAGTCGTCGAGGCTGTCGTGCTCCCCCGCGACCGGCATCGGCAGGTAGCCGGGCAGCAGGTTGAACAGCGTGGGGATGTCGGTCGATCCCTGGATGCTGGCGTGGCCGCGCAGCGCCATGATGCCGCCACCGGGGCGGCCCATGTTGCCCAGCAGCAGTTGGACGATCGCCGACCCGCGGATGTACTGCACGCCGGTCGAGTGGTGGGTCCAGCCGACCGAGTAGACCCACGCGGTGGTGCGGTCGCGGCCGCTGTTGGCGGTCACCGCCTCGCACACGGCCAGGAACTGTTCCACGGGCACGCCGCAGACCTGCTCGACCATCTCGGGGGTGTAGCGGGCGTAGTGCCGCTTGAGCACCTGGTAGACGCAGCGCGGATGCTGCAGCGTCTCGTCGCGCTCCACGCGGGAGGTCTCCAGCGTGGCCCCGCGGCCGCCGAGCTCGTGACCGCTGTTGTTCTCACCGGCGACGTCGGGGTCCTGCCCGCTCGGCCCGGCCTCCTGACCGTGACCGGCGTACTGCCAGGACTCACCGTCGTACGAGGCGGTCTCGGGGTCGTAGCCGGAGAAAAGGCCGTCGAGGTCCTCGGTGTCGACGAAGTCCTCCCGCACGATCGTGGCGGCGTTGGTGTAGGCCACGACGTACTCGCGGAAGTCCCTCTCGTTCGAGAGGATGTAGTTCACGACGCCGCCGAGGAAGGCGATGTCGCTGCCGACCCGGATCGGGACGTGCTGGTCAGCGAGCGCCGACGTGCGGGTGAACCGCGGGTCGATGTGGATCACCTTGGCGCCGCGCTTCTTGGCCTCCATCACCCACTGGAACCCGACCGGGTGGCACTCGGCCATGTTGGAGCCCTGGATGACGATGCAGTCGCTGTTCGCCAGGTCCTGCAGGAAGGACGTGGCTCCGCCGCGTCCGAACGAGGCCCCCAGACTGGGGACGGTGGCGCTGTGTCATATGCGGGCCTGGTTCTCGACCTGGATCGCGCCCAGGGCCGTGAACAGCTTCTTGATGAGGTAGTTCTCCTCGTTGTCCAGCGTCGCGCCGCCGAGCGAGGCGAAGCCGAGGGTCCGGTTGACCTTCTTGCCCTCGAACTCGCTCTGCCAGGTGCGCTCGCGGGTGTCGAGCATCCGGTCGACGATCATGTCCATCGCACGCTCGAGTGGGAGGTCCTCCCACTCGGTGCCGCGGGCCCGGCGGTAGCGGACCGTGGTGACCCGCCGGTCGCCGTTGACGAACTGCTCACTCGCACTGCCCTTCGGGCAGAGCCGACCGCGGGAGACCGGCGAGTCGGGGTCGCCCTCGATCTGCACGACCTTCTCGTCCTTGACGAACACCCGTTGCCCACAGCCGACGGCGCAGTACGGGCAGACGCTCTGCACCACGCGGTCAGCAGTGGCGGTGCGTGGGCGCAACGCTGCGGTGTGCGCGCTCTGCGCGGCGGCGCCGCGGCCGAGGGGGTCGGTGCCGGTGACCTGCCGGACCACCGGCCAGCCGAGGAATGCCTCCCGCAAGCCCATCTGCTGCTCCCACCGCTCGACTGCTGTGACCTCGGCCACGTACCCAACCCGGCGCTCCCCACGCTCGCGAAGCACGACGCCAGTGATGCGGTGAGCGGTTGCCTTTCGGCGCCGAGCGGTAGGCCTGTCACACCCCCGTCATCTCCTGGAGGAGCAACCGTGCAGCAGCGCACCCTGGCCGACCGCAGCGTCGGCGCCATCGGCCTGGGCGGCATGCCCCTGTCTGTCGAAGGTCGACCGGACCGGGACCGCGCCGTCCGGACCGTGCACGCCGCCCTGGACGCCGGGGTCACCCTTCTCGACACCGCCGACGCCTACTGCCTCGGGCACGACGAGGTGGGCCACAACGAGCGGCTGCTCGCCGAGGCCGTCGCGGCGTGGGGCGGTGACCGCAGCAACGTGCTCATCGCGACCAAGGGCGGCCACACCCGGCCGCCGGACGACTCCTGGGCGCTGGACGGCAGCCCCGCCTACCTTCGCGCGGCCTACGAGGCCTCACTGCGGGCGCTCGGAACAGACGTGATCGACCTCTACCAGCTGCACCGACCTGACCCGCAGGTGCCCTACGCCGAGTCCGTGGGCGCCCTGGAAGAGCTGCGCCAGGAGGGCAAGGTGCGCGCAGTCGGCATCAGCAACGCCGACCCCGAGCAGATCCGACTCGCCGCGTCGATCACGGCGCTGGCGGCCGTCCAGAACGAGCTCTCCCCGGCGTTCCGCTCGAGCCTGCCGGAGCTCGAGCTGTGCACCGAGCTCGGCATCGCCTTCCTGCCCTGGTCCCCGCTCGGCGGGATGGGCGGCGCGGCGTCCCTGGGCACCGAGCACGCGGCCTTCGGCGACGTGGCCCGCGCGCGCGGGGTGTCTGCGCAGCAGGTCTGCCTCGCGTGGCTGCTCGCGCTCTCGCCCGTGGTGCTCCCGATTCCGGGCTCCAGCCGCCCGGAGTCGATCACCGACTCCGCGCAGGCCGCCGCACTGGAGCTGACGGTGGACGACCTGGCCCGACTGAGCGGGACCGTCTCGGGCGAGCCCTCGGTCTAGCCG
>JBBSKF010000220.1:0-2716 GCA_038256525.1 Mycobacteriales bacterium | reverse complement strand
CACTACCTGTGCCGCATGCTCGACCAGCACGGCTGCCGTGGACACCGCTTCACCGAGCGGTGGGCCAGGCAAAGACACCTGCGCGGCCCGGTGCTGAAGTGGGCCAAGAGAACCGGCGGGTGTTGTTGCGACTGCGAGGTCATCATGAACAGCTTCGGCAGCCCGGCTTCCTGCCGTGAGGGCCTGCTGTGCGCTGAGGGCCGGGCCGAGTTGGAGCGCCCGGACGAGGAGTAGTTCGGGCGCGCGGCTGTGAACGCGTCCGCCCCTGTGGACAACCGGAGGCGTCTGTCGCCGTCGTGGGCCACCCTGCTCTCCATGACTCTCGCCTTCGCGGCCGCTGCCGCCGACTTCGTGCTCGAACACGGACCCCTCACGATGGACCAGCTGCACGCCCTCGCCCTCGAGCGTGGCGTGACGAAGGCCCGGACGCCCGCTTCCCTCAAGCAGTCGCTCGGCCGCCGGTTCGTCCTGCGGCCGGACGGTCGGTACGACACGGCCGCCCGGCTGTTGGCCGGACAGGCGTTCACGACCCGCCTGCGCCGGCCACCGATCGACGGGGTCCTGTGGTCCCATCGCGACCTCGACCCGTTCACCACCCTGGACGCCTCCGACGGGTTGCCGCTGGTCTCCGGCGGCGTCGTGCGACCCGGATCGTCCGGGGCGGCCGCCTGGACCGGTCCCGCCGGCTGGCTGTCGGAGCGGTCCGTGGGCGACGTTCTCGTGCTCCGTTGGGACGGCCGCCAACTCGGCGTCGAGCTCGCGGTCGACGTCCCCGCCGGCGACTCTGCCACCGCGCAGGACGTCCGTCGGCTGCTTGCTCGCCACGCGAAGCTCCATCACCACCAGGAGCCGTGGCGTCACAGTGAGGCCATGCCGCTGACCGCCGTGGTGCTCAGCGCGCTGATCGAGGACCCGACCCTGTTCGCTCACCCGCTGCCTCCGCTGTCGGAGCTGGTCCCGCTCCCCGAGGACCTCCGACCACAGGACGAGTGGTCGGACGCGACGTCGTTCAGCCCGTGCACCGTCGTGCAGGTGCCGGTCCCCGCCCGCGTCCACCGAGAGCTCGCCAGGCGAAGTGACCTGCTGGGTGAGCAGCTCCCGCAGTACATGTCGATGCTGCTCAGCGCGGCGGCCGACCGCATCCTGCCGCCGGCCCGGGGCTACGGCTCGTATGCCGCGACCGATGCCTATCACGACAGCGGCGACGTCATCCAGCTCAACCGCTGGAGCCGCTGACCTGCGTCGTCGTGGGAGTCCCCCGAAGGTGTTATCGTCTGACTGACGACAAGCCGGAGAACGCCATGCGCCTGGACAGCAAGCAGCGAGATCGCGCCGTCGGCGCGCTGGTCGGGCAGGCCGCCGGTGATGCGCTCGGCGTGCCGTACGAGTTCGGCTCGATCCCTCTGGTGGGCGAGCCGCAGATGCTCGGCGGTGGCCTCGGTGGCATCGCACCGGGGCAATGGAGCGACGACACGGAGATGACGGTGTGCATCGCCGAGGTCGCCGCAACCGGCGCGGACCTGCGGACCGGCCAGGCGCTGGAGCAGATCGCCCGCAACTTCGTGCGCTGGCACGACGACGGGCCGCCCGACATCGGCGTCCAGACGCAGACGGTGCTCACGCAGGCGAAACGCCGCCCGGGCCCGGTGGCCGCGGCCATGCAGGCGGTGAGCGCGGAGCTGCACGAGCGCAATGGCCGGACGGCCGGCAACGGCTCGCTCATGCGTACCGCGCCGGTGGCCCTTGCTCATCTCGGCGACCCGGCCGGCATCGCCGGGGCGGCCCGCGCCGTCAGCGCGCTCACGCACTTCGATCCGGTCGCGGGCGACGCGTGCGTGCTGTGGTGCCTCGCGATCGACCACGCCATTCGTACGGGGGGGCTCGACGTCCGGGTGGGACTGACCCAGGTCGACAGCGGTTACTGGGCGCCACTGCTCGACGAGGCCGAAACCGTCGAGCCCTCGCACTACGCTCACCACAACGGCTGGGTCGTTGCAGCGCTGCTCGGCGCCTGGTCGGCCATCTCTCACACGCAGGGGCTCGCCCCGGGACTGCGCGCAGCTGTCGCCGGTGGCGGCGACACCGACACCGTGGCGGCGATCGCCGGGCAGCTGCTCGGGGCCGCGTACGGCGCGAGCGCTGTCCCGGCGCGCTACCGCCGCCGGCTCCACGGATGGCCGGGGATAAGGGTCCGCGACCTGCACCGGCTGGCCTTTCGTACCGTGAACGGCGGGAGGAGCGGGCCAGAAGGTTGGCCGGATGCGGCGGCCATCCCGTCGTACGCCACCGCCTCGACCACTGTCGTGACCCACCCCGACGACGAGGGGGTGCTGCTCGGTGCCGTCGGCGCTGTCCGTCCCGGAGTCGCCGACGCGGTCGTGAGCCTGTGCCGGATGGGCAGCGACGGCGTGCCCCTGTCCGGCGTCGCCCCCGAGGATCATGTCGAGTTCTGGTTCATCGACGACGAGGACGCGAACAACGACCTGCCGGGGCAACTGCTCGACGCCGCCCGGATGATTCGCGACCTGCGCAGCGAGGGCAAGTCGGTGCTGGTGCACTGTGTGCACGCGCAGACCCGCACACCGGTCGTCGCCGCGGTCTTCGGGGCCATGGTGACTGGCTCGTCGGCAGTCGAGGCGCTGGGCCGGGTGTCCAGGGTGCTGCCGAGCGCCAGGCCGCGGCCGTCGTTCGTACGCGAGCTCGAGCACCTGGTGGT
>JBBSKF010000219.1:0-2751 GCA_038256525.1 Mycobacteriales bacterium | reverse complement strand
ACCAGGCCGAGGTAGACCGCGCCGAAGGAGGTCACCCGGGACAGGATGTAGTCGAGGTACTCCGCGGTCGCCCGGCCCGGCCGGATGCCGGGGACGAAACCGCCGTACTTCTTCATGTTGTCGCTGACCTCGACCGGGTTGAAGGTGATCGCGACGTAGAAGAACGTGAAGAACACGATCAGGCCGAAGTAGATCAGCAGGTAGACCGGGTTGCTGGGGTCGACCAGATAGGTGTTGATGAACCGAGTGAACGTCGCGTTGCTCGTCCAGACGTTGCTCAGCAGCTGCGGCAGGTAGAGCAGCGACGACGCGAAGATCACCGGGATGATGCCGGCCTGGTTGACCTTGAGCGGGATGTAGGTCGAGGTGCCGCCGTACATCCGTCGGCCGATCATGCGCTTGGCGTACTGCACCGGGATACGCCGCTGGGCCTGCTCGACGTAGACCACCAGCGTGATGACCACGAGGGCGAGCAGCCCGATCGAGATCACGATCAACGGACCACGGGGCTGCTGGTAGAGCCGGATCGCCTGCGCCGGGATCAGGGCGATGATCGAGGTGAAGATCAGCACCGACATGCCGTTGCCGACGCCGCGGTCGGTGATCAGCTCGCCGAGCCACATGACCACGGCGGTGCCGGCGGTCATCGTGATGACGAGCACGAGGACGCGGAACAGCGAGTCGTCCGGGATCACCCGGATGCTCGGGTCGGGGAACAGCCGGCCGGAGCGGGCGAGGGCGATGATGCCGGTTGACTGCAGCACCGCCAGCGCAACGGTGAGGTAGCGGGTGTACTGCGTGATCTTGGCCTGCCCGGCCTGCCCCTCCTTCTTCAGCTCCTCCAGCCTGGGGATGACCACCACGAGCAGCTGCAGGATGATCGAGGCGGTGATGTACGGCATGATGCCGAGCGCGAAGATGCTCAGCTGGAGCAGGGCGCCTCCGCTGAACAGGTTGACCAGCTGATAGAGGCTGTTCCCCTCGGCGCTCTCCAGTGCGTCCTGGATGGCGACGTAGGACACCCCCGGACCGGGGATGAAGGCGCCGAGCCGGTAGACGGCGATGATGAACAGGGTGAAGAAGATCTTCCGGCGCAGGTCCGGGGTCTTGAAGGCCCGACCGAAGGCGGTGAGCACGGCTCCTCCTGGCATCGGTCCGTGCGGGCACGAACCGGGTCGGGGGCTCCCTACGGCGCCGAAGGGCGCAGGAGGGACGGGCGGTCTGGACGTGGACGCTGGGTGGGGTGGGCCGCAAGCAGGCTCAACGTGCACCGACTGTAACAGCCGGCCTCCGCCCGGCGACCGGGAACGAACCCGGCCTGCTCGCGCGCCCCTCCCTGATCATTTGGCGAGAATCGGCCTCTCTCGAGGGGTCCTCGGCGCCAGATGATCAGGGAGTGACGTTCACGGGGTTCGGGACCGGCGCTAGAGCACCGTTGCGGTGCCGCCGGCGGCGGAGATCTTGTCCTTGGCGGAGGCGGAGAACGCGTGGGCAGTGAGCTGCAGCGCGACGGTCAGCTCGCCGCCGCCGAGCACCTTGACCAGGCAGTTGTCGCGTACGGCGCCGGCCGAGACGAGCTCGTCCACGCCGACGGTGCCACCTGAGGGGAACAGCTCGGCGACCCGGTCGAGGTTGACGACCTGGTACTCGGTACGGAACCGGTTCGTGAAGCCCTTGAGCTTGGGCAGCCGCATGTGCAACGGCATCTGCCCGCCTTCGAAGGCGACCGGCACCTGGTAGCGCGCCTTGGTGCCCTTGGTGCCTCGGCCGGCCGTCTTGCCCTTGCTGGCCTCACCGCGGCCGACCCGCATCTTGGCCTTCTTGGCGCCCGGAGCAGGTCGAAGGTGATGGACCTTCAACGGCGAACCGCTGCGCGTGCGGGGTGCAGGGGCGGTCCCGGTCTCGGTCCGGGCAGGCGTCTGGGTGCTCTCGCTCATGACTTACTCGACCTCCTCGACCGTCACGAGGTGGGTGACGGTGTGGACCATGCCGCGGATCTCGGGGCGGTCCGGCTGGATGACGGTGTCGGAGATCCGCTTCAGGCCGAGCGAGCGCAACGTGTCGCGCTGGTTCTGCTTGCCGCCGATCCCGGACTTGATCTGGGTGACCTTCAGGCGCGCCATCACGCGCCTGCCGCGGCCTGCGCCCGGGCCCGCAACATCGCGGCGGGAGCCACCTGCTCCAGGGTCAGGCCGCGCCGGGCCGCGATCTCCTCGGGCCGAACAAGGCCCTGCAGGGCCGCGACGGTGGCGTGGACGATGTTGATCGGGTTGGACGAGCCCAGCGACTTGCTCAGCACGTCGTGGATGCCGGCGCACTCGAGCACCGCACGCACCGGCCCGCCGGCGATGACGCCGGTCCCGGGGCTGGCCGGCTTGAGCAGCACGACGCCGGCAGCGGCCTCGCCCTGGATCGGGTGCGGGATCGTCAAAGCGATCCGCGGGACCCGGAAGAAGTGCTTCTTGGCCTCCTCGACGCCCTTGGCGATCGCCGCGGGCACCTCCTTGGCCTTGCCGTAGCCGACGCCGACCTGGCCGTCGCCGTCGCCGACGACGACGAGGGCGGTGAAGCTGAAGCGCCGACCACCCTTGACGACCTTGGCGACGCGGTTGATCGCGACGACGCGCTCGATGTGGTTGCTCTTCTCGGCACCGCCGCGGCCACCGCGACCGCCGTCACGGCCGCCGGCCTGTCCACCGGCGCCCTGGCGCTGGGGTCCTGGCATCAGACGTCCCTCGTCTCAGTGTTGTT
>JBBSKF010000218.1:0-2775 GCA_038256525.1 Mycobacteriales bacterium | reverse complement strand
CTGCGAGCAGACACGGCCAGCACGAGCGGCAGGGCGTCCGTCGTCCGCAGGGTCAGGGCCCAGGACCAGTGCCCGGGACGGCTGAGCGGCGCTTGCCCGGGTGATGCTCGACCGAGGTTGGCGACGAGCCGCTTCACGGCCTCCCGGCACAGGACCTCACTGTCGTACGTGCCGGGACCGCGTCCGAGCAGCCGGTTGTTGCCGGCGACGAGCCGCCACAGGAAGTCCGAGGCGGCAGCGGCATCGCGTTTCCCGCCGGGCCGGCCGGTGGCGAGGAACAGGAAGCGCGGCACGGACACGCGACACTCCTGACCCCGGACCCCGTGGCATCGGCGCCACAGCGATTGCAGGGAACGCGGCAAGACCGCGTTGCCCTCGGGGCAGGCTGGACCCGCTGGTGGTGCAGCGGGTGCCGGGACGGTAAACACCGGACACCGGGCAGATGAACGGCACGGTGGTGGCTACGCTGCGACCGTGCCATCTCGCCCGCTGGCGGTCTTCGACATCGACGGCGTCCTGGCCGACGTACGCCACCGGCTGCGCCACGTCGAGCGCCACCCCAAGGACTGGGACGCCTTCTTCTCCGCCGCTCCGGACGACCCGCCGCTGGCGCAGGGGGTGGCCCTCGCACTCGCGAGCGCCGAGGAATGCGAGGTCGTCTACGTCACCGGACGGCCCGAGCGGTGCCGCACCGACACTGTGACGTGGCTCTCGCGGCACGGTCTGCCGCCGGGCGAGCTGTCGATGCGCGGCGAGCGCGACCGGCGGCCGGCTCGGACCGCGAAGCCGGGCCTGCTCCGGCGCCTCGCCGCCGAGCGGGTGGTGGCCGTCGTGGTGGACGACGACCTGGCGGTCTGCGAGGCGTACGAGCAGGCAGGCTTCCCGGTGATCCGCGCCGACTGGATGAGCAGCGAGCCGGCGCTCGAGCGGGCGCAGGAGGACGAGGGCCGGACCTGAGCGGGCCTCAGCCTCAGTCGCCCGGCAGTTCGTCGTCCAGGATCAGGATGGCTGCCGGCAGACCGTCCCGGCGAAGTCCGCGGTCGTTGGTGAGCAGGGTCGCATCGAGGCGGGCTGCCGTCGCCACGACGAGGGCGTCCGGGAGCCGGAGGCCGGTCGCCCCTCGGAGCCGGGCCGCGGCCACAGCGATGTCTGCGGTCAGCGCAACGATCGAGAGCCCGGGTAGCGCCGTCAGAGCGCGGTGCACTGCCTCGGCCCGGTCCGGCTGACCGTCGCTGAAAGGTCCGACGAGCAGCTCGGCGAGGCTGATCGTCGAGAACGCCAGGCGCAGTCTGCCGCTGACGGCCGGTTCAAACACGTGCTTCGCGAGCCACTGCCCTCGCTTGCTGTCAGGGTCGTCCAAGAAGTAGATGAGGCAGTTGGTATCCAGGACCAGGGAGTCCTGCCTCAGCGCTCCCATTCGGCTCGTAGCTTCCGCTGTTGCTCCACCGCGTCGCCGTCGCCACCCCAGACGCTGCGAGCGGCCTCGCGCAACCTCCGCAGCGGATCTGGGTCTACGCGCTCGAGCACGAGTCGTCCGCGCTCGTCGAGTTCGGCATGCAGGACGTCCCCATCTTTGACGCCCATCTGCCGGCGTAGCGCCGCCGGGATGACGACTTGCGCTCGCTTACCCACACGTACATCCACGTCAGACATCTTACAACCGCTTCTGACAATCGCCGGATATCCACAGGGTACCGCCGTCCACCGTGAAGCTTGCGGCTGAGGTCCAGGGTGAGAACATGAGCGACGAGCCCGAGGAGGTCGCATGTCCGTCTCACCCCACCGCGGCTGGACCCTGGCCGACCTGGCTGACTTTCCGGACGACGGCCACCGCTACGAGCTTGTCGACGGTGGCCTGGTCGTGACGCCGTACGCGACGCAGCACCACCAGGACCTGGCCGACGACCTGCGCGACCGGCTGCGCGCGGCAGCACCGGCAGGTTGGCGATGCAGGGTGGAATACCCGCTGCCTTTCGCGGACGACACGCAGCGGATTCCGGACGTCGTCGTCTACCGGTGGCCGCTCCGGCGGCCACGACCCGATGCCCGCAACCCGTTGGGACCAGCCGACGTTGGCCTGCTCGTCGAGGTGGTGAGCCCGCGCACGCGCCGCACCGACCGGTTCGCGAAGCCGGGTGAGTATGCGGAGGCGGGCATCGGTCTGTTCTGGCGGCTCGAGACCGAGCCCGAACGTGTCCTGCACACCTTCGTCCTGCAGGGAGGGACGTACGAGCATGCAGCCCGGATCCGCGGGCATGGCGTCGCGCGCGTCCCCTGGGGTGAACTCGCCCTCGATCTCACGACGCTCGGATCCTGACGGACGCGTCGACCACGACCGTCACGCGCGACCGGCGTCGCGATGCGCAAGAATCCGATCCGCGCTGATCGAGGTGCGGGTGGCGGCCTTGCGGGCTCGCACTCTGGCCATCCACACCTCGAGGTCAGATGAGTCGGCAATCTCGGTGAGCTTCGCGCGCAGGTAGTCCTGCAAGGAACCGTCCGGTGAGCGCCGCGCGGGATGCGAGCTCCTCGGCGACCTTGTCCGGCACGTCCCGGATCGTGATCGACTTCGGCACGGCAACATTGTGCTTGCGGATGCCGCCATGGCACAAAAGGTCAACGTGCCGCGCCGCAACCGACCCCACCCATGCCGAGCGCCGCCATCACGGGCCAGGCCTTGGCGTGCGCCTCCGCCACCTCTTCCCGCGGGTCGCTGCCCCAGGTGATCCCGCCGCCGGCCCACAGGTGCACCCGGTCCTCGTCGACCGCCACCGT
>JBBSKF010000217.1:0-2862 GCA_038256525.1 Mycobacteriales bacterium | reverse complement strand
GGGCCTGCGGCCGACCGACCTCGCCGGGATTCCGCGGGACGCCTCGTGCGGGCTCGGCTTCACCTATCTGCCGGTGGTGCCCGACGCGCTCGCCCGGATCGAGGTCGACCTCCCGGCGCTGCGCCGGCTCGGCCTCGGTGATGCCGCGTACGGCGGGCTGTCGGTGGTCGCGTGGGACGGCGAGGCGGCCCGCTGCCGGGTGTTCGCCTACGAGGCAGGCGTCGCGGAGGACCCGGCGACGGGATCGGCTGCGCTCGGCCTCGGGGTCTACCTGGTCGCCTCGCGCCTCGTGGCCGGCGACGGTGTGACGGCCTACTCCGTCGTCCAGGGTGTCGAGATGGGCCGGTCGTCACGGCTGGACTGCGTCGTGACGGCGGCCCGCGGCGAGGCCGTGTCCACCTCGGTCAGCGGTGCGGTCGTGCCCGTCGCGACCGGAACGATCCGCCGGCCCTGACGCCGTCTGCCGGTCTGGCCAGCTGCGCTCGCGGTGTGCTTCGATCACGGAAACCCCCTGACTCCAGGAGAGCTGCATGACTGTCACCGATGAGCTGCTGGCCAACGCCGAGCAGTACGCCGCCAGCTTCGACAAGGGCGACCTGCCGATGCCTCCCGCGAGGCAGATCGCTGTCGTCGCGTGCATGGATGCGCGGCTCAACCCGTACGGCCTGCTCGGTCTGTCCGAGGGTGACGCCCACGTCATCCGCAACGCCGGCGGCGTCGTCACGCAGGACGAGCTGCGCTCGCTGGCCATCAGCCAGCGGCTGCTCGGCACCAAGGAGATCGTGCTCATCCACCACACCGACTGCGGGATGCTGACCTTCACCGACCAGGAGTTCCGCGACAGCATCGCCGCCGACACAGGCGTCCGGCCGAGCTGGGCGTCCGAGGCGTTCAGCGACCTCGAGGGCGATGTGCGGCAGAGCATCAACCGCATCCTGGCCGAACCGTCGATCCCGCTCAAGGACTCGGTCCGCGGCTTCGTCTACGACGTCAAGACCGGCACGCTCAACGAGGTTGCACCCAGCTGACTGGGCGCGTCACCGGCTTGATTCTCGGGGTGTTCACAGGGTGGGCGCCCTGTGAACACCCCGAAGACCTTCCAGGGCTGGACCACGGCGGTGCGCAACGCACGCGAATGAACGGTTTGCGACGTGTTGATGTCACACCTTGTCGCGGACGCCTGTCGTGGATAGGTTTCGGGTGACGCACACGGGGGGGCCCGTCTGTACGGGGGTGCGCATTCCGCTCGCTCGCGTCGCCGTGTCATCCCTTCCGGTCGACAGAGGAGTCCACCATGAAATCAGCACGTGCCTTGTTCGCGATCATTCTGCTAGCGCCCGTGGTCCTGGCGGTGAGCCCGGCATCGGCTGCCGCGCCGTCCAACGACGTGTCCGGCGGCGCCACCGCCATCAGCTTTGGTTCGGCTGTCACTCAGGACACGACCGAGGCCACGACTGACGCCGAGGACGCCGCGCTGAACGCCGGCTGCGGCGCGCCGGCCACCGATGCCAGCGTCTGGTACTCCTTCTCTGCGGCAACCGACGAAGGAGTGATCGTGGACGTCGCCTCCTCGACGTACAGCGCGGGGGTCATCGTCGCGGTCGGCTCACCGGGAAGCCTCTCCCCGGTCGCGTGTGGACCGGGGGCGACGGCCTTCTCCGCCACGGCGGGCACCACGTACTCGATTCTCGCCTTCGACGACCAATTCGACGGTGGTGGGAACGGTGGGACGCTGAGCATCTCGGTGACCGCGGCCCCTGCCGCCCCCACGCTCGAGGTCGTGGTCGACCCGATCGGGCTGGTGGACGCCAGGTCGGGGGCGGCCACCCTCAGCGGGACCTACACCTGCACGAACGCTGACTTCCTGGCGATCTTCGGTGAACTCAGCCAGCGTGTCGGCCGCGGCACTGTTGAGGGCTTCTTCGACGTCTTTACGAACGGCCAGTGCGACGGGATCGCAAAGCCTTTCAGCGCCGTCGTCACCCCGCGCAACGGGAAGTTTGCAGGTGGCAAGACCGCTGCGGTGGCATTCAGCTTCGCCTGCGGAGCGTTTGAGTGCAGGGACGGCTACACCGAGCAGCGGGTGTTGTTGCGCGGCGGGAAGAAGTAGGCCGCTGGGTGGGGCCGCCCGCTTGATCCTCGGGGTGTTCACAGGGTGGCCGCCCTGTGACCACCCCGAAGATCTTCCAGGGCTAGCCCGCGCCGGTGGGCGACAGCCGCAGAACGGTGCTCGACGTCGCCCACCGCGCAACCATCCCGGCCGCGTCCGGGGCGGAAAGCCGCGCTGCCGCCAGCAGCGGTGTCACCTCGTCCCACCGCGCCGTGCCCGGCTCCACCCGGCTCACCGCGGCCGACCAGTCGACGACGCGCGGCCCGGACCTCGAGCGCACCGTGACCGTCGCGGTCGGCCCGAGCGCAGGCAGCGGCTGCTCGCCGCCGCCGCACACCACGTACGCCGCATCGTCGTGCCACACATGCCAGACCAGCGTCGGGACGACGGTGGGGGAGCCGACCCACACGACGCCTGACCGGCGCGTGGCCTCGGCGACCAGCGTCGGAACGGATGGCACACCGGCGATGCTGACACACCGCGTCAGGCACCATGTCGTGGTGACGGCCACCACGAGGGAGCGCAGCGAGCCGCCCGCCGTCGGCCCTCCGCAGCGGACCGACGCGGTGCTGCTCGCGGTCGCCCTCGTCGCCGTCAGCACATCCGGTCCGCTGATCGCGGCGACCGCCGTGCCGGCCCTTGCCATCGCCTTCTGGCGCAACGCGATGGCCACGGGCGTGCTGCTGCCCGTCGCGTTGCTGCGCTGCCGGCAGGAGCTGCGTTCGCTGGACGGCCGCGAGTGGCGCCTCGCG
>JBBSKF010000216.1:0-3045 GCA_038256525.1 Mycobacteriales bacterium | reverse complement strand
GGCGTACTCCCCGAGAAGCAGACCCACGCCGAGCCCCACCGGCAGTGCGATCGCCCCCGCCGCGACGACCAGCACGACGGTGCCGAGGATCTGACCGCGCACCCCACCGCCGCTTGCACCGATCGCATCGGTCAGCCAGAACGACGGCGACAGCGCGGCCGTGCCGCGGGTCAGCGCGAGGACGGCGATGCCGACCAGGAGCAGCACCGGCAAAGTGACCGCCGCTGCACGCAGTGCGGTGGCGCTGAGGTCGTGCGCGCGGCGGTACCGGCCGGCCCGTCGCCCGGGTCGGCTCGGCCGAGCCCGGTGGCGGCGGCTGCTGGCCAGCGTCGCGCCGCCGACGCAGAGCAGGAGCAGCAGGGCCACCGCCGACAGCGCCGCACGGTGGTCACCCACTGCTCCCGCGAGCACCGGCTCCGGGCCGCCGAGCTTGGTGGTCAGGGTCTGACCGGGCGACAGCAGCGACGACAGCGCAGCGGCGGGATCGGGCAGCCGGCCGTCGGCCCGCCCGATGACCAGGAAGACCGCGATGGTCTCGCCGAGGGCGCGGGCCAGGCCGAGCAGCACGGCCGCCCGCATCCCCGGTCTGGCCAGCGGCAGGACCGCCGACCGGATCACCTCGCGGCGGGTGAGCCCCAGGGCCGCGGCAGCCTCGCGCGCCGAATCGGGTACTGCGGCCAGCGCGTCGACGCTGACCGCAACGATCGTCGGCAGGACCATGACGGCCAGCACCAGGCCCGCAGCCAGCAGGCTGTCGCCGCCGGGGACGTTGCCGGCGGTCGAGACGAAGGGACGTACGACGGCGATCCCGACCAGGCCGTAGACGATCGAGGGGACCGCCGCCAGCAGCTCGACGCAGCTGCGCAGCGGTCGTGCGATGCGCGGCGGGAGCTGCTCGTTGAGGCAGGTGGCCGCCGCCCATCCGACGGGGACGGCGAGGCAGAGGGCGATCGCGCTGACCATCGCGGTGCCCCAGAGCATGGCCGTGACGCCGTAGGCGTCGTTGGGGGCATCCCAGGTCGCGGTGCCAAGCAGCACCCGCCAGTCGACGTCACCGGCCGCGAGGCCGGCAGCGATGAAACCGAGCACGAGCAGGGCGGCGAGCAATGACAGCACCCCGCCGACGAGCGCCAGGCCGGGCACTTCGCCGGGCGACCGTGGCCGGCGGGGAACGCCCACAGCGGGCGAGGCGTCGTACAGCAGGCCGGTGGTCACGCCGAGGGTCAGCTCGACAGCTGGGCGAGCGTCAGGTAGCCGTGCTTGGGCAGCAATTGCTGACCCTTCTCGGACAGCACGTAGTCCAGGAAGGTCCTGGCGGCGCCACTCGGTGGCCCGTCGGTCAGGAAGAACAGCGGTCGCGACAGGGCGTAGCTCTTGTCGGCGATCGCGGCCGGTGTCGGCAGGACCCCGTCCACCGCGAGCAGCCCGAGCTCCGGTTCCCCCTCGATGAACGCCGACGACAGCGGGGCGACCGACCCGGGGGTGGAGAGCAGCTTGGTGCGGGTCTCCTCGTTGCCGCCGACGATGGCGAAGCGCGGGCTGTCCGGCGGAGCGGGAGCCTTGCCGTCCTTGCCGTAGAGGTAGGTGTCGAGCACCTCGCGGGTGCCGCGGCCGGGCTCCTTGTCGTAGACGAACACCGCGAGGTCGGGTCCGCCGAGCTCGGACCAGTTGGCGACCCGCCCCTCGAAGATCGCCTGCAGCTGGCTCTTG
Organism: Mycobacteriales bacterium; assembly: GCA_038256525.1. Lineage (GTDB taxonomy): Bacteria > Actinomycetota > Actinomycetes > Mycobacteriales > SCTD01 > SCTD01. Next base: position 1,335 of record JBBSKF010000216.1, on the reverse strand, counting down.
TCGACGCTGGTCAGCCCACCGTCGATCACCTCCTTGCGGACGACGACCCCGACGGCGTCCTGACCGATCAGCGTCTCGGTGTAGTCGACGTCGGGCGCGGCGGCGCGGTCCTTGTCGCTGATCGGCTTGGAGCTCATCGCGATGTCGATCTGACCGGCGCCGAGCTGGGTGATGCCGCCGCCGGAGCCGCCCTGGGTGTCGACCGTGACCGTCAGGCCGTCGCCGCGCAGGACCTCGGCGGCGTCGGCAGCGACCGGGTTGACGGTGGTCGAGCCGCTGATGCGCAGCGTCGTCGAGGACGCCCCGGCCGCGCCCGTCCCACCGGCGCACGCCGTGGTGAGCAGCAGTGCCAGGCAGGCCAGGGGAGCTCGTGTGCCGATGGCTCCGGGCCGGGTCAGCAGCATGCGCCACCGGCGTCGCCGGCGGTGCTGGTCAGGCCTGTCACGGAGCGGCGGGCCGGCACCGTCGGGTCGGCCGCTGCGAGCACCGCCGGCGGGGCGCAGGCGAACACCGGCGCGGTCGCCGGGTCGACCGGCTCGGCCGGCTCGAGCAGCTCGAACTGCCCGGCGTAGGGCTCGCGGCACAGCAGAGCGAACGTCTTGGCGCAGACCGCCGTCGGGACACCGCGCTCGTAGACATGACCGTCGTCATCGAGCACGGCCTTCCACGGGCCCTTCAGCACGACCGCCTGGCCGTGGTCGAAGCAGGGTCCCTGCTTGCCCTTGTACGCGACGACCGTCACCGAGCGGAACTCGATCCCCTCGACGACCTGCCACGGCGCGCTGTCGCGCTTGGCGAGGGTCACGCCGTAGAAGCCGGCGTCCTCGAACGCGCGCAGGAACGCCTCCTCCTGGAACGCGCCGGAGATGCAGCCGCTCCACAGCTCCGGATCGGCCCGCAGGTGCTCGGGCACGTCGACGTCGCTGACGATGTCGCTGATGATCGCCCGACCGCCCCGGCGCAGGACGCGGAAGATCTCGGCGAACAGCTCGCCCTTGAGGTCGGTGGCCACGAGGTTGAGCACGCAGTTCGACACGACCGCGTCCACGCTGTCGTCCGGCACCAGCGGGACATCCAGCCGCTGGCGGGCGGTCTCGGCCTCGTAGGCCTGCAGCGACGCGAGGTCGGTCACCGGGTGACCGCGCAGCCACTGCTCGGTGGCGGCGACATCGAGGCGCAGGTCCTGGATCCGGCCCTTGCGGAACTCCACGTTGGCGAACCCGACCGCCTCGGCGACCTGAGGAGCGGCGCTCGCGGCCAGCGCGAGCATCTCGTCGTTGATGTCGACGCCGATCACCCGCCCGGACTCGCCGACCACCTGCGAGGCGATGAAGG
>JBBSKF010000215.1:0-3089 GCA_038256525.1 Mycobacteriales bacterium | reverse complement strand
GGAATACGCCGAGTTCTCATGGACGTACGCGGTGGTGAGGTCGTTGGTGCGGATCGTCGCGGTGTGGTCCCCGGCGTGCAGGTCGACCAGGATGTGCACGTCGCGGCCGTCGAAGCGCACCGTCGCGGGGTCGTCGAAGGCTTCGCCGGCCTTGCACACCTGCACGCCGTTGAAGGCGACGTCGAGGGCGTAGACGTCGAAGTCCGCGGTTGTCGTGCCGACGGCGGCGAGCACCCGGCCCCAGTTGGGGTCCTCGCCGAACACCGCGCACTTGAACAGGTTGCTGCGCGCGATCGAGCGCCCGACCTCGACCGCGTCGTCCTCGCTCGCCGCGTTGCAGATCTCCAGGGTGATGTCGTGGGCGGCGCCCTCGGCGTCGCGAAGCAGCTGACCGGCAAGGTCTTCGCACAGCCGGCGGATGGCCTCGTCGAAGGTGTGCGGATCTGGCTGGACGCCGGAGGCTGCCGACGCGAGCAGAACGACCGTGTCGTTGGTCGACTGGCAGCCGTCGGAGTCGAGCCGGTCAAAGGTCGTACGGGTGGCTGCCCGCAGCGCCCGGTCGCACGCTGCGTCGTCGACGTCGGCGTCGGTGGTGAGCACCACGAGCATCGTGGCCAGGGCCGGGGCGAGCATGCCGGCACCCTTCGCCATGCCGCCGGCGCACCAGCCGTCGCTGTTGACGACGGCCTGCTTGGGCACCGAGTCGGTGGTCATGATCGCGCGTGCGGCGTCGTCTCCGCCGGTGGACGAGAGTGCTTCGTATGCGTCGCCCACGCCGGCGAGAAGCCGGTCGCGGGAGAACAGCGGGCCGATCAGACCGGTGGAGCACACGACCACGTCGCCGGCGCCGTCCGCGAGCAGCTCGGCGACCCGCTCGGCCGTGGCGTGGGTGGTCGAGAAGCCGGTTGCTCCGGTGCCGCAGTTGGCGCCGCCGGAATTGAGCACCACCGCCTTGACCCGGCCGTCCCGCACGACCTGCTCGCTCCAGAGCACCGGGTTGGCCTTGAAGCGGTTGCTGGTGAACACGGCGGCAGCCGCCCGTGACGGGCCGTCGTTCACGACGAGCGCGACGTCGGGCTGGCCGCTGTCCTTGAGCCCGGCGGTGGCGCCTGCGGCCCGAAAGCCCTTTGGCGCGGTGACACTCATGGGGCGATCCCGCTCGCTGACAGGCCAGCGGTCTCGGGCAGCCCGAGCGCCAGGTTCGCGCACTGCAGCGCCTGCCCGGCGGCACCCTTGCCGAGGTTGTCGAGCGCGGCGACGACAACCGCACGGCCGGCCTCGGTGTCCACCGCGACCTGCAGGTGGCAGGCGTTGCTGCCGACGGTGGCCGCGGTGTGTGGCCATCTGCCGGGTGGCAGCACGTGGACGAAGGGCTCCTCGGCGTACTGCCTCTGAAGGGCGTTGCGGAGCTCGTTCTCGGAGGCGGTCGTGCGCGCGGTGCAGGTCGCGAGGATGCCGCGCGGCATGGGGGCGAGCACGGGGGTGTAGCTGAGGGTGACCTGCCTGCCGGCGAGCCGGCGCAGGCTCTGCCGGACCTCCGGGGTGTGCCGGTGCGCGGTCACCTTGTAGGCGCTCAGGTCGCCCATGACCTCGCTGCCGAGCAGGCCCGCCGTGGGCGCCCGGCCGGCCCCGCTCGTGCCGCTCGCGGTCATGGTGACGAGGTCTTCCGGCTCGACCAGCTCTGCCGCCAGCAGCGGTCCGAGGGCGATCGTCATCGCGGTGGCGTTGCAGCCCGGACCGGCGATCCTGGTGGCGCCCGCGAGGGAGTCCCGGAACAGCTCCGGCAGGCCGTACGGCCAGTGGCCGGCGTAAGGGGTGTCGTAGAAGCGCTCCCAGTCGTCGGCGTCGGCGAGCCGGTGGTCGGCGCCGAGGTCGACGATCGGCAGGTCGGCGGGCAAGGCCGCGACGAGGGCGGCGGACTGCCCGTGCGGGAGGGCGAGCAGGACGATGTCGGCCTCGGCCAGCGCCTGCGGGGTCGTCTCGGCGAACAGGCGGCCCCCGAGCTGCGGCAGCTGGGGGTGGCTGTCGGTGACCGGGCTGCCGGCGGCCTTGCCCGCCGCGACCGGCCCGAGCTCGAGGTCGGGGTGGGCGAGCAGTAGGCGCAGGAGCTCACCGCCGGCGTAGCCGCTCGCGCCGGCGACCGCTGCTGTCCGCGTCATAGGGGCATCATACATGTCACTGCATTATTATGCTTTGCCTGTTCTCGCGCGCGCTTTCTGCCAACGTCGCAGTTGTCACCCGGGGTCCCGCCATCTTGTGATATCTAGGAGGTCCTGGCATGACCGATGTCCTCGTCCGCGATGTTCCCGACGACGTCGTCGCTGCACTGGAGGCCCGCGCTGCCCGACTCGGTCTGTCGCGCAGCGAGTTCCTGCGTCGCCGCCTGGCTCAGGAGTCCGTGGCCCAGGCGATCAGCGTCGACGCGGACGATCTGGCCAGGTTCACGGTGACCTTCGCCGACCTCGCAGATCCCGAAATCTTGAGAGGCGCTTGGGAGTGACGACCTGGCTCATCGACACCCTCGGCGCTGGCTCGCTCGGGAACGAGTCCCGATGCTGTCGCGTGGGCGGAGCGAATCGCGCGGGGCACCGTGCGCATCGCGACCGTGACGCGGCTCGAGGTGGGTTACTCCGCCAGGTCTGGACCTGATCTGCGTGCCGCCGTGAGGCTCGCCCCGCTGGCTGCCATGCCGGTGGACTACCAGACCCCAACGATCGAGGATCGAGCGCTGCAGGTCCAGATGCTGTTGGCCGACCGTGGCCACCACCGAGCGCCCTCGGTCCCCGACCTCATCGTGGCGGCCACCGCCGAACTGGCCGGCCTCACCGTGCTGCACGTCGATAAGGACTTCGAACTCATCGCCCATGTCACGGGGCAGAACCTCGAGCGACTCGTCACTGACTGACCAGTCGAGAACGCTTGATGCGTGCGATCCCGACGGATGAGAGCGGCCCCTACCCTCTGCCCTGGACCCGCATGATTCGGCGCGCGGCTCGTCTCTCGGCCCAAGCCATCGGGTCCAGCAGGAACGGCGCGAGGACCACCTGCCAGAGCGGCTTCCGCAGTTCCCCACGCGCCCACTCGACGGC
>JBBSKF010000214.1:0-3115 GCA_038256525.1 Mycobacteriales bacterium | reverse complement strand
CCGCCGGCCCCGCCGCGAGCGCCACTGCTCGTCGCACCTGTGCCGCCGGTCGACTCGACCCCCACGGCAGCCCCGTCCTTCGTTGACCTCGGCGTCCCGGTCGCCCTGGCCGCGGAGCTGGCCCGCCAGGGCATCACCACGCCGTTCCCCATCCAGGTGGCCACGCTCCCGGACACTCTCGCGGGACGTGACGTCCTCGGTCGGGGGCGGACCGGAAGCGGCAAGACGCTTGCCTTCGGCCTACCGCTCGTTGCCCGGCTCCACGGTGGCGGACGCCGGCCCCGGCAGGCCCGGGCGCTCGTGCTGGTGCCGACGCGTGAGCTCGCCAACCAGGTGCACGCCGTGGTGGAACCGCTTGCCAGGGCCGTCGGTCTGACCAGCACCGTCGTGTTCGGCGGGGTCGGTCAGAACCCTCAGGTCAGGGCGCTCGCGCCGGGGGTGGACATCCTCATTGCCTGTCCCGGCCGGCTCGAGGACCTGCTCGGCCAGGGCCTGTGTGACGTGTCCGCCGTGGCGATCACCGTGCTGGACGAGGCCGACCACATGGCTGACCTGGGGTTCCTGCCGGCCGTGAAGCGGCTGCTCGACCGCACCCCGAAGGTCGGTCAGCGGATGCTCTTCTCGGCCACGCTCGACAACGGCGTCGACGTCCTCGTCCGCCGCTACCTGAACTCGCCGACGACGCACTCGGTCGATCCGGTGATCGCCCCGGTGTCCACGATGACCCACCACGTCTTCTCGGTGACGGCGACCGACAAGGCGGCGGTCGTCCACCAGCTCGCCTCCGGACAGGAGCGCAGCCTGCTGTTCCTGCGCACCAAGCACACCGCGAAGAAGCTCGCCAAGCAGCTCACCGCCGCCGGCATCCCGGCGGTGGAGCTGCACGGCAACCTCAGCCAGGGTGCCCGCGAGCGCAACCTGCTGGCCTTCACCGACGGCACCACGCGGGTGCTGGTCGCCACCGACATCGCAGCCCGCGGCATCCACGTCGACGACATCGCGCTGGTCGTGCACGTCGACCCGCCGACCGAGCACAAGGCCTACCTGCACCGATCCGGCCGCACCGCACGGGCCGGCGCCGGCGGCACGGTGGTCACGATCGCGACGACGGAGCAGGCGGCAGAGGTCCGTACGCTCACCAAGCAGGCCGGCATCTTCCCGACGACAGTGCCCGTTCGCCCCGGAGCAGCCGAGATCCTCGCCCTCACCGGGCCGCCGGCGGCCCACGTCGAGCCGGCCCCGGTCCTGGTGATGGCGGCCCAGCGGCGCAGCCCGGGAAGCGGCCGCCCCCCGGCAGAGCCGACGGCCGGCCGAGGCGGCAAGGGTGGCGCCGGCACGAGCCGCGGCAAGAGCGGGACCGCCAAGGGCGGAACTGGCAGGGCAGGCGCCGGCCGGAGCGGCGGCAACGCCCCCGCCCGCACCCGCGCCGAGCTGGCCGCCCGCGCGGGTCAGGCACCGACACGCAACTCGGGGCGCGGCCGCGCTCGCTGAGCCGGCTGCGCCGAACGGGTGAGCGGCATACCACGCATACACCTGAAGTCGTCCCTCCGCGCTGCTCCAGGCCCGTCGGGCGAGAAAAGGCCGCGTCGGCAAGCCATCTCGATCGTTGACCCCGACACGAGCAGATCCGCTGCTCCACGGGAGGGCGGAAACAGTGACCAGTGCTCACATGCTGGCGAGACCGACGGTTCGGCCGGACGCCAGCGCCGACGACGACGTCTGGGCCGCTCCGCCGAGGGCCGACACCGAGCGGGCACAGGCTGCCTGGTGGCGCCGGGCGGCGGCGACCGTTCTCGACATCGCGATCTACTACGGATTGCAGGCGGCGGTGTTCAGCCTGTTCCTGCTGGTCGGCGCTATGTCGCGGACGTCGGCAACGGCGCTGACCGTCGGCGGTGGCCTGACGGTCCTGGCCTTCGTCGTCGCGCAACTCGTCTGGCAGGGCCGTACCGGCGCGACGATCGGCAAGCGGCTGCTCGGCATCCGGCTGGTCAGTGAACGGACCGGGGCGCCCATCGGGGTCGCCCTGTCGCTGGTGCGGCCGTTCGTGCACCTGCTCGACATCCTGCCGCTGGGCGTCGGCTACCTGTGGCCGCTGGTCGATGCGCGCCGGCAGACCTTCGCGGACAAGGCCACGGGCACGGTCGTCCTGCGCCACGACCGGCATCGTCCCGGCATTGCGGTGCCCTCGATCGCCGGCCTGCTGGCCGTCGTCATGCTCACCGGCTCCGGTCTCATTATGTCCGAGCGATCAACCGAACAGCAGCAGCCGTCGACGTCGGCTACCGGCCGTTCGCAGGCGGCTTCGGTCAGTGCCCCGTCGCCCGCTCCGCCGCCCGTCGGACCATTGCCGCCAATGGACCTCGGCGGACGGATCGCCCCCGCAGCGAGCGGTTTTCGTACAATTCCCGACTCGGTCACCGAGCTCGGTCCCCTCACCGTCGAACAGGTGGTCCGGGGCGGGCCGGTTCCTGACGAGGAGGTGTCCCTCGCGATCAAGGGTCTGCAGACACTCGGGATGCAGGACGGCTTCGGCCGTGCCTTCGAAGCAGACCGCTACGCCTTGAGTGTCGCGGTCTACCGGTTCGCGGCACCGGACGGCGCCGCCTCGCTCGTCGAGCTGGCTACCGACGCCACCGCCCGGACCTCCGGGAGCGGTGTCCCCGGCGCCATCGTGCTGCCACCGGCGCCCGGCTCGACCGCGTTCGGGGCCTTGTTCAGTTACGGCAGCCACGCCTACGAGCTCACCCTGTTCGGGGAGTCAGGGGCCTTCGACCAGTCCGATGTCGAAACGGCGCTGCGCCGTCAGTACGACCACGTGCTGCTCACCGGGTGACCGGGCACCGCCCGTACCCTCCCTTCATGACTGAGCTCCCGCGGCTGACTGTGATCGGTACCGGCTATCTCGGGGCGACGCACGCTGTCTGCATGGCCGACCTCGGCTTCGAGGTGCTCGGGGTGGACGTCGACGAGACCAAGGTGGCGTCGCTGCAGGCCGGTCAGGTGCCGTTCTTCGAGCCTGGGCTGCCCGAGCTGCTGCGCAAGAGCCTCGACTCCGGCCGGCTGCGCTTCACCACCTCCTACGAGGAGGCCGGCGCGTTCGGCGATGTCCATT
>JBBSKF010000213.1:0-3146 GCA_038256525.1 Mycobacteriales bacterium | reverse complement strand
GGTCGTCTTTGTGGAGGTTTGTTCGTGCAGCACGCTCAGCGACGCGCGCATGCCGCCCGACGGGACATGCGCCGCACGACCCTCCCGGCTCTGCTGCTCACCCTCGGCGGCGGAGCCCTGGGCGGACTGGCCACCCAGTCGACCGGCGCGGGTCCCACGCTGCTGGCCGCGCCGGCTGCCAACACCGCCGTGGAGGGTCTCACCGCAGGTCCGCAACGCGCCTCGAGGTCGCGGGCGGTCGAGCCCGAGTCGGCCCGGAGCCCCGAGCCGGTCGTGGCCGCCGCACCCGCGCCGGCTGCCGCCCCGCCCGCGCCGGCTGCTGCCGCCCCGCTGCCTCCCCCTCCCCCACCCCCTCCGCTCCCGGCACCCAAGCCCCGGCTCTCGCCCTCACCGCCGACCATCGTGTCGTCCGGGACCTGCCCGGTGCCGTCAGCGCGCTTCACCGACACCTGGGGGGCTCCCCGCTCCGGGGGACGCAGTCACCAGGGCACCGACCTGATGGCCTCGGCCGGCGCCCCGGTCTATGCCGTCGCGGGCGGTGTCGTCCGGACCAGCTCGGGCGGCGCCGGTGGCATCGCCCTCTACCTGCAGGCCACCAACGGCACGGTCTTCTACTACGCCCACAACAGCAGCAACGTGGCTCGCAGCGGTGAGCGGGTGCAGGCCGGGCAGCTCATCGCGAGGGTCGGCAGCAGTGGCAACGCCTCCGGCAGCGCACCACATGTGCACTTCGAGATGCAGCCCGGTGGCGGCAGGTCGGTCAACCCCTATCGCTTCCTGCGCGGGATCTGCTGACGTCGCTGCGTGTCCCGCAGCCGGTCGTCCTGACCGGCCCCACCGTCCGGCTGGAGCCCCTGGCACCGGCCCACGTGGCCGACCTGTTCGAAGCGGCGCAGGACGACGCCGTCTGGCGGTGGCTGCCGCTGCCGCGTCCGGACAGCGAGCAGGACGTACGGCAACTGGTGCGAGACCACCCGGGCAGGCCTGCCTGGGCCGTGCTCGTCGGCGGCCGGGCCGTCGGCTCCAGCGCCTACCTCGACGTCGATCTCGGTGTCGGTGGACTCGAGATCGGCTGGACCTGGTACGCGAGATCGGCCTGGGGGGGCAGGGTCAACCCCGAATGCAAGCTGCTGCGGCACGCCCGGCTGCGCCATGACGGGTCGGTCCGCGACACGACCTACTTCTCGATCCTCACGGCCGAGTGGCCGGCGGTGCGGACCGGACTGCAGGCCCGCCTGGGTTTGAGCGCCCCCGGGTCAGCCGCCGATGGCTGACATCGGCCGGTCAGGCTGCACGAATCCGGGCTCGCCGATGCCGTGACCCGCCTTCTTGCCCGCGACCGCGACCCGCAGCCGGTCGGCCAGCTCGTCATCGCTCGCCCCCTTTCGTAACGGCGCGCGCAGATCCGACTCGTCGCGGGCGAACAGGCAGTTGCGCACCTGCCCGTCAGCGGTCAGCCGGAGCCGGTCGCAGCTCGCGCAGAACGGCCGGGTGACCGAGCCGACGACACCCACCGTGGCCGGACCACCGTCGACCAGGAACTCCTCAGCCGGGGCACTGCCCCGATGCTCGACCGGGGTGAGCGTGACGTGTCGACCGAGCACCGAGAGGATCTCGTCGGCCGGCACCATCGTGGCGCGGTCCCAGCCGTGCTGCGGGTCGAGCGGCATCTGCTCGATGAAGCGCAGCGCGTAGCCGTGCTGGAGCGACCAGGCGAGCAGGTCGGCCGCCTCGTCGTCGTTGACACCGCGCATGAGCACGGTGTTGACCTTCACCGGATCCAGGCCGGCCAGCTTCGCGGCGCGCAGACCCTCCACCACGTCGGCGAACCGGTCACGTCGGGTGAGCTCGAGAAAGCGCTCCGGCCGCAGCGTGTCCAGGCTGACGTTGACCCGGCCCAGCCCGGCATCGCGCAGCGCCTGCGCCTGTCGGGACAGCCCGAGCCCGTTGGTGGTCAACGACAACCGCAGGCCCAGCTCGGACAGCCGGGCCACCAGGCCAGGCAGTCCGCGCCGCAGCAGCGGCTCCCCGCCGGTCAGGCGCACCGTCCGGATGCCCAGCGAGGCGAAGACGCCGACCAGGCGTACGAGCTCGTCATCGGTCAGCAGCTCGGGCGTCGGCAGCCAGTCCAGACCCTCGGCCGGCATGCAGTAGGTGCACCGCAGGTTGCAGCGGTCGGTCAGCGACAGCCGGAGGTCGGTGTGGACCCGGCCGAAGCCGTCGACCAGGGGCGCCCTCATCCCCCGATCCTACGTGGCGGCCCTGTGCCTGGCCGCTCAGGCCGACAGCGCCTGTGCTCTCCGCGACACCTGGACGAAGCCGTCCTGGACACGCACCGGGTACACCTCGAGGCGGACCGACGGGTCGTCGAGGCACTGTCCGGTCCCGAGGTCGAAGACCTGCTTGTAGACCGGGCTCGCGACGGTGGGTCGGTCGCCGCGACTGCCCACGATGCCACGCGAGATGACCATCGCCCCGCTGAACGGGTCGTGGTTCGACACGGCGTGCAGCCGGTCGTCGACGGTACGGAAGACCGCCACCTGCTCGCCGTCGAGCAGCGCGGCGACCCCGCGTTCGATCGGCAGCCGGGCGACCGGACAGATGCTCGTCCACTGGCTCATGCGCGCACCACCTCCAGGATCGGGCCGGCGACCAGCGCCGGCCCCTTCTCGTCTGGCCTGGCCGGTCGAATCTGCCCCCGCTCCCGCACGAACGTGATGCTCGGGTCGGGCACGTCGGGAGCGTTGACGAAGGACGTGAAGCGGGCGAGGCGGTCGGGGTCGGCAAGGGTGTCCGCCCACTCGTCGCTGTAGGTCGCGACGTGTCGGGTCATCGCCGCGTCGAGCTCGGTGCACAGGTTGAGGCTGTCGTCCACGACCACCGCGCGCAGGTGCTCCAGCCCACCGTCCATCGCCTCGATCCAGGGGGCGGTGCGCTGCAGCCGGTCGGCCGTGAACACGTACAGCATGAGGACGCGATCGATGGTGCGGACCAGCTCCGGCGTGTCGACGTCCTGAAGAAACAGGTCTGCGTGCCGCGGTCGGAAGCCGCCGTTCCCGCCGACGTAGAGGTTCCAGCCGTTCTCCGTCGCGATGACCCCGAAGTCCTTGCTGCGCGCCTCTGCACACTCCCGCGCGCAGCCGCTG
>JBBSKF010000212.1:0-3218 GCA_038256525.1 Mycobacteriales bacterium | reverse complement strand
GCCGGCAGGTCCAACGTGTAGCCGACGAAGTTGGAGAACGGCGCGATCTGGAAGGTGTCGAAGCGGGAGATCGCCCCCGGCCCGTACGTCGAGTTGCTGCGGATCCCGCCGCTGTTCTGCAGCGCGACGGTCGGGTTGTCGGCGCCGAAGACGTCCGGCGCGCTCTGCTCAGCGGTGAGGCGGAGCGCGTCGGCGAACAGCGAGCCGAGGTTGGTCTCCCGGGTGCGGTTGCTGGGGGTGCCGGCGTCGAGGACGACGTCCGACTGGGCGACGATCTCGGCGCGCAGACCCGCGACGAAGTCGGCGACCGGCTTCTCCACGTTGCTGAGCAGGAACGGATCGGGCTGCTTCTGGTCGGCCGCCGGCGTGGTTGCGTCGAAGACGTTGCGGACCGGACCGGAGCGGGTGTCGATGCCGATGACGACACCGTCGGTGTCGATGTCGAGGATCAGCCGACCCAGGTAGCCGTAGCTGCCCTGGGTCGTGACGATCGGGACCTGCGTCGCATCTGCGCCGGCCGCGAGGAGCGGGTAGGGACCGAACAGCGGGTTGGTGCCGGGAAGCAGGACGTCGTCGGCGTTGGCCAGCAGCTCGTCGCCGCCGCCGGCGATGACCGCGTCCAGCCCGGACAGCTCGCCGACCAGAGCGCGGTCCTCGTTGATGTTCTGCAGGTGCGCGATGAGCACGACGATGTCGGTGCCGTCTGCCGTGGCCGCGTCGATGGCGTCCTGGACGGCGCCGCGAACGTCCTCGCGGGCCTCGACGTCGGGCCCGGGCGAGGAGATGGAAGCCAGCCGGGGCGTCGTCGCACCGACGATGGCGACCGAACGGCCGTCCACCTGCTTGCGCGTCCACTCGACCAGGGTTCCCGGCTCACCGGGCGGCGTGCTCACGAACTGCTCCAGCGCCGGCTCGCCGGTGACGTCCAGGTTCGAGGACACGAAGCGGATGTTGGAGTCCTTGAACTGGCTGATGAAGTAGCCCAGGCCCTCTGGTCCGAAGTCGAACTCGTGGTTGCCGACGGCTGAGGCGTCGTAGTCCAGGTAGTCCAGCGCGATGGCGTCGTAGAACGGGCCGTCGTCGCTGTAGTCGGTGTCGCCGTCGAAGTTCTCCAGCGACGCCTGCAGCTGCGGACCGGCCAGGAAGTTGTCACCCGAGGAGAGCAGCAACGCACCGCCCTCCCGGTCGGCCTGGCTGCGGAGCTCCTCGACCAGGGTGCCGAAGCGAGCGATGCCGCCTCGGGGGGCGACCGGCAGCAGGGCCGATTCCCCGTCGTTGTTGTGCAGGAGGGTGAGTCTGGTTGCGCGGTCGTTCGTCGCGGGTGCGGTCAGGTCGAGACCGACCAGCACCGGGTCGTGGTCGCTGGAGCGGTAGGCGTCCGGTGCGTACAGCGGCAGGGCCGACGACTTGCGCTCGAAGGATGCCTCACCCACGTCCCCGACCGTGTCGTTGTAGTCCAGCAGCGGCGGCTCATCAGCGTTGATCTTCCACCCGCCGGCACCGGTGACCTGGCCGTTCAGCGCAGTGCTGGCCAGCGCGTGGTCGAGGTTGCCGAGCTGACCGTCGAACACGTAGCCGTAGAAGTCGGTGTTGAAGCGGTCGAGCAGGTTGGTGTAGCCGGCCGACTCCAGGGTGGTGATGGGTCGCTCCTGGGAGTAGGAGTTGAGGTCACCGATGACCAGGAAGTCGGGGTCACCGCTGCCGGTCGGGTCGTTCTTGAGGTAGTCAGCCAGTGCCTGGGCAGCCAGCGTGCGGGTGCCGTCGCAGTTCCCGGAGCCGTCGGCCGGGGAGTCGTCCCCGGCGCCGCAGCCCGAGCCCTTGGACTTGAAGTGGTTCACCGCGACGGTCACACGGCCGCCGGTGGTCACCTCCTCGAAGGTCTGGATGAGGGCGGGGCGGTTGCGGTCGTCACGGAAGCGCAGGTCATCCGCCCGCGTCAGCAGCGCGAAGTCGTTCACGGGGCTGACGGTCGCGGGCTTGTAGATGAAGGCCTGCTTGATCGCGTCAGTGCCGATGGAGCCGGTGTCGATGAAGGCGTAGGTCCCCGGCGCCGTCGCGGCGTTCAGCGCGTCGACGACCTGCTGGGTGGCGCGGCCCTGGTCGTTCTCGATCTCGATGAGCCCGACGACATCGGCGTCCAACCCCTCCAGCGCGGCGACGATCTTGGCGAGCTGACGGACCCGCTCCTGCTCGGAGTCCGCGCCGCGGCAGTCGGCCGTCCCGGCCGGGCCGCACGGTCCCGAGCGGTTGGAGGAGGTCGTGTCGAGGGTGGCGAAGTAGTTCAGCACGTTGAAGCTGGCGACCGTGACGTCCCCACCGACGACGTCCGGCGTGACGGGACGGGGGTTGGTCGGCTCGAAGGAGTAGTCGAAGTCGGCGACCGGGCGGAGCTTCCAGGCGCCGAACGCGTACTCGAAGACGCCGGTCACACCCGTGATGGTGTCCCCACCGCGGAAGCTTTTGCCGGTGCTGAGACCGGGTGTCGGGTAGTAGTACGGCTCGTTGTCAGCCGGGCCTGAGGTGGCGTCGTTCTGGTCGTTGCTGTCGTCGTCGAGGACGATGCGCCGAGTAGCCAGGTCGGCGAGGAAGGCTTCGTAGCCGGCCGTACTCGGGGCGTCGGTCTCGGTGAACTGGAACGGTCGCTCATCGGCGGTGAGCACGATCTCGCCGAAGCGGGCCAGGTTGAAGTACTCGCTGACGGCCAGCGTCGTCGGGATGGTGACGCGCATGCCCTCGACGGCCTCGAAGGTCGCGGGGTCTTCGGTGGAGGCGCTCGCCGGGAGCTCGACGATGGCCGCGGTCGGATCGGGCAGCCCTGAGCCCAGGACGTCGATCGTGCCGCGGGTCGCGTCGATCTGAGTGCTGTCGCGGAACTCCGCGACCGACCCCGTCGCGCGGACGAGGTCACCGGCAGACAGGCCGCTCGGGCACAGCATGCGGCAGAAGACGTAGACGCCCTCCGAGGTGGCCGGGTCACCGTCGGCGTCGGCGTCCTCCTCCTGCAGGAAGAAGCCGTCGACAGCGTCGGAGGACGAGATCAGCGAGGTCACGACCGCCTCGACGGTGACCTGCTGCCCTACCAGGGGCGAGGCCGGACCACTGCCCTGCACGACCGAGATCGGGGTGGCGACCGTGACGACGATGGTGCAGACCGCCTGCTGCGCCGGCCCACCGGACCGAGTCGTTGCCGTGATCTCTACCGTGTACGTGCCGCCGGG
>JBBSKF010000211.1:0-3301 GCA_038256525.1 Mycobacteriales bacterium | reverse complement strand
TTGACCAGCGCGATGTTGACGTGCCGGAAGGTGTTCTCGAGCAGTTTGGCCATCTCGGCCTCGCGGGTGCCGTCGACCTGAACGACGGTGTCGCAGACCTGGGCGTAGAAGTCGACGGCCGCCTTGGTGGACGGCCGGTCGATGCCGCCGACGACCTTCGGGGTGTTGCGGATGCCGTAGGTCGCATTACCCGGGTCGATGCGTTCCGGGGAGTAGGCCAGCAGGTAGTCGCGACCCGCGACCAGCCCGGACCCGACTCGACCGCCCCGAGGTCGGGCATCCCCTCGCGCAGCGGGGTGGGGACGCACAGGACGTACGTCTGGCAGGCCGCCAGGTCGCCCGCGTCGTCGGTGAAGCTCAGGTCCGGGGCGGTGATCGACGCGTCGGGGACGTCCTCGATGCCGCTGCGCCCAGCCCGAAGGCCGGCGATCCGCAGCGGGTTCAGGTCGTACCCGACCACCTCCACTCCCGACTCGGCCAGCGCGACCGCCAGGGGCAGCCCGACGTAGCCCAGACCGACCACGCAGGCGGACGAAGTCACCCCCTCAGGCTAGGGCCCCACGCCCCGGAACAGGGCATGCCGCCAGACGCCGCCTGCTCGCCGATCGCTGACCGGTGGCCTACCGCCACGTCTCGACAAGAAGAGCACTGGTGTAGCAGACTGCGACAGCAGCTAGCGCGGCGTGAGGAGTTCTCCATGGCGACGACATCACCGACCCGGATCGATGATGAGTTGTACGCGGCGGCCAAGGCCGAAGGCGCCGTGATGAGCCGCAGTGCCGCTCAGCAGATCGCTCATTGGGCTCGTGTCGGCCGGGAGTTGGAAGCGGCGCCCAGCGTCTCCCACCGCGACATCGAACGCGTGCTCGCCGGTGAGCATGACTACGACGACCTCGGCCAGCGCGAGCAGGCGGCCGTCCGGGCCGCGTGGTCCGAGCGAGTCGCCGCGCGCCGCGCCGCACTGGACTTCACCCGCGAGTTCACCGAGCGCGGCCTGCCATACGTCGAGCTTGACGAGGGCGGTCAGGTCGTGCGCCGGGAGCCACCCCCGGCCAGTACCGATCGCTGAGGATGTCGCCGGACCCGGTCCTCTACGTGCTGGCGGGGCCCAACGGGGCTGGGAAGACCACCTTCGTTCACCACGTGCTCGTCCCTGAGATGCGCCTGAGCTTCGTCAAGGCCGACGTCATCGCAGCGCAGCGATGGCCGGACGATGCGGCCGAGCACAGCTATGACGCCGCGCAACTCGCTGCGGCCCAACGCGCCGAGCTCATCGCCGCGCGGACGTCGTTCATCACGGAGACTGTCTTTTCACACCCCTCGAAGCTCTCGCTGCTGCGTGCGGCAGATCTGGCCGGCTACCGCATCAGCCTGCACGTCGTCCTCGTCCCCGAGGACCTGGCGGTGGCACGTGTCGCAGAACGGGTCCGGCGCGGCGGACACACGGTTCCCGAGGACAAGATCAGAAGCCGGTACGCACGCCTGTGGACCTACGTGCAAGAAGCCCTGCGCATTGCCCACGAGGCCTCGGTGTATGACAACAGCGCCGCTGTCACTCCGTACCGGCTGATCGCGACCTACCGCAACGGCCGAGCCGTCGTGCAACCCCATTGGCCCGACTGGGCGCCGAACGAACTGCGTCGCGCGCCCTGACCTCGGGCGACGCCCCAGCCTGGGCGGCTTCAGGATGATCCGGGCTACCGGCGCCGGGTGAGGTGCAGCGCCGCCTCCACGTCCGCGGCGGTGTCCGGGAGCGGTGGGGTCCCGTCGTCGCTCCACTTCCCGTGCTCGGCGAGAATGAGAGCAGGACCTCGTCCAGGGCGGGGAACTCGATGCTGAGCCGCCAGTTGCGGGGCAACTTCACCACGCAGTACCGGGGGTGCTCCCCGGCGCCGCTGAGGCGGTACGACGCGGCGGCGCACCCCTTGGCTTCCAGCCGGGTGTAGGCGGACGTGATGCCGGTGCGGACGTCCTTCGGGGTCTTCTTGTCGCGAACGACCGCGGACACGTCAGGTTCGACGTCGACGCGGAACGCAGCCAACGCACCTACCCTTCGGCGATCTCGGCCAGATCAGCTGCGCTGAACTGGACACGGGCACCGGGTTCGCTGGCTGCCGAGACGGCCGACGACGCGATCGTCGCGGTGCGGGACCGCGAGTCGAACACGGAGTGTGCGCTACGCTACCATCATGCGCGCCGTCGTCGACAGCTCGACGTGGATCTCCTGCGCTCGCGCCGGCCTGCTGTCCCTCGTGGACCACTGCGCTTTTGACGTGATCATCCTCGATGTCGTGCACGCCGAGGCCGTGACCGCTGGTGTGGCCGGCGGCTACGCAGATGCGACGGCGGTGGAGGCCGCGCTAGCCGGCCGGCTCGTGACGGTGGCGCCGGCGGCCGCGACGCCCGACGCGGCCGTCCTGCAGGCAGCCAGCGAGGCGGACGTGTTGGTGACGAACGACCTGGCCCTGGGCCGGCGCGCGCGCAACATGGGCATCGCCTGGCTTCGTACAGCGGATCTGGTGATCTTCGCCGTCCGGACCGGCGGGATCAGCGCACGTGAGGGCACAGCAGGTCTCGCGGCGCTGCGCGATGCCGGTCGCATCACGGCCGGCTTGGCCGAGGACTACCTGGAGGAGTTGCGATGAGTCGGACGGTGCGGATCAATGCCACCCTTGACGAGGACCTTCTCGCCCGCATCGATGCCTTCGCCTCGGCGCGACTGGAGGACCGCTCCACCGCTATCCGTCAGCTGGTCGACCAGGCGCTGCGGGACCTGAGCAAGAGAGAGGCGTTGCAGGCCTACCAGGGGGGGCGCCTGAGCTTGCGTGAGTTTGCCCAAGCGCTTCGTCTCGACCCGTGGGCTGCGCAGGATCTGCTTGCTGCCGAGGGGGTCGCTGTGGCACAGGGTGGGCGGGGCGAGACCGCCGCGGCGCTGGCCGGGATTCTGGATGGCCGGGCCACCGACAGCTGACACCCTCACCTCGGGGCCTCGCTGATCATGGAGTTGTTGCCCGCCTGCTGAGCCTGAGGGGTGTGCAGTAACTCCATGATCGGCGCGGGGTGCGGGGACGGCAGCGCCTCCATCGACGGAAGCTCGGGCGCACACCCGCACCCGTCCTCCTCCGGCTAGCTCGTGGGCTCGCTGCCGCAGCCACAACCGCAGCTGCCGTCGCCCTTGGGGGTGGTGGCGGTCGTGGCCTCACCGGCGCTGCCGCAGCCACAGCCGCAGCTGCCGTCGCCCTTGCTCACGGAGGTGCTGTCGGGCTGTGCCTTCTCCCCGCCGCAACCGCAACCACAGTCC
>JBBSKF010000210.1:0-3398 GCA_038256525.1 Mycobacteriales bacterium | reverse complement strand
TTGACCGGGCCCGGTCGCAGCTGTGCCGGGCCAGCGCCCGTGCGGCCAGCGCAGCAGAAGTCGGCTTGCTGACGAAACCGCAGTCGCAACGTGCCTGGCTGCTCATGACGACACCGCGCAGCAGGTCGCGGTGTGCCTGGCATCCGGTTCGCAGCCGGCGTCGTGGTCCTGGAGCCACCAGCACTCGTGACAGTCGAGCATCCGCTCGGTGTGGCCGAGATCGCAGCTTGGGCTCGCCGGCCCGGCCGGGGGGACAACCGGGCCGGCGAGGATCAGGGGGGTCATGCCGTGGTCGCCGGGTCGTTACGGGACAGCCATCCGGAGCGGCTGTCACCGAGCCGGGTGTCCATCTGCTCGGCTGTTTCAGGCCACAGGTGCATGTCCTCGACGAGGCGGACGTAGACGCCCTGCCACCACGAGCGCACCTGCGGGTCGGGGTGCTTGTAGCCGAGGATCTCGGCGGCGTGCATCAGGTGCAGCTGGAAGTGGTGCGGCACCTCGTCGAGCGAGCGCAGGTAGTCGTCGACACGCTCGTCCATGAGGATCTGCCAGGAAAGGTTCGTGGGCCGTCCAAGCCCGTCTGTGGGCGGGAAACACGACGGTCCGGTGAAGCTGCCGCCGTTCACCTCGATCGGGTCGGGTAGGACCCGGCCGTCCATCGCGGACAGCAGGATGCACCGGCGGTACCAGCGCAGAATCCACTTCGTCGGGTGGTACTTCGGCAGACCGTCCGGGCCGCGCACCGCAGTGAGCAGCACCGTCTGCTGCATCATCGGCAGGTGCTCCACCCACGGCTGCAGCACCGAGCGCGCGGTCACGACGGCATCCGGACGGGCATCAGCAGGTACAGGAAGTCGGGCAGCTCATCGGAGGTCAGGACTATCGGGCGCAGTGGCCCGGTCGCGTTCACCTGGACCGAGCCGGCCGGCAGGGCGTGCAGGCCCTCCAGCAGGTAGTTGGAGTTGAACGCCATCGTGACGGGAGCGTTGACGGTCGCGCCGGCGACCTGGATCGCGGCGCGGGCCGAGTCCGGGCCGGATGATCCGCCGTGGACGGTGAGCCCGTCGGCTGCCTCCAGGCGGACCGGGGCGAGCCGCATGCCGACGGCGGCGGCCTGCAGCACAGCGGCGGCCAGGCCGTCACGGTCCGCCGTGAACGACGGCGCTGCTTCCGGGATCAGACTTTGGTACTTCAGGAACTCGCCGGTGAGCAGGCGCACCTGCAGATGGCGGCCCTGAGCGGACAAGCCGAACCACTCACGGTCAGCGGACAGCGCGAGATCGACCGGCTGCTGGGCGAAGGCCGCCGCAGCCCGTCGCAGGCTCGCCGCGGGGACCAGGACGTGGCCCAGCGACCAGTCGATGGGGGCGGTGGCGCGGACCAGGCGGTAGCGGTCGGTACAGACCGCGGTCACCCCCTGGTCGGCGGGGTGCAGAAGCGCGCCTGTCAAGACCGGCAGGGTGCCGTCCTTGCCGGCGGCAAGCGTGGCGCGCGCGAGGCGGAACAGGGCCGCACCGGACAGGCTGGTGCGGTCGCCGTCGAGCACGGCCAGGTCGACGGGCAGGTCGGGTGGCAGCAGCGGCAGATGGAAGGAGGACAGACCGGCCGGGCTGGCTGCGACGACGGTCAGGAAAGCGTCGTCCACCCGCAGCTTGACCTCCACGCCCTTGGCGAGCGTGCGGACCAGCAGCTTGAGCCGGTCGCACGGTACGAGGGCTGTGCCCGAACTGCCCAGGGCGAGGATCGTCTGCGTCGCGCGGCAGTCGTAGTCGAACCCGGCGACCGTCAGGCCACCTGCCTGAGCGGTGAACCGGGCCCCGGCCATGCCGGCCGGGTGTGGCCGTCGGTTGATCGCGTACGACACCCAGTTCAGCGCCTGGAGCAGATCGTCGCGGGACACAGTCGCCTGCAGATCACCCAGCGACACCGCGGCGGCGGGGGGCGCTTCGCGCACGGCGGTCACCGTCGGATCCCGTCAAGAGCACGGAACAGGCGGAACTCGGGGCTGAACCGCGCTTGTCGCAGCTCACGGGCCCGGTCGAGCCGCGCCTCCAACGTCGCTACCTGCTCGGCCTCGGTCGGTTTGCGGCGGCTCACCGAGCGGCCTTGTCGCAGTAGCGCAGGGTGTCGTCACGCAGCTCACACATGCCGCTCTGGCCGATGAGCAGAAGACCGGCGAAGCCGAGCACGCACAAGGTGGTCAGGAACAGCACCGCCCAGAATGGCGGCGGTGCGGGTATCTCGTCGTGGGCGTTCATGACGCCTCCTCCAGTCGCTGTCGACGGGCGAGGTAGCGCCGGTGGCGCTGCTGCAAGCCCTGCTTGGTCAGGCCGAGCGGTTTCGCGAGGTAGGCCCAGGAGAAGCCCTCCTCGCCCTGCATGCGTGTGATCGCGTCCATCGCGGCGGCCTCGAACGCGTCGACGAGCGCCAGGACCTGCGCGAGGCCTTCGGCGTCGTCGGCTTTCCTGCCGAGGGCGCGGGCGTGCCGTTCCCAGCGGGTGATCTCCTCGGGTTCAAGCACCGGGCACCGCCGGCAGGTCCACCAGCTGCGCGAGCCGGGCCCGGGCGTGGGCGCGACGGGACCGCTGGGACATGTCCGTGACACGCCTGTAGGTGATGTCGGCGAGCGGCACGGGATCGCCGGCGAGGCGCTGTTGAGCGTCGCGTACGTGCGCGCTGAGATGGCGGCCGTCGACCATAGCGGTCGCCATCGTGCAGGCGACGATGCGCGCAGCAGCGACCGTCGCCAGGTCGCGGGTCGTGGCCAAGGTCAGGGCGAGCAGAGGCGCCACCGTCCCGACGGGCAGGTCGACCTTGCCGAGCACTGGTGCGGGGGCGTGGCGTGCGCATCGGGCGCACAGCAGCCGGCCGTCGAGCGGCCAGCGGCGCAACGCCCGGGCGCGCTGGCCGCACCTTGGCCGGTCAACCCGACGGAGCCGGCCGGTCGGGGTTAAAGCACTGGTGGTCAGGTGCACCACACGGCCGCGTGGGTTGCCGACGAGCTCGACGCCGAGCTGGGCGGCGGCGAGCGCCGGCAGGATCCTCATCTCGTCGCCTCGACCCGCTCGAGCAGGACGACGGTGTCGTAGCAGGCCGCCGGCAGATCCATCGCCGCATCGAAGTCAGCGAGGTGCACATCCCGTTTGAGCCCGGCGCGGAGCAGTTCGTGGAGCAGCTCGGCGGCCCGCAGCTCACGGGCGCCGGTGTGCCATGACGACGGGCCGCGCCGCCGGTGCCGGGTGGCCTCCACCCGCACGAGGCACTCGGCGACCGACGGCAAGTCCAACGGATCGGGCTGGACGTAGGAACGCGGAGGCTGGGGGACCGGCCGGCCGGCCGTGGCGGTCATGTCCGGGCTCGCAGCGCGCAGGACACAGCCAGCAGCGCGTGAACACCGG
>JBBSKF010000209.1:0-3584 GCA_038256525.1 Mycobacteriales bacterium | reverse complement strand
GTCGGGCCCGCCCCGCTGACGACCGCGGGCACCCCTCGCCCGCGCAGCCGAGCCACCAGCGCGGCGGTCTCGGGCATCGCCGGCGCGCGGTAGTCCTGGTGCAGCCGGTCCGCCGTCGCCGGCAGGAGCAGCGCCGGGTCGGCGGTCAGTGCGTACGGCAGCAGCGCCGCTCGGGCGGCGTTGTGAACGGCGTCGGCGTACGGCACCGTGGCCGGGAGCAGGCCGCGGACCGCAGCCGTGGACGACCGGGTCGACGGCACGAAGGCGACCGGTGCGAGCTCGGCGTGGGCCTCGAGCCGCACGACCCCGGGATTCCCGTCGTCGTCCCGCAGCCAGGCGAACGTCACGCCACCGCGCAGGCAGGCTGCGACGTTGTCGGGGTGCCCCTCGAGCGAGTTCGCGAGCTGCAGGCAGGCGTCGTCGTCCAGCGATTGCTCGCCGTCGTGCACCAGGGCGCGGGCCGCCAGGACGGCGGCCACGATGGCGGCGGAGGACGAGCCCAGACCGCGGGCGTGCGGGATCCGGTTGGTGCACTCCACCGCGAAGCCGGGCGGCTGCCCGCCGAGGCGGTCGAAGGCCGCCCGCAGCGAGGCCACGACCAGGTGCGTGCCGTCCCGGGCGACCTCGTCTGCTCCCTCCCCCTCGACGTCGACGTGCAGGCCGCCCTCGGTCACCCGGACGACGACGTCGTCGAACAGGGACAGGGCGAGCCCAGCGCTGTCGAAGCCGGGGCCGAGGTTGGCGCTGGTCGCGGGCACGCGGACGTGCACGGCCACCGCGCGAAAGGCTGGCACTAGCTCTCCTGTCCCGCGGTGAGCGACGGGGCCCGCGCCAGGACGCGGTGCGTGACCGCCCACCAGCAACCGGCGTAGACGACAACGATGCCACCTGAAGCGGCGAGCAGGTCACGGGCCGGGACGACGTCGGACAGCACGCCGAAGGCCACCTGGCTGACCGCGATGATGAGTGTCGCGAGCGTGTAGTCGGCACTGAACACCCGGCCACGCAGGGCATCGGGGACAACGGTCTGCAGGCCGTACGTCGACAGGATCCAGTTGGCCCCGCCCCCGGCGTGAGCGACGACCAGCAGGACGAGCACGAGCCAGAACCACGAGGCCAGCGCCAGGGCGAGGTAGCCCACCCCGAAGACCGCCATCGAACCGGCGAGCAGCCCGTACAGGCGGGTGGGGTCGGTCGCCCGCTTGCGCAGCACGAGCGGACCGATGAGCGCGCCGATGCCCCGGGCGCTGTACATCAGCCCGATGCCGAGCGGTCCGAGGCCGAAGGCGGCAGCGCCGTACAGCGGGAACAGCGACAAGGCGCCGTTGCCGAACGCCGGCCCGCTCTTGCAGGTGACCAGCGCCAGCACCCGGCGCTCACGGCGGGCGTAGGTCAGCGCCTCACCGAGATCGGCCCGGACCGGGCGGCGTTCGCGCGGCTGCGCTGCCGGGTCGGAGAACGGCCGTGAGGTCGACGCTGTGAGGACGGCGGCGCCGAGCAGCAGCAGCGCGTCGAGCACGAAGCAGACGGTGTAGCCCAGCGTTGCCGAGATCACCCCGCCGAGGGCCGCGCCGACGGCGAGCATGGTGCCCCAGGAGGCGCCGGACAGCACCGCGGCGGCCGCCAGGTCCGGCTCGTCGACGAGGTTCGGCAGCGCGGCGGCGCCGGCCGGCTGCGCGAAGGCCTTGGCCCCCGCGACGATCCCGATCGCCAGCAGGGCGATCCAGGCGGTGGCCTCCGAGCGCACGAGGACCAGCAGCAGCGCCGCGAACCCGGCCACGACATTGCTCACGACGATGACCCGTCGGCGGTCCAGCCGGTCGATGATTGTCCCGGCATAGGGGCCGATCAGGGCGAACACCAGGGTGTCGGCGGCGAGCACGAGCGCGCCCCACAGGCCCGTGCCGGTCAGCTGCGGCAGCAGCACCAGCAGCGGGATGATGGCGAACCAGTCACCGCCCAGCGCGATCAGCTGCGCGAGATAGGCTCTGCGGAAGTCCTTCTCGCGGCGCAGCAGGTCGAGGTAGAGCCTCACGTCCAGCGGGCGGGGGCGCTCATGTCGACAGGCCCAGGGCCGTGGCCGCCGCCTCCGCGCTGTTGGCGACGGTGACCGGCTTCGGCGCCCCGGCGATGGCCCAGTCGGGGTCCTTCAGGCCGTTGCCGGTGACGGTGCAGACGACCTGCTCGCCGGGTGCGATGAGCCCGGCTGCGAAGGCCTGGAGCAGACCCGCGACGCTCGCCGCCGAGGCCGGCTCGACGAACACGCCCTCCTTCTGGGCGAGCAGCCGGTAGGCCGACAGGATCTGCCGGTCGGTCACCGCCTGGATGTCGCCGCCCGACTCGTCGCGGGCGGCGAGCGCCTGCTGCCACGAGGCCGGGTTGCCGATGCGGATGGCCGTGGCGATGGTCTTGGGCGCCGGCACCCGCACGCCGGAGACGATCGGCGCCGCGCCCGAGGCCTGGAAGCCCAGCATCCGCGGGCGGCGCGAGCTGGTGCCGTCCGCGGCGTACTCCCCGTAGCCCTTCCAGTAGGCCGTGATGTTGCCGGCGTTGCCGACCGGCAGGCAGTGCACGTCCGGGGCGTCGCCGAGCGCATCGCAGATCTCGAAGGCGGCGGTCTTCTGGCCGTCGATGCGGTCGGGGTTGACCGAGTTGACCAGCGTCGTCGGGTAGTCCTCGGACAGCACGCGGCAGAGGTCAAGGCAGTCGTCGAAGTTGCCCTGCACCTGCAGCAGCCGAGCGCCGTGCACGAGCGCCTGCGCGAGCTTGCCGAGGGCGATCTTGCCCTCCGGCACCAGCACGGCGCAGGTCAGTCCTCCCTTGGCGGCGTAGGCCGCGGCGCTCGCGCTGGTGTTGCCGGTGCTCGCGCAGATGACGGCCTGGCTGCCGGCCTCGACGGCCTTGCTGATGGCCATGGTCATGCCGCGGTCCTTGAACGAACCGGTCGGGTTGGCGCCCTCGACCTTGAGCCACACCTCGGCCGAGACGAGCTCGGACAGTACGCCGGCGCGCACCAGCGGGGTGGCGCCTTCGAGCAGGGTGACCACCGGCGTCGAGGCGCTGACCGGCAGCCGGTCGCGGTACTGCTCGATTAGGCCGTTCCAGCCGGCCCATGCCCGAGTTGCGACTGTCATGTCTCACCCTCTACCCGCATCACGGACGCGACAGCCCGCACGCTGTCCAGTCCTCGCAGCTGCTCGACGACGGCCTGCAGCGCGGCGTCGGTCGCGGCGTGGGTCACCACGACCAGGCTCGCGTCGTCGCCGTGACCCTCCTGGCGGACCGTCCGGATCGAGACGTCCTGGTCGGCGAAGGCATGGGCCACGGCGGCGAGAACACCTGCCTTGTCGGCAACGTCGAGGCTGATGTGGTAGCGCGTCACCACCTCGCCCATCGGCCGGACCCGCAGCTCGGCGTAGTCGGAGGCGCCCGCCCCGCAGGCGCCGGACAGGGTGTTGCGGGCGACGGCCACGAGATCGCCGAGCACCGCGCTCGCGGTCGGCGAGCCGCCCGCACCGGGGCCGTAGAACATCAGCCGCCCGGCGCTCGCGGCCTCGACGAACACGGCGTTGTAGGCCTCGCGG
>JBBSKF010000208.1:0-3598 GCA_038256525.1 Mycobacteriales bacterium | reverse complement strand
GACCAGCCGCTCCTGCGGCTCCTGCCGAGCCGAGGCGCCCATCACGCCGACCCGCCAGAGCTTGCCGACCAGCGGCCCGAGCCCACCGGAGATCTCGATGCCATGGTCGAGCAGCAGGGCCGTACGCACCTTGGCCTCGTCGATGCCGGCCGGCGGAGTGACGCCGAGCAGCGGGTGCAGCTGCTCGCCGTCGGGCGCAAGGCGGGTGCAGCCGAGCACGCCGAGCGCGTCCCGGAGCGCATGGTGCGCCACGCGGTGCCGGTCCCAAGCGCTCTCGAGCGGCTCCTCGGCGACAGCGATCAGCAGCGCCTCCCGCAGGGCGTAGATCAGGTTGATCGGCGCCGTGTGGTGGTAGGCGCGCGCCGTGCCGCCGGTCTGCTGCGGGCTCCAGTAGCCGAGCACGAGCGAGAGATCGAAATACCACGAGCGGCCGGGCTTCTCGCGCTTCGCGAGCTTGGCCAGCGCACGGTCCCCCGCCGTGAAGGGAGCGAGGCCGGGAGGGCAGTTCAGGCACTTCTGGGTCCCGGAGAAGGCGGCGTCCACGCCCCACTCGTCGATCCGGAGGGCAGCGCCGCCGAGGGACGTGACGCAGTCGATCAGCAGCAGCGCATCCTGCTCGTGGCAGGCGTCGGCGAGCCCGTCCAGCGGCTGGGCGACCCCGGTGGAGGTCTCACCGTGCACGACGACCATCGCGTCCAGCCCGCCCCGCGCGGCGGCGAGCAGCTGCTCGGTGTCGATCGCCCGACCCCACTCGGCCTCCACCCGCACCACATCGGCGCCGGCGCGGGCGAGCTCGTCGGCCATCCGCTCGCCGAACAGCCCGTGCACCCCACAGACGACACGGTCGCCGGGGTCGACGAAGTTCGCGACCAGCGCCTCCATCCCGGCGCTGCCGGTGCCGGAGATCGGCAGCGTCGCGAGGTTCTCGGTCTGGAAGGCCTCGCGCAGCAGCTCGATGGTCTCGCTCATGATCGCGGCGAAGGCGGGATCCATGTGGCCGATCGTCGGCGAGGCCAGCGCCGCGAGCACGCGGTCCGGGACGATGCTCGGACCGGACCCGAGCAGCAGGCGGTCGGGAACCTCGGTCATGGACCGGTTCACAGGTACTGCCCCGTTCCGCCGGCGCCGGCCGGGCGCCCGCCGGCGTCCGGCGGCGAACCCGGGGGCAGCGCGGGCCGCCCGCGCATCTGCTCGAGCTGCACCCGCGCCGCCATCTGCTGGGCGAACAGCGCCGTCTGGATGCCGTGGAACAGCCCCTCCAGCCAGCCGACGAGCTGCGCCTGAGCGATCCGCAGCTCCCCGTCGGAAGGGACTGTGTCGTCGGTGAACGGCAGCGTGAGCCGTTCGAGCTCGTCGTGGAGCTCCGGCGCGAGCCCCGCCTCCAGCTCCTTGATCGAGCTCTGGTGGATCTCCCGCAGGCGGGTCCGGGCGGCCTCGTCGAGCGGGGAGGCGCGGACCTCCTCCAGCAGCTGCTTGACCATCGAGCCGATCCGCATGACCTTCGCCGGCTGCTCGATCAGGTCGGCCGGGCTCTGCTGGCGGGACGGTTCGACCGAGCCGTCCGCACCGACCATGACGGTGCCGACGGGCTGGCCGTCCGCGCCGGTGATGACGACCTGCTGCTGCTCGGGTTGCTCGCTCATGGTCTCGATCCTGCCCCACACCTGCGTGCGGACACGCGGTCGGGCAGGCTGCGGGCCATGGGATCCGACGTTGCCTGGGACCTCGCGGCGGTGCGGGCGGACTTCCCGGCGCTCGCGGAGGGGCTGGCGCACTTCGACGGGCCGGGCGGCACGCAGGTCCCGGCGGCCGTCGCCGACGCCGTCGCCGAGGCGATGCGGTCGGCGGTCTCGAACCGGCACGGACCGTTCGCGAGCAGCCGCCGGGCGGAGCGCCTCGTGGAGCAGGCGCGGGAGGCGGTGGCCGATCTCGTCGGCGGCGACCCCGCCGGGGTGATCCTCGGCCAGTCGATGACGGCCAACACCTACGTCCTCGCCGGAGCACTCGCCCGCACCTGGCGTCCGGGTGACGAGATCGTGCTGTCCCGGCTCGACCACGACGCCGACGTCCGGCCGTGGGTGCAGGCGGCAGCGCGCACCGGCGCGACGGTCCGCTGGGCGCGGGTGGATCCCGCGACCACCGAGCTGCCGGTCGAGCAGTACGAGGAGCTGGTCACCGAACGCACCCGACTCGTGGCGGTGACCGCTGCCAGCAACGCCACTGGCACCCGTCCGGACGTACGCGCCATCGCCGACCGGGCGCACGCCGTCGGCGCGGTGGTGCACGTCGACGGGGTCCACGCGACGCCGCACCTGCCGACCGACATGCGCGCGCTCGGCGCCGACCTCTACGCGACGTCGGCCTACAAGTGGTACGGCCCGCATCTGGGCTGCACCGTCGGCGATCCCGAGCTGCTCGAGACGCTCCGACCGGACAAGCTGCTGCCCAGCAGCGACGCGGTGCCCGACCGTTTCGAGCACGGCACCGCCGCCTTCGCCTCGCACGCCGGGGTGAGCGCCGCAGTCGACTGGATCGCCGCGCACGGCGTCGGCCCGAGCCGGCGCGAGCGGCTGCTCTCGGCGATGACGGGGCTCCAGCGACACGAGGAGGGTGTGTTCGCCCGGCTGGTCGAGGGATTGACGGCCCGCGACGACGTCACGTTGATCGGGGAGCCTGCCCGTCGTACCCCGACTGTCGCCTTCACCGTCGCCGGGCGCAGCCCGCTGCAGGTCAGCGCCGATCTCGGCAACCAGGGGATCTGCGTGTGGTCCGGCAACTACTACGCCGCCGAGCTGTTCGCCTCGCTCGGGCTCGACGGGGCGGTCCGGGCCGGTGTGGTCTGCTACACGACAGTCGAAGAGGTCGACCGCCTCCTGGCTGCCCTGTAGGGAGATCCGTGGATCCGGCCATCAGCCGCAAGACCTGGCGCGTCCTCGAGCCGGTGCATGCGCAGGTCTACTTCGCACCCGAGAACCAGCAGGAGTACGCCGCGCTCGGCTTCGACGTGAAGGCCAATCCGCTCGCGGGCTACTTCCCGGCCAGGGCGGCCGCGATGGGTGCCGTCAACGCGGCGACGGTGCAGGCCACGTTCTTCAACTTCTCCTCCACGGCGGTGGCCTTCGGCATGGACAAGGCCTGGGAGACCGCCTCGCCACAGCAGCTGATCGAGGCGCGCTACCGGGGAGTGGACGCTGCCCTGCGCCGGTTCTGCGGTGACCTGCTCGACGCCCCCGACGTGTTCGAGGCGGTGTCGCTGGCCCGCACCGCGACGCAAGGGTGCACGCCGTACGGCCGGCCGCTCTACGCCGGCAACGCCGCCCTGCCTTGGCCGGACGTGCCGCATCTGCAGATGTTCCACGCAGTCACCCTGTTGCGGGAGTTCCGCGGTGACGGGCACGTCGCCGCGCACGTCGTCGAGGGGATCAGTGGGCTCGAGGCTGCGGTGATGCACGTGGCGCAGGGTGATGCCTGGACCCGCGAGCCGCTGCGCAAGACGCGTGTCTACACGACCGAGCAGTGGGATGCGGCGTGTGTCCGGCTGCGCGAACGCGGTTGGCTCGACGGGCAGGACGGGTTCACCGACCTCGGCCGCGAGGTG
>JBBSKF010000207.1:0-3682 GCA_038256525.1 Mycobacteriales bacterium | reverse complement strand
GCCGCGAGCCAGGTCATCGGGATGGACGAGGACCCGGCCCGGGCGGTCCGGGCCAAACGCGATGCGACCGTACGCGTCGCCGCCCGCCTCGTCCGGGACGGCAGCTCGGCAGGCGGGGCGGACGCGATGGTGTCCGTCGGCTCCACCGGTGGGGCGCTGGCGGCGGCGCTGTTCACGCTCGGCCGGCTGCGCGGAGTGAGCCGCCCGGCACTGGCGGCGGTCATCCCGGCGCAGGCGGGGCCGCTGGTCTTCCTCGACGCGGGCGCCGGGACCGAGGCCACCCCCGAGCTGCTGGCGCAGTTCGCGCTTGCCGGTGCCGCTTTCGCGACCGTGCGCCTGGGTCTGGCAGCGCCGCGCGTCGGACTGCTGAACATCGGTACGGAGCCGGGCAAGGGCGACGAGCTGCGACGCGCGGCGTACGACGCCCTCGCGGCGCTGCCGATCGAGTTCGTCGGCAACGTCGAGGGGCGCGACGTGCCGTACGGCGGGACGGCCGATGTCGTCGTCACCGACGGCTTCACCGGCAACGTGCTCGCCAAGGGGCTCGAAGGGGCGGCGGCGATGCTCAGCGAGCTGCTGCGAGCGGCGCTGACCGCCACCCCCGAGCGCGCGGCGGCCGCCACCAGCCTGCTTCCCGCGATCGAGCAGACCACCGCCCACATGAGCCCGGAGGGGCTCGGCGGCGCGGTGCTGCTCGGCGTCAAGGGCGTCGTCGTCATCGGACACGGCGCGAGCACCGCCGAGGGCGTCGCGAGCTGCGTCCGGGTGGCCGTGCAGGCCGCGCGCGAAGGTCTCGTCCCGCGGGTCGGACAGGCGCTGTCCGACCTGCTGGACCGCAACCGGGCGCTGGCGACGACGTGAGCGCCGCCTCGATGACGCCCGACCAGGTGCTCGCCGTGGTGCAGTCGGCCGTGGCGACGGTGCTCGAGCTCGACCCGGCGTCGGTGGTGCGGGAGACCCGCTTCCGGGCCGACCTGCAGGCCGACTCCCTGGCGCTCGTCGAGATCGTCGAGATCGTCGAGGAGACACTCGCCCCGCTGGCGCGCTCCGGCTTCCACATCGACGACGAGGATCTCGACAGCCTGACCACGGTCGGTGAGGCCGTCGACTACGCGGTGTCCCGCCTGTGAGCGCGCGCCGGTGAGTCGCAGCTCCGGTGAGGCCGGCCCGCCGTACACCCTGCTCGAAGCGGCCCTCGGCACCGGAATCGACGCGGCACTGCTGGAGCAGGCACTGACCCACCGCTCCTACGCCTACGAGCACGGCGGGCTGCCCACCAACGAGCGGCTGGAGTTCCTCGGCGACGCGGTGCTCGGCCTGGTCGTCACCGATGCGCTCTACCGCCGACATCCGGACCTGTCAGAAGGCTCGCTCGCCAAGCTGCGGGCCAGCGTCGTCAACGCCCGGGCGCTGGCCGGCGTTGCCCGCAGCCTGCAGCTGGGCCGATGGCTGCGCCTGGGGCGCGGCGAGCAGGTGACCGGGGGACGCGACAAGACCTCGATCCTTGCCGACACGATGGAGGCGGTGATCGGGGCGGTCTTTCTCGACCGGGGCATGCCCGGCGCGACGGCGATGGTGCGCGCGCTGTTCGACCCGTTGATGAGCGCTGCCTCGCAGGACGGTGCGGAGCTGGACTGGAAGACCGCCCTGCAGGAGATCACCGCGGCCCGCGGGCTCGGCGTGCCGGACTACCGGCTGACCGGGAGCGGGCCGGACCACGCCCGCAGCTTCACGGCGGACGTCCTGGTCGCCGGGCAGGTGCGGGGCTCGGGTGCGGGTGGCAGCAAGAAGCAGGCCGAGCAGCAGGCGGCCGAGCAGGCCTGGACCGCGCTGTCCGGGCCGGCAGCGCCTGTGTCGGCAGCGCCTGTACCGGCAGGGTCGGCGGAGAGCCTGCCTGCCGGTGCCTGAGCTCCCCGAGGTCGAGGTCGTGCGCCTCGGCCTGCAGCGGGGGATCGTCGGCCGCACCATCTGCGAGGTCTCGGTCGGCCGGGCCCGCTCGATCCGCCGCCACCTCGAGGGGGCGGGCGACTTCGCCTCCCGGCTGAGCGGCCGAACGGTGCTGGCCGCGGCCCGTCGCGGGAAGTACCTGTGGTTGCCGCTGGACTCCGGGGACGCGCTCACCGGTCACCTGGGGATGAGCGGCCAGCTGCTCGTCGTGCCGCCCGAGTCGCCGGTGCAGAAGCACCTGCACGTGCGCTTGCAGTTCGCCGACGGCGGGCGGGAGCTGCGCTTTGTCGACCAGCGCACCTTCGGCGGCCTGCTGGTCGTGCCGGGAGGCGACCCGGTCCCGCCGGTGCTCGCCCACATCGCGCGCGACCCGCTCGACCCGCTGTTCGACGACGCGGACTTCGTGGCCAGGGTGCGCCACCGTCGTACCGGCATCAAACGCGCCCTGCTCGACCAGCGTCTGATCAGCGGCATCGGCAACATCTACGCCGACGAGAGCCTGTGGCGGGCGGGGCTGCACGGCGCGCGACCGACCGACGCCCTGACCAAGCCGGCCGTACGCCGGTTGCTCGCCCACGTCCGCGCCGTGCTGCGGGAGGCGATCGTCCAGGGCGGCACCAGCTTCGATGCGCTCTACGTCTCGACCGAAGGGGTCAGCGGGTTGTTCGAGCGCTCGCTCGCGGTCTACGGGCGGGAGGACCGGCCGTGCCCACGCTGCGGCGCCCCGGTTCGGCGGGAGTCGTTCATGAACCGCTCCTCGTTCAGCTGCCCGCGCTGCCAGCCGCGGCCACGGGGCGGGTGAGGGCGGCCTGCCGCACACCGATGAGAAGTCCGGTGTCCGGACGTCTACAGCAGGTCCGAGCCGTCACCGCCAGGAGGAACGTCATGCCACAGCCAGACACGACCACACCCGGAGCCCCCTGCTGGGTGCAACTCACCAGCTCCGACGTCGATC
Organism: Mycobacteriales bacterium; assembly: GCA_038256525.1. Lineage (GTDB taxonomy): Bacteria > Actinomycetota > Actinomycetes > Mycobacteriales > SCTD01 > SCTD01. Next base: position 780 of record JBBSKF010000207.1, on the reverse strand, counting down.
GGAGCCGCGACTTCTACAGCCGGCTGTTCGGTTGGGTGGCCGAGGAGCCCTCGCCGGAGTTCGGCGGCTACTTCATGTTCACGAAAGACGGCGCCGCCATCGCCGGCGGCATGGGCACGATTCCCGGGGAGGCGCCGTCCGACACCTGGTCGGTCTACCTGTCCACCGACGACGCGGGCAAGACCACGGAGCTGGCCGCGGAGCACGGCGGACAGGTTCTCGTCCCGCCGATGACCGTGGGTGACCTGGGCACGATGGCGTTCTACGTCGACCCGTCCGGCGCCGCGATCGGGGCGTGGCAGCGCGACCGGTTCGCCGGCCAGGACGTGATCGGCGAGAGCGGGACGCCGAGCTGGTTCGAACTGCACACCACGCGGTACGAGCCGGCGCTCGCCTTTTACCGCGACGTCTTCGGCTGGGACCCGCAGCCGGTGAGTGACGAGCCGGCGTTTCGCTACAGCGTGCTGCGCAACGAGGTGGACATGCTGGCCGGTGTCATGGACGCCACCGACTACTGGCCGGAGGGTGAGGCGTCCCGCTGGGCGGTGTACGTCAAGGTCGAGGACACCGACGCTGCCCTCGCCCGAGCCGTCGAGCTCGGCGGCACGATCGTCGACGCGGCGCAGGACACTCCCTACGGCCGGCTGGCGACCGCCACCGACCCGACGGGGGCGGTGTTCAAGCTGCTGGGCACGAACCTGGCTGCGGCCGGCTGACTGCTGCCGTCCGGGCAGACCCTGCGCCCGCTGTGTCGCGGGGTCTGTGACGGGCAGACCCGGT
>JBBSKF010000206.1:0-3733 GCA_038256525.1 Mycobacteriales bacterium | reverse complement strand
GTGCATGACGTTGTGCAGGTGCAGCACGAAGGGCTCCGGCGGCACATCCGCCGACCCGCAGTGCGACGTCAGCGCCTCGGCCACCGAGCGCACGGCGTACTCGTGCTCTTCGAGGTCCTTGCTGGAGCGGGCCAGCGATGCCGCCTCCGCAACGTCGCGGCCGGCGTCGCCGCTGCGCCGGATCGTCCCGGCCAGCACCCGGCTCGTGGCGACGCCCTTCTCGAGCCGCACGTAGATCTCCGGCGTCGCACCGATCAGACCCTCGACGGCAAAGGTCCGGCAGCCGGGATATCCCGTCGCCAGGCGCGTGAGCGGCCAGCGGACGTCGAGCGGCAGGTCGGTGCGAACCTCGATGTCGAGGGCCAGCACCACCTTGGCGACCTCGCCCGCGGCGATGCGGTCGACGGCGTCGTCCACCACCCGGCTCCAGGCGGCGCTGCTGAGCGAGCCGTCCGCGAAGCGGACGGTGCCGGGTGCGCGGGCGGCTGAGCGGGCCTGCAGACCGCCTGTGGCCACCGCCGGGCCGACGGTCGTCAGCCACCACAGCCCGTCCCGGTGACCGACGACGACCTCCGGGACGACAAGCACCGATGACCCGGCCTCGCCGTCGAAGGCAAACGAGCCGAAGGCCAGCGGACCCGTTCCCGGGAGCCCGACCTCGTCGGTGATCTGGCTGCCCTGCAGAAGGTCCTGCCACCAGCGCTCGGCGTCGGCGAAGCGGTCCGGACCGGTGAGGGTCACGCGAGCAGCGGCGCCCCAGCCGACGAGGCCCTCGGTTCCGGTGACCCACGCGAGCGCCCCGTCCTCCGGCAGGAGGTCGAGCAGCGGCCCTGGATCGTCGATGCGCACGGTGCGCGCCGCGAGCAACGTGAGGGCGGAAGTCACACCACAGCGTACGAGGCGAACGGCACGACGGCTTGCCCTTCTGCCCCCGGGGTGAGCCGGATCACGACCGTCTCACCCGGCCAGGTCGCGAAGCGCTGTCACCGTCGTCCAGTTGCGGGCCGTGGCCTCGACGCCGAGGCGCACCTTCGCCAGTGGTGAGCGCTGCGAACCGGTGGCGTAGCGCAGGTAGAGCGCCCGGTCCCCGACCGCCAGCCGGTCCGGCAACAGCGCGCCTCGGTCCAGCGCGGCGAGCCGCTCCGGGTCGGGGGGCCCGGTGAGAAAGGCAACGTGCAGCAGCTTCGGGTCGAACTCCTCGTCGGCAAAGGGGTTTGCGTCGACCACGGCCGCGAGCTCGGCCGCGGTGCGCACCAGCACCAGCACGTCGAGGTCCACGGCTGCCGTCAGCTCGGCCCGCACCGCGGTGGCCAGCCCTTCGGCGGGCCCGCGCCAGGTCACGACGGCGTTGCCGCTCTGCACGTAGGTCTGCACCTGCGTGCAGCCCACCGCCTCGAGGACAGTGCGGAAAGCGGGCATCGAGATGCGGTTGTGCTTGCCGACGTTGATGCCACGCAGCAGCACCACCAACCGGTCCACCCCGGCAACGTAGCCCCGCAGCGGCCGCATTGGTGACGACCGGAGGAGGGTCCGGAACTACGACGGCGCGCACGGTGCCATCCGGGCCGTGCACCCGCTCCACCGGACCACCCGGCGCCGGGACAACATCGCCACCCGGCCTGGCCGCCACCCCCGTCCGCCCCAAACCCCGCGAGGGCAACAAGTCCGGGAACCGCTGTGCCGGGACGTCGAAGGCGCCGCCGCCCCACGCCGCCGTCGACCACAAGGCGAGGGTAGCCTCCCGCTGCCGTCGGGGACGGCATCCCCTTACAGCCGGTCGGTTTAAACACCGACATCGCGAGTCCGTTCCAACTGTCGGCGCAGAAGGCCCTGGTTCGCGTAGGCGGTCAAGCGGATGAGCAGCAACGTCGGTGAGGACGCGCCTCGGATGCCCTCTACGTACAAGTTCCACTTGTCCGGGCCGTCGAATGACCACCCGAGGTCTTCGCGTGGGTCGAGAAGTTGTTCCAACGGCATCTCGTCAACCAACTGCCGCGCGACTTCGTCCAGGGCGGCGTCTAGAGCGTCGAGGAGCTCGCGCGTCGGTTCCATCTCTGCGACCGTAGTCAGCAGCGGAACGTAGCGGCCCTTACATGCGGGGTGGCGCAGCCACGGTGCACAACGGCGGAGCGTCGGCTGGGCGGCGTCCATGCGCAAACTCGTCCAGGCACTCGCCGCACTGTGTCGGGTCTGACTTGAACTCTCCGCCAGGGTGTTCCCGCCAGTCATGGCCGCACGCGGGGCACGCGCCGTAGTAGGTGTCAGGGCGACGGCGGAACCAGTTCACGGTCGGACGCTAGCCGCGCCCCTATCCGGTGTGCCGCGACCGGCGCCAGGCGAGCTAGAAGCCTTGACCTATGCCGCGTTGTTCCAGTCCGAGAACCGGCTTGATGGGGACCGAGGGCGCGCTGGGCGAGACTGTGATGCAGTGATCATGAGCGTGTATGGGGAGACGGACTTGGCCTGTGTCCCGGGAGTATTCGTACGGTATACTTGGCGGATGCCGGACACCACGATCAAGGTCGACAGCGCCGTGCGCGATCGGTTGGCCGTGCTCGCGGCCCAGCGGGGTGCGACGATCCGGGACCTGGTGACCGAGTTGGCCGTGAGCACGCCGACGCAGGAGGAACTGGCCGCTCGTCACGTGGCCGCTACCTCGTATCTGCGTGAGCAGTTGTGTCCCGAGCTCGATGAGAACGACCTGGTCGAGGGGGAACGGATCTGGCGGGAAATGGAGACGTCACGGGGGACGAGCGCCTCCCGTGATGAGGCACCGGGCGGTGCGGCCACCGGGTGAGTTCTGCTCTGGTAGCGGTCGTGTTCGACCACACTGCCCTGCTTGCGCTGGCAGCTGGTAGCCGGATGCTCTCCGGCTTGGTATCTCAAGCCCACCTGCGCCCGAACCGCTTCATCTTTGCCCCGGCCTTGTGCCTGACTGCAGCTATCGCGCAGCGACCGGGCTTGGCCGATCACGTCGGTGCGTTGCCCGCGATGCAGGTCATTGATCTGGACTACCCGGTCGCCGCCGCGGTCGGCAGCTTTATCGCCGCGGGGATTGATTGGCGCAGCGCCCAGGCCATCGACGCCGGACGTCCCACGGCCGAGTGGCCGGGCGGAAGACCCGTGATCACCACGACGCCCCAGCCGTATGCCGACTGGGGCATCGAGATCATCACCGCGACCTAACGCACGTCTGCAAGTGCGTCGAGCCCCTGTGGGCCGCGACGACTGCAAGACACCTGCGCGCCTTCGGGCTGTCGATCGCCCGTCTTCACGCGCGCGTGCGGTGGTGGAATAGGAGTCCGGTCAACAGCCACGCGGCCGTCCCAAACGTGATCGCTCCGAGGAGCGCGCTGCTGATCACAACCCACCCGGGTGCACCGAGGAGTTCAAGCGTCATCGCGGTGTACGGCTCGCCGACCTCGCTCTGAGGAGTCTCCTTCACCGGCGCGCCCCATCTGCGGCTGCGGGCGGTCCCGAACAGCAGGCCGGCGCCCAGGAAGGCGCACAGACCGGTGAGCACGACTCGAACGAACCGCATCCTCATATGACGCAGCATCCGCCACTGTCGTTCCAACTCGCCACCCGGCAGCCCCCTGTGCGTCAGGCTGATGTGAGACACCTTCGGTAGTTCCTTCTCCCTCCCGCACAGGGCGAGAACAGGTTTGATCACGTTGACTCTCACTGCTGCAGATCTGCCCGGCACGTCGGTCGAGAATGGGGCGATGAGCCC
>JBBSKF010000205.1:0-3884 GCA_038256525.1 Mycobacteriales bacterium | reverse complement strand
ACCGGCCACCCCGGCACCGGCCACCCCGGCACCGGCGTCGTCCACCCGGACGACCGACCCGGCCCGCCGCTCGATGTTCGACATCGCCGCCCCGGCCGCCCCGGCTGCTGCGGTCGCCCCGGCTGCCCCGGCTGCCCCGGCTGCTGCGGCCCCGGTGGCCGTCGCCGGCGCGAGCGAGCCGGCGGCCGAGGCTGCACCCGCCGCGCCGGCCCCGGCAGCACCGGCCCCGGCAGCACCGGCCCCGGTCGCGGTCACCCCGGCGCCCTCGACCGAGATCCCCGAGGGCGGGTCGCTCTTCGACCTCGAGGAGCCCGCTGCCCCGGCACCGGCTGCCCCCGCCCGCGCGGCGGACCCGGACCCGGAGCCGGAGGTCGCGGTGAGCCCGGACCCGGCGCCGGTCGACGGGGACACCGAGACCGTGTCGGCCGACGCCATCGTGGCGGAGGCCTCCGAGGCCGGGATCACCGAGCCCGAGGCACAGGCCGAGGCCGAGGCGCGGACCGCCGAGGCCGGGCAGGTCACCGAGGACCGGCCCGCGGACGAGGCCGACGCCGCAACGGAGCCCACCGGCGACGCGGAGCAGCCGGCCCCGTCGGGCGAGCAGCACCAGCCGCGTACCGACGCCGACATCAGCGGGTCGAGCAGCCTCTTCGACCTCTGACCCGGACCGGGCCGGCCGCCCGGACATGACAGCAGCGGATCACTGCCACCTGGTGGCAGTGATCCGCTGCTGTCATGCAGCGGCCGACGTCCCGGGGACCGGCCGGCCGGCGGGGCAGGCGGGACCGCACGGACGGGCGTAGGCCTCGACGCCGTGCCGTCGCAGGAACGCCGCGACCTTGATGGCCGTGCGGCACGGCCGGTCCAGCACCTGCCCCCAGCCGAGACGGACCGTGGTGCGTCCGGAGGCAGCGACGTCCAGGTCACGCTCGAGGTCGAGGTCCCGCGCGATCGGGTTGTCGTGGTGCAGTCGGCCGTCGAGCTCGACCACCGCCGCACCGACCGTGACGTCGCGGTAGACGACGCCGGTGATGCCGGTCGTCTCGCGCCGCTGGCGCACGGCGCGGGGCAGTCCGTGCCCGCGCTCCACCCGCGTCAGGTAGCGCTGCTCGAGCACCGAGCAGGCCCCTGCGGCGACGTCGCGCAGCACGTCCTGCGTCCAGCGGCGGCGGGGGTACCGGGAGCGGAGCGCCAGGGCGTCGAGCAGCTGCTCGGCGGTGGTGCGTCGGGTACCCACGGTCCACGCCAGCACTGCGACCCGGTCCACCTCGTTCCCTGCCGCGGCAGCGGCGTCCAGCACCGCCTCGGCGTAGCGCCGTCGCGGCGGGCCGAGGTTCCACAGCACGCTCTCGTCGAGACCTGCGACCTGGTGCACGACCACCCCGTCCAGCGGGACCGGTCGGGAGCGGCTGCGGTCGACCGCCACGTGGACGGCCGTCCGGCCCCGGTCGGGCCGGCCCGGGACCGGACCGTCGTACGCGCGGAGAGCGGAGCTGCCGTACAGCGCCGCGCCAGGTCGCAAGCACCGCGGCCCAGGCGTGCTGGGTCCAGGTGGGTCGTCCGGTGTGGTCGACGTTGACCCCGGGGAACAGGGGGGTCCAGGTACGGCCGCGCAGCAGCCGGCGCAGGTCCGGCTCGCCCAGCCCGGCGCCGAGGGCCTGGCGGCGCGACACGACGCCGTCCTGCTGCCGGAGCAGGGCGCGTACGGCCGCCGGCGACTCCTCCACGCGGTGCAGCGTGCGCCCCGGAGCGCCCCGGCGCCAGCGCGGCCACGCCGACCTGTGGAGGACGACCTCCCGCCCGGTCAGTCCCCGGTCTGGTCGTCCTTCTGCACCGGCACCACGACCGGGCGCAGGCGGGCCCAGAGCAGGAAACCCGTGCCGACCACGAGCAGCACGATCCCGGCGATCAGGTTGCTGTTGTAGTCGGCCTCGCTGGGCACACCCGGTGTGCTGTCGCCGACGATGCCGGTCACGGTGAGGATCACGCCGTAGACGGCCAGCAGACCGCCGATGACGTTGCGGATGTCGAAGGCACCGGCGGTGTGCGTACGTTCCTCGAAGGCCGCCTGCTCGGTCTCGGACATCGACGGGTCGACCGGCGAACCGGACGGGCGCTCGTTGCTCATGCGGTGCTCCTCAGAAGGCGAAGTTCAAGGCGATGACCATCACCAGGGCGATGCCGGCCAGCGGCATGGTGCGTCGGTACCACGGGTAGCCGGCCTCCTCGGCGTCGACGAGGTCCTCCTTGGGCGTCTCCGAGTAGACCAGTCCCCGCAGCTCGGCGGGGTCCTTGGGCCTGGTCACCAGCGACACGATCACGCTGAGGACGATGTCGACGACGAAGGCCGTCGCCGCGGCGACGAAGGCGGCACCCTGGCCGCCCAGCGGGATCACGCCCAGGCTGGCCGCGCCGAAGGCGTCCTCGGAGAGGAACGCGACCAGCACCGCCGACAGGGTCCCGGCGACCAGGCCGACCCAGCCGGCGGTCGGCGTCATCCGCTTCCAGAACATGCCGAGGATGAAGGTGGCGAAGAGCGGGGCGTTGAAGAACCCGAACAGGGTCTGCAGGTAGTCCATGATGTTCGTGAAGCCGGAGGCGAACACCGCGGTGCCGATCGCCACGACCGCGGCCACGACCGTGGCCCACCTGCCGACCCGGAGGTAGTAGTCGTCGGAGCGGTCCTTGACGACGTACTGCTCCCAGAGGTCGTAGGACAGCACGGTGTTGAAGGCCGAGATGTTGGCGGCCATCCCGGCCATGAAGGCGGCGAGCAGACCGGTGATGGCCAGGCCCAGCAGGCCGTTGGGCAGCACGTCTCGCATCAGGTAGAGCAGCGCGTCGTTGTACTGCACCGTCCCCTCGGCCCCACCCGGGACCGTCTCCCCGGCCTTCAGCGAGGCGATCTCGGTGACGAGGACGGCGGCGATCATGCCCGGCACGATCGTGACGAACGGGATGAACATCTTGGGGAAGGCACCGATGATCGGCGTCTTGCGGGCCGCGGAGATGGAGTTCGAGGCCATCGCGCGCTGGACCTCGACGAAGTTCGTCGTCCAGTAGCCGAAGGAGAGCACGAAGCCGAGACCGAAGACGATGCCCACGACGGACAGGAAGTCGTTGGAGAAGCCGGAGAGCGCGTTGCCGGGCCAGGCGTTGAGCTGCTCGGCCGCGGTGGCCGACTCGGGGTTCGACGCGGCGGCGGCCGTGATCTTGTCGGTGAGCCCGCCCCAGCCGCCGATCCGGTTCAGCCCGATCAGGGTCAGCGGCAGGAGCGCGGCGACGATCACGAAGAACTGCAGCACCTCGTTGTAGATCGCCGCGCTCAGCCCGCCCAGGGTGATGTAGGACAGCACGACGGCGGCCGCGACGACCAGCGACAGGTACAGGTTCCAGCCGAGCAGCGCCTGGATGATGCTGCCGAGCAGGTAGAGGTTGACGCCGGCGATGAGCAGCTGCGCCACCGCGAAGGACAGCGCGTTGACGAGGTGGGCGCCCGTACCGAAGCGGCGGCGCATGAACTCGGGCACCGAGCGCACCTTGGAGCCGTAGTAGAACGGCATCATCACCACGCCGAGGAACAGCATGGCCGGGATCGCGCCGATCCAGAAGTAGTGCGTCGCGGGCAGGCCGAACTCGGCCCCGGACGCCGACATCCCCATGATCTCGACGGCGCCGAGGTTGGCGGAGATGAAGGCCAGGCCGGTGACCCAGGCCGGCAGCGACCGGCCGGAGAGGAAGAAGTCCACCGAGTCCGAGACCTGGCGGCGCGCGAGGACGCCGATCCCGAGGACGACGACGAAGTACAGCGCGACGATCAGGTAGTCGACGAAGCTCGCCGAGATGATCGTGGCCTGGGGGATGACGGGCAGCACCGGTGGATT
>JBBSKF010000204.1:0-3894 GCA_038256525.1 Mycobacteriales bacterium | reverse complement strand
GACGAGGCCAAGGTGCGTACGGCCCTGCTGCTCGACCATGGCATCGAGATCTCCGGTGGGCTCGGGCCGCTGGTCGGCAAGCTCTGGCGGGTCGGCGTGATGGGCGCCTCGGCTCGGCAGGAGCCGCAGGAGCGGCTGGTCGGCGCGCTCTGCGAGCTGCTCGATGCCTCGCCGGAGGAGCCGCTCGCCGCGCTCGCGGAGGGCTGGCGCGCCTAGCCCGGCCCCCGCCCCCGGCACCTCCCTGATCATCTGGCGCGAAACACCGCTCTCCCTGATCATCTGGCGCGGAACACCGGCGTGTCGGGTCCAGATCTCGCCAGATGATCAGGGAGACCGATCCTTTGATACGTTCCGTGTCCTGCCGTTGCTGCGCGAGGGGGGGGACATGCCTACACGTCGTTGAGCCGTTTCCTGCATCCGCCCGGTCGGGCGGACTTTCCCCCTCGCGAGGGCGGTGTCGAGACTCGGCTGACTCCAGTCGGGCGCACTCCTCGCGATCACGTCGATGCCATCACGTCGATCCCCCATGAGGAGACAGTCATGACTGCCCCGAACAGAGACACCACCCAGGACTACCGCGCCGCCCTGAGCACGATCGTCGAGCAGACGATCGCCCCTGCAGCCGAGCAGATCGACCGCACCGGCGACTATCCCCGGGCGGCACTCGACGCCCTTCGCGAGGCGGGAGTGCTGGGGGTGCTCAGCGCCGCCGAGGTCGGTGGCGGCAACGGTTCACTCGCCGACGTCGCCGAGGTGGTCGAGGCAGTCGCAGCGGTCTGCGGGTCGACCGCCATGGTCGTGCTCATGCACTTCGCCGCGACGGCCGCGATCGAGGCGCACGGTCCGCGCGAGGTCCGGGAGGCGATCGCGCGAGGCGAGCACGTGAGCACCCTGGCCCTGTCCGAAACCGGATCGCGCAGCCACTTCTGGGCGCCGATGAGCTCCGCGACCTCGGCGGACGACGGCGTCCGCCTCGACGCCGCCAAGAGCTGGGTCACCTCGGCCGGGGAGGCCGACAGCTACGTCTGGTCCAGCACCCCGGTCAGCGCCCCCGGCCCCATGACGCTGTGGTTGGTCCCGTCGAATGCGCCGGGACTGCGCGTCACCGGAGGCTTCGACGGTGTGGGCCTGCGCGGCAACGGCTCCAAGCCGGTGACCGGGGAGGGGGTGCTCGTGCCCGAGTCGGCACGACTCGGCGAGGACGGGGTGGGCCTGGACATCGCCCTGGCGACCTCGCTGCCCACGTTCCTTCTCGGCAATGCCGCCTTCTCGGTCGGACTGATGAGCGCCATGATTGCCGAGGCCGCAGCCCATCTCACCCGTACCAGACTGACCCACCTCGACTCGTCGCTGGCCGAGCAGCCGGTGAGCCGGGCCGAGTTCGCGCGGCTGCTCACCCGCTGCGACGAGGCGCGGGCGTTCCTCGCGGACACGCTGCTGGCGGTGAGCTCCGGACGTGCAGACGCCACGCTGCGGGTGCTCCAGGTCAAAGCGGTCGCCGCAGAGGCCTCGACCGAGGTGGCCGACGGTGTGCTGCGGCTGTGCGGCGGGGCGGCGTTTCGCAAGGAGCTCGGGGTCGAGCGACGCTTCCGCGACTCGCTGGCTGCGCGGGTGATGGCGCCGACGACCGCGGCGCTGCAGGACTTCGTCGGCCGCGCGAGCCTGGGTCAGCCGCTGTTCGACGAGGTGTCGGTCTGATGCCCGGGCAGACGCTGCTGATGGGCGCCGTCGCGTACGACCCGAAGGTCGTCACGATCTGGGAGGGCTTCCGCCACTACCTGGTGGGCAAGGGACTGCCGTTCGACTTCGTCCTCTACTCGCACTACGAGCGACAGGTCGAGGATCTCATCGAGGGCAGGATCGACGCGGCGTGGAACTCACCGCTGGCCTGGCTGCGAGCGGAGCGGCTCGCCGCCGCGCACGGCCGGACGGTCCGCTCGGCCGTGATGCGTGACACCGACCAGGACCTCACCTCGGTCGTCGTGGTCCGCGCCGACTCGGGCTACACCGCCTTGGCGGACCTGCAAGGGCAGGCGTTGGCGGTAGGCGCTGTCGACTCCCCGCAGGCCACGCTGATCCCGCTGTCCCACCTTCGGGCGACCGGGCTGAACCCCGACGAGGACGCGGTCGTCCGCCGGTTCGACATCGGCGTCGGGCTGCACGGCGATCACATCGGCGGTGAGCGTGATGCCGCCCGCGCGCTGGTCGCCGGTGACGTCGAGGCCGCCTGCATGATCGACGGCAACCACCTGCTGTTCTCCCAGGAAGGGACACTGCCCAGCGGTGCCACCCGCGTCCTGGCGCAGACCGAGCCGTACGACCACTGCAACATGACGCTTATCGACACCGCCCCGGGTGAGCTTGCGGCGGAGTTCGTCGAGCTGCTGCTGGCCATGTCGTACGCCGATCCGCAGGTCCGCCCGCTGCTGGACCTCGAGGGTCTGAAGGTCTGGCGGCCGGGACGGGACAGCGGCTACGCGGCGCTGGACGCAGCAGTCACCGAAACTGGTTTCTACGATGGGCAAGGACGATTGACCGCCAAGGAGTACTCGCCCTGACCAGTCTGACGCACGCCTCGCTCGATCTCGGCACCCTCGGGTTCGACCACGGCGCCCACCTGCTCGTCGGTCGGGCCCTGCGGGCGCTGCCCCCGGCCGGGACGCTGCGCGTCGCCGGCAGCGACCCGGCGCTCGGGGTGCACCTGCGGCCCTGGTGCCGCGCGGCCGGCCACGAATTTCACCAGGACGCAGCTGGCGGCTACGAGGTCGTACGGGGTGTCGCCGAGCAGCAGCGCTGGGCCGGCGCCGAGCGGGCCGGGGGCACGTCGCCGGCTGACATCGTGCGCCGGCCGCCGGCGCACTGGGGACTGGCCGCCCGTGGCGCCCTCGTGGAGGCCGGCGGTCCCGGCCCCCGGTTCGACCTGGACGACCGGGACGTGGTCTGGGCCGACCTGGCACCGCGCCTCTACGCCCACGCGGCGGCGGCGCAGTGGGACCCGGCGACCGCCGTCGACTGGGACGCAGCGACCGAGCTGCCTGACGACATCGAGACGGCCGTCGTCCAGGTGATGACCTACCTGATCGAGAACGAGCAGGCGGCGATGGTCATCCCGGCCCGACTGCTGGCGCGGGTGCATCCGCACTTCCGGGAGGTCCAGCAGCTCCTGGCGGTCCAGGCGGCCGACGAGGCGCGGCACATGGAGGTGTTCACCCGGCGCGCGCTGCTGACCGGCCTTCCGATGGGCACCTCCTCGGCCGGCGGCCGTGAATCGCTGAACTCGCTGCTTCACGAGCCCGACTTCTCCCTCGCCTCGTTCCTGCTGTCCGTGCTCGGCGAGGGCAGCTTCCTGTCCCTGCTCGCCTTTCTCGACGCGCACGCCCCCGACCCGGTGACCCGACAGGTCACCCGCCTGGCCCGCGTGGACGAGGCGCGGCACGTCGCGTTCGGGGTGGCCCACCTCGAGCACCAGGCGGCACTCGACCCGACACTGCAGGGACGGTTGCGGGCAGCGGTCGAGCGGCGGCACGACTCGCTCGCAGACACGGCCGGGCTCAACGCCGACGTCTTCGACGCACTGATCATCCTGGCCGCGGGATCCTGGGAGCCGGAGGCGATCCGCCGCGGTCACGCCGCCGTGCTGGCGCTGCACGGCGCGATGGACGAGGGTCGCCGGCAGCGCTTGACCCGGTTGGGGTTTCCGGCGGACGAGGCAGCCGAGCTGTCCGCACTGCACACCCGCAACTTCATGTGACCGCTCAGAACCAGCGGTCGAGCACCTGTGCGACACCGTCCTCGTCGTTGGACCCGGTGAGCTCATCGACCGCGGCGAGCACCTCCGGGTGGGCGTTGGCCATACCGACCGCGTGGCCGGCCCAGGACAGCATCGGAAGGTCG
>JBBSKF010000203.1:0-3898 GCA_038256525.1 Mycobacteriales bacterium | reverse complement strand
TTCACCGGGCGTACCAAGGTCGTGAAGTTCGCCGGCTGCTATCACGGCCACGTCGACGCGCTGCTCGCGAGCGCCGGCAGCGGCCTCGCCACCCTGGGCCTGCCCGACAGCCCGGGGGTCACCGGGGCGATGACCGCCGACACGATCGTGCTGCCCTACAACGACCTCGACGCGGTGCGGACGGCCTTCGAGCTGCATGGTCACGAGATCGCGGTCGTGATCACCGAGGCGGCGGCCGCCAACATGGGGGTCGTGCCGCCGCTGCCCGGTTTCAACGCCGGGCTCTCGGCGCTCTGCGGGGAGTACGGCGCGCTGCTCGTGCTCGATGAGGTGATGACCGGCTTCCGGGTCAGCCGATCCGGCTGGTACGGGCTGGAGGGCGCGCTCGAAGGCTGGGCGCCCGACCTGTTCACCTTCGGCAAGGTGATGGGTGGCGGGCTGCCGGCCGCGGCGTTCGGCGGGCGGGCCGACGTCATGGCCCGCCTCGCACCGAAGGGCCCGGTCTACCAGGCCGGGACGTTGTCGGGGAACCCCCTTGCCGTCGCTGCCGGCCGGATCACGCTGGAGCTGTGCACCGAGCAGGTCTACGCCCACCTGGACGCGACCGCTGCGACCGTCGCGAGGCTGACCACCGGGGCGCTGAGCGAGCTGGGGGTCGAGCACCGGATCAACCACGCCGGCAGCCTGTTCAGCGTCTTCTTCTGCGACCACGCCGTCGTCGACTACGCGACGGCCAGCCAGCAGAACGTCTTGCGCTACAAGGCTTTCTTCCACGAGATGCTGAGCCGTGGGGTCTACCTGCCACCGAGCGCGTACGAAGCGTGGTTCGTCGGCGCCGCGCACGACGACACGGCGCTGGCCCGCGTCGCCGAGGCGCTGCCCCATGCCGCCCGCGCCGCCGCCGCTGTGCGTGCCCCCGAGCTGATCGCCCCGCCGACCGCAAAGGACCGCGCATGACCCGCACCACCGTCCACCTGCTGCGGCACGGCGAGGTGCACAACCCGGGCGCCGTCCTCTACGGGCGACTGCCCGGCTTCGGTCTGTCCGAGGACGGCCACACCATGGCGCGCGACGCCGCCGAGGCGCTGCAGGGCCGCAACATCACGGTGGTGATCGCCTCTCCGCTGCAGCGGGCCCAGGAGACGGCGACGCCGATCGCCGAGCTGCTCGGCCTCCCGATCGGCACGGACGAGCGGCTGCTCGAGAGCGAGAACGTCTTCGAGGGCAAGCCGTTCGGCGTGGGGGACGGCGCTCTTCGTCGGCCGCAGCACTGGCCGCACCTGCGTAACCCGTTCGTGCCGAGCTGGGGGGAGCCCTATGTCGTGATCGCCGAGCGGATGCTGGCCGCGGCGCAGAGCGCGCGCGACCAGGCGCGCGGCACCGAAGCGGTCTGCGTCAGCCACCAGCTGCCGATCTGGACGGTGCGCCGCTACGTCGAGGGCCGCAAGCTCTGGCACCGGCCGGACCGTCGGCAGTGCGGTCTGGCGTCGCTGACGAGCATCACGTGGGAGGACGACCAGGTCGTGACCGTCGCCTACAGCGAGCCGGCCGGCGCGGCCGCGCGCCGCCCGGGAGCCGGCGCGTAGCTGCGCGCCCGTCGCGGCGGTCCGCACTCGTGCCCTCGCCGCACTCGTGCCCTCGCCGCACTCGTGCCCTCGCCGCACTCGCGATCTCGGTGCCGTCCCGGCGCTGGGTCCGGGCTCTGGTGGCACCGAGATGGGCCTCCAGCTGGCCCAGCTGGCCCAGGCCCCCCTCCGAGCGTCAAGGCTTCCCGTCGTCCCTGGGGTCGCGGGCGCGTTTGCGGTGGTCATCGGCCCGGCGCCGCAGCTCCCGCAGGAAGTCCTCGTCGTCGTCCGGCGCACCGGGCTCGGGGGCGGCGGCCCGGCGCGTCGCACCGCGGCGGGGACGGCCGGCGTAGAGCCAGGCAAGCGGTCCCAGCAGGGGCAGCACGACCAGCAGCACGAACCACACGGCTTTGGGCAGCGAGCGCACCGAGGCCGCCGGCGTGGACAGCACGTCGAGCGCGCAATAGACGAGCAGCACGAGGGCTACTGCGTACACGACCAGCACCGGTCCACCTCCTGTCCCCAGAACCCTAAGCGTGATCGCGCCGCACGGCTCGGCGTCGGGTCCGCTCAGGCGTCGGGATCGGCCTCGTGAGCACGGCGCTCCTGCTCGGCCCGCTTGCGCTGCTCATCGGCTCGTTCCTTCAACCGGCGCAGGAAGGCCTCGTCGTCGTCCGGCGAGTGAGCCGTCGCGCGACCGGGACGGTCGTACTCCGCGGGGATCCGTCCCGTATCGCGGTGGTTCACCGCGCCCTGTGGTCGGCCGGCGACGAGCCACGCGATGCCGCCGACGATCGGGAACAACAGGACCAGCAGCAGCCAGAGCATCTTGGGGAGGTTGCGGACCTCGGCCTCCGGCGTCGTGATGACGTTCAGGACGCAGTAGACAACCAGGCACAGCTCGAGGGCGACCAGCACCCCGCCGCCGTACAGCACCGCCCACCCCCTCTGTCGGTCCGACGGGCGCAGGATAGCGTCGGCGGAAGGTTCCGTCAGAGAGCTGCGTGGGTGCGAGCGCTCTGCGACTGGGCCGGGATCTGCTCGGTCGCGACCACCGCGCTGCGACTGTCACCGAGCAGCGCGCGGATCTCGGACTCACGGAAGCGCCGGTGGCCACCAGGGGTGCGGATGCTGCTGATGCGCCCCGCGGCTGCCCAGCGGGTCACCGTCTTGGGGTCGACGCGGAACATCAAGGCGACCTCCCCGGGCGTGAGCAGTCGGCCGCTTCCAGCCTGCACTTCATTCATGTGGTCACCCCAACGCTCGTCGCGACCGGCAATTCGGGCGCTGCACCCATCAACGATGCAAGGGCCCAACGGTGACGCGTAGGACAGGCGATCCATCGGCCGGACACCGCGGGGCACCGAGGTACACCGAAGTGGCAGCAGACCGGCCGGGAGCGCATTTTCTAGGCCGGAGATAGCCCAAAAGGGCCATGGTCAAAGCGAAGCCGAACCCCGATCCTTCGGACAGACACGAGCCTTCGTGCACCTTTCTCCCTGGAGCTACCTATGCGTGCCTCGCCCCTGTTGTCCGCCGCCGCGGCCACTGCCCTACTTGCTGCCCTCGCCGGACCGGTCACCGCAGCGACCCCCGCGGCCCCCGTCCCGGGTCTCGGTTCGGCCCTGTCCTCCGGCTCGCTCGCCAAGCTGTCAGGGGCGGGCAAGTCGCTCGAGGCGCTGCGCCTCCAGCTCCCGACCGGCACCCTCGACGGGACCAGCGCACTCGTGAAGATCATCCCGCTGTTGTCCGACGACGTCCCGGTCGGCAGCCCGATCGAGGTCAAGGCCGGGGAGGAGAAGAACTTCCCGTCGCAGAGCCAGGGAGTTCCGGGGGTGCTGTCGCTGACCAGCCCCAACGGGAACTTGTCGGCCCTCGTGGGTCCGGACGGGCCGGTGGCCAAGGCCACCACAGGGCTCGGCGCCCTCGACCTGCTCGGCCTGAACATCCTGGGCGACGGGTCCTTCGCCACCAGCTCGCAGGTCGTCAAGACCGGCTCGACCGCCACCAAGCAGCTGAACCTCGAGAGCCTGGAGCTGCCGTCGCTGCTCGACCTGCTCGACCAGCTCGGCCTGAACCTCGAGGCGCTGCCGGTCGGCGCACTGCCCGACCTGCTCGACGGCCTCGACCTGCTCGACGGCATCGGACTCGGCCAGCTCACGGACCTCATCGCCCTGGGTGGGCTCGACACCATCGGGGACCTGCTCAACGCGGAAGGCGCACTCGCCCTGCTCAACGTCGGGGACCTGTCCCCAGCGCAGCTCGCCGCGCTGCAGGACCTTGCGGGCACCGCCGAACAGGCTGCCGCCATCACCGAGCTGACCGAGCAGATC
>JBBSKF010000202.1:0-3903 GCA_038256525.1 Mycobacteriales bacterium | reverse complement strand
TGTTACCCGATCAGGTGCTGGTTCGAATCCAGCCGGGTCAGCGACGGACACGGGGATCTAGCTCATCAGGCAGAGCGTCGGCGTTGCATACCGAAGGCGGTCGGTTCGAGTCCGACGATCTCCACCGCGGCCCGGTTCCGGCGCCGGCGAAATCGAACAGAAGGAGGTGTGTACGTCATGGCTGGGGTCCTTGTTCTGAACGCCGACATGAGCGTGCTCGCCTTCGTCGACTGGCAGCGGGCGGTGACCCTGCTCTGCCAGACCAACGCCAAGGGGATCCCGATAGCGCTGTGCTTCGAGGCCGATCCAGAACGTACGGTCCGGTCGCCGTCAACGCAGATCCCCTTTCCGCGGGTCATTCAGCTGACCAGGTATGTCTACGTGCCGTGGGAGAACCGTGCGCACGGTGACGTGTCGGATCTGGCCACCAAGCGCGACGTCCTGGACCGCGACAAGCACACCTGCGTCTACTGCGGCACATCCGGCGCCACCACCGTCGACCACGTTCTGCCGCAGTCCCGTGGTGGGCGCAACAGCTGGGAGAACCTCGCGGCCTGCTGCCGAGCGTGCAACCACAAGAAGGCCGATCGCACGCCGGAGGAGGCCGGGATGCGCTTGCGCTGGCACCCATGGCGGCCAGACAAGACCGGCTACACGCAACGGGCGATCTGGGCGGGCCTCGCGCCCGCCGTATAGGTGAGGGCCTCTCCGCAAGAGGTCGGTCCGCGGCCTGGCTCCACCGTGCTCACGCAACGGGGCCCCGACGCAGCTCCACATCTGCCCAGTCAGGCAATGCCCACGTAGGCCATCGGTGAGCCGCTCCGGTTGAGGATCGAGTGCTTGGGAGTTCGACTCTCCCCGTGGGTACCTCGCGACCACCGACACGCTCGAGTCCTCAGGAGGGCGGCCGCACGGTGACGGCCCCGGCTTGCTAGGCCGGTACGGGTGTGAGCCCCACTCAGTTCGACTCTGAGGCCCTCCGCCTCCGCCCAGCTCAGTAGTCCGTGAACAGCAGCCGGTTCGGCGAGCCGCTGCCCGCGCGCTTCACGACGCCTGGAGTCGCTGTCGAGACGAGCTGCTGGGCCACCTGCGCAGGGCTGGCACCAGGCGTCGTCGACAGGTACAGGGCCGCCGCGCCCGCGACATGCGGCGATGCCATCGACGTGCCGCTGATGGTCTTGGTTGCGCTCGCTGAGTCGAACCACGCCGAGGTGATGTCGCTGCCAGGCGCGAACAGGTCCAGACACCGGCCGGAGCTGGAGTACGACGCCTGGCGGTCTTGGGCATCCGTCGCCCCGACAGTCAGCGCCTCCGGGACCCGGGACGGCGAGCCGGTGCAGGCATTCGCCGTTCCGAGCAGTCCGCCCACCAGCCCGCCGGCGTTGCCGGCCGCGACGGCGAAGCTCACGCCGTCAGCGATCGCACGCTGCACGGCCGCGTCGAGGGCAGCCGACGCGCCACCGCCGAGCGACATGTTCGCGACGGCCGGCTGGCCGGCCTGATGATCCGCGGTGACCCAGTCGACACCGGCGATGACGCCCGATGTCGATCCTGAGCCGGCGCAGTCGAGCACCCGGACGGCGACCAGGCTCACCGCCTTCGCAACGCCGAACTGCGTGCCCCCGGTCGTGCCCGCCACGTGCGTGCCGTGACCGTTGCAGTCGTCCGCGCTGCCACCGTCGACCGCGTCGAAGCCGCTCACCGCGCGCCCGCCGAAGTCGGTGTGGCCGAGGGCGATGCCAGTGTCGATG
Source organism: Mycobacteriales bacterium (assembly GCA_038256525.1). Lineage (GTDB taxonomy): Bacteria > Actinomycetota > Actinomycetes > Mycobacteriales > SCTD01 > SCTD01. Next base: position 2,152 of record JBBSKF010000202.1, on the reverse strand, counting down.
ACGTAGGCCTTCACGCCTGCACCCTGCGCCGCCGTCGTGAAGCTGTTGCTCAGCGGGAGGGCGCGCTGGTCGATGCGGTCCAGACCGTACGACGGGGTCGGTGTCTGCGTGCCGGCGGAGCTCAGCACGCCGTCCTTCTCGACCGAGGCAACGCCCGGGAGGGTGAACAGGGTCGGAAGCAGCCCGGACGGAAGAGTCACCGAGAAGCCCTTGATGGCGTTCTCGTAGACGTAGCCCACGTCGCCGCCGAGAGCGGTCGCCAGTCCGGCGACGGTCGACGGGGTGCCGCTGTTGAGAGTGACGATGTAGGAGGTCGGCGCCCCGAGCAGACCCGAGTCGGCGGTCGCACCGCCGGCCCAGGTAGCGCCGACGGCCGCGGTGACGGCAGTGGCTGCGAGGATGAGCGAAAGGGGGCGGGGGCGAACGGACAACGTGGCTCCTCCGTGGCAGGCAGGGCAGCACCGCCCTACCCGACCATAACGAGACATGGGTCGGATCGTTCCGGCTCGAGAACGCACAGATCGACTCAGGCTGGGACCGGCAGCAGCAGCTGCTGTCCGATGCGCAGCGTCGAGCCGGTGAGGTCGTTCAGGCGACGGATCTGCGCAATCACCTCGCGCGGGTCGTTGTGTGGCGCGATGCGCTCCGCCACGGTCCAGAGTGACTCGCCGGGCTGCACGGTCGTCTGCTCGAGAGCGGGGGCCGGCTGGGCCTCCGGCGCGGCCTGTGATCCGGCTCGACCCAGTGAGAACGCGCCGAACAGCACGCTCACGAGCACGGCGAGGACGAGCAACCGGCCACGTCGGGTGAGGTGGACGGCGGGCGTGGTGGGTCGCGGGCTGAGGGTGTGTGGCTGGCTCATGGTCTTCCTCCGATGCTTGACGATGACGAACGTGCGTTCGATCGAACCTCTGTACGAAGTTGTACCCCGCGGCTCCGACAAAGACCAGGACACGCTCGAACATGTGTTTGATCTGTGACCTTCAGCGCGTTAACGTCCCCGTCAGGGGCCAGCCCGCCCCCTCGATCGGAGGTCTCCATGGTTCGCAAGCAGTCCACGTCCAGCAGCACCGGCGAGTCCGGCGTCGTCCGCGACCTTCCCGACGGACCGGCGGACGAGTCCGGTCTGACACCGCGCCAGCGCAAGGTGCTCGAGGTCATCCGCGACTCGGTCGAGCGCCGGGGCTACCCGCCCACGGTGCGCGAGATCGGCGAGGCGGTGGGCCTGACCAGTACGAGCAGCGTCTCCTACCAGTTGCAGGCTCTGCAGAAGAAGGGCTTCCTGCGCCGCGACCCCTCGAAGCCGAGAGCAGTCGACGTGCGCCAACCGGGCGTCGCCGCCGCGGCCATCGCCGCCGCCGACCAGGCACAGGACGAGGCGGCCGAGCGCGCCGCCCACCCCACCCCCGCCTACGTCCCGGTCATCGGGCGCATCGCGGCCGGCGGGCCGATCCTTGCCGAGCAGGCGATCGAGGATGTCTTCCCGCTCCCCCGCGAGCTTGTCGGCAGCGGCACGCTGTTCATGCTCAAGGTGGTCGGAGACTCGATGGTGGACGCAGCGATCGCCGACGGCGACTGGGTCGTCGTGCGGCAGCAACCGACTGCGGACAACGGCGACATCGTTGCGGCGATGATCGACGGGGAGGCGACGGTCAAGACCTTCAAACGACGCGACGGGCACGTCTGGCTTCTGCCGCACAACGCGGCCTACTCGCCGATCGACGGTGACCGCGCCGTCGTCCTCGGTCGCGTGGTCACGGTGCTGCGCAAGATCTGAGGCGACCGGCCTGATCGGCGGCCGGATTCAGCCGCCGATCAGTTCCGCCCTGGCCTGCTTGACCTCCACGACGACCGGGGCACCAGTCGTCGTGGCGGTTCCCGCGACGACCTGCACGGGACCGCCATCGACCCGGAACGTCCCTGTCCATTCAATGACTACGTGCGCGCTACGCGCGCCCGACTGCGCGTACTCGTGCAAGACGCGTCCCTGCGAACCCGGTATCGCAGTCGTTGCTGTCGCGCCGTCCCCGAAGTGCCAGGTCCACTTCGCCGCCGTCGCGGTAATGACGACCGAACGACCCAGGATCGTCAGCGGGATGTCGTAGCTCGCCGGGCTCGACGTCGTGAAGATCGTGTCGATGTTCACCAACGT
>JBBSKF010000201.1:0-3961 GCA_038256525.1 Mycobacteriales bacterium | reverse complement strand
GTGATCGAGACCGACCGCGGCCGGGTGCGGGTCAGCGCGCGGGGCAGCAACGCCGACCTGCAGAGCGCCCGGGTGCCGGTCCCGCCAGGTGTCGGTCCGGACTTCGTCCGGCTGTACGGCGGCGGGGTCGGCGCCTTCGAGCTGTGGGGAACCATCAATCTCAGCCCTGACCTGCCCACCGTCGCGCGGGTGGTGAACGCCAAGTGGCAGGCCCAGGGCGGGGGGCCGCTCGACGGGGTGATCGCCCTCGATGCCAAGGCGCTCGCCTTCCTGCTGCGGGACGGCGGCGACATCGAGGTGGCGGACGGCCGGCGGATCCCGCCGGAGGGGCTCGAGGACTACCTGGCGGTCGGGCAGTACGTCGGGGTGGTCGGGGAGGACGGCCGATCGGAGCGCAAGGACCAGCTGGAGGTGGTCGCGGGCGCCGTCACCGACCGGATCGTCTCCGGCGACGGCTCGCTCGAGCCGCTGCTGCGCGGCCTCGCCGAGGCGGTCCGCTCCGGCCATCTGAGGATGGCCAGTGACGACCCGGCGCTGGCGCCGCTGCTGGCGGACGCCGGGGTGGACGGCGGCCTGCCGCAGGGTCCGGCACCGGTCGCGTACCCGGTGCTGGTCAACGCCACCGGCGGCAAGCTGGACAACTTCCTGCAACGCTCGGTGACCTACGTCGCCGGGCCGTGCGAGGGAAGTCGCCGGCGCAGCACGGTGAGCGTCGAGCTGCGCAACGAGGCGCCGGCCGACGGGCTGCCGCCGTTCCTGACGATCCGCAACACCGGCGACGGCATCACCAGCAGCACCGACTCGACCGTGAGCCTGATCGTCTACACGACGCCCGGGGCGGAGTTGGTACGGGCGACCGTCGACGGCCGCGCGGTGCGCCCGCAGGATCCCGACGGGCTGTTCGTCGCGAACAGCATCGAGCGTGGACTGCCGCTCTTCCAGGTCATGCTGGACCTGCCGCGCGACCAGACCAGGCGCTTCGTCCTGGAGCTGGACGAGCCGGTCGTCGCGGGGGCGGCACGGGTGCCGGAGCAGCCGCTGAGCCGGCCGCTCGCGCGGGACGTGCGGGTGCCGGCCTGCTAGGCGAGCGAGGTGGGGGTGACCTCGGCGCGCTTGCGCTTGCGCGTGACGACGACCAGGCCCGCGCCGACAGCCACGAGCGCGACGCCGCCGAGCGTCAGCGGGAGGACGCCGTTCGCGCCGGAGAAGGGAAGGGCCGCAGGGCGGGCGGCGGGTCGGGTCTCCGCGATCGGGAGCACGGCCGTGGGCTGCGTGAACGTGAACGGCAGGACACAGACGCCCGTGTCGACCGGCGTGACACCCGCGGCCACCGAGCGGAAGAAGACCGTGTAGTCGCCGTTCGGCAGGTCCGGAACGGCGACATTCGTGGTGGCCGAGCCGTCCGCAGCGACGACGACGGTGCCGAGCACGGTCACGGGGGGCTGCACGCCGTACTCGACGGTGGAACCGGGGGTGAACTTGCCGGCGCCCGAGGTGGCGCTCACGGTCTGTCCGGGGACCACGGTGACGTCGCTCAACGCTCCAGCGGTCTGCGGAGGTGAGGCCGTCGGCAGCACACCCGTGCAGTCGGGCACGGCCTGCGCGTAGGCAGGCGCCTGAACCATGAAGACCGTCAGGCCGCTGAGCAGCAGCGCCGCAGAACCGGCAGACACTCGAGATACAGACATGGGACCCCCACCTCGTCAAAGTTGACTACGCAGAGTGTGACATGCCGAGTCAAGCGATGGGGCAGAAGTGCCGATAGACCGTCGACATATAGCCCTTTTGGCCAGTTGCATACGGTCACGCCACGACGCACACTTGACACACAGACGCCGGCACGGCTAGGGGACCCGCGGAGGGATCGACCTGACTACCGTCAACGACGCCCCCACGCTGGTTCCTCGGCTAGGGGCGACGTCCGCACCCGTCACGCCGGTGCCGTCTGCCGCGAGCGCGGTGTGGCTGCGCAGCTACGTGCGCGGCCTGTTCCTGGTCGACATCGCGGCCCTGCTGGTCGCCGCCGGGCTGGCGCTGCTGATCCGCTTCGGTGCCGACCCCGGCGAGCTGGCGGGGGTGTCGTACTACGCGGTGGCCGCTGGGCTGGCCGTGCTCTGGATGGTGGTCCTCGCGCTGAGCCGCTGCTACGAGTCCCGCTTCGTCGGCGGCGGACCCGAGGAGTTCCGCCGGGTCGGCAACGCCAGCGTCCGGCTGACCGCCGTGGTGGCCCTGATCGGCTACGGCGGGCAGATCCAGCTGGCCCGCGGCTTCGTGGCGATCGTCCTGCCGCTCGGGTTCGCGCTGCTCCTGCTCGGGCGCTACCTGTCTCGCCTGTGGCTCTACCGGGCCCGGCGCAGAGGTCGTTGCGCCCACCGGGTGCTGGTGATCGGCAACCACCAGCACGTCAACGACCTGGTGACGCGGCTGGCGCGTGAGCCACTGAACGGCCTCGTGGTCGTCGGCGCCTGCGTCCCCGGCGGGGAGCGCCGTCGCCGGGACCGCCCCGACTCGCTGGTGCCCATCATCGGCACGCTGTCGACGGTGCGGCAGAGCCTTGCGTCGGTGCAGGCCGACACCGTTGCGGTCGCCGCCTCGCCTGGGGTCACCGGCGAGGCGCTGCGGCGCCTGTCGTACGAGCTGGAAGGCACCGGGGTGGACCTGCTGGTCGCGCCGGCTCTGACCAACATCACCGGGACCCGGGTCAGCATCCGGCCGGTTGCCGGACTCCCCCTGCTGCACCTCGACGAGCCCGAGCTGGCGGGCGCCCGCAAGGTCGTCAAGGACATCTTCGACTGGACCGTCGCGGGGCTCGCGGTGCTGTTGCTGGCACCGCTGCTGCTCGGTCTGGCGATTGCCGTACGCGTGACCAGCCCCGGGCCGGCCCTGTTCACCCAGGAGCGGGTCGGCCGCGACGGCAAGCTGTTCCGGGTCCTGAAGCTTCGCTCGATGGTCGTCGACGCCGAGGCCCGGCTCGCTGAGGTTGCGGCGCTCAACGAGCACGAGGGGGTCCTGTTCAAGGTCCGCAACGACCCCCGCATCACCCCGGTCGGCAGGTTCATGCGGCGCTATTCCCTCGATGAGCTCCCCCAGCTGATCAACGTGCTCCGAGGCGAGATGTCGCTGGTCGGGCCGCGGCCCCCGCTGCCGAGCGAGGTGAACAGCTACGAGACGCACACGCACCGCCGCCTGCTGGTGAAGCCGGGGATGACCGGCCTGTGGCAGGTCAGTGGCCGGGCCGACCTCACCTGGGAGGAGACGGTGCGGCTGGACCTGCAGTACGTCGAGAGCTGGTCGCTCGGGATGGACCTCGCGATCCTGAGCAAGACGGTCGTCGCCGTGGTCAAGAGCTCCGGGGCCTACTGAAGATCGGCGACGTGTTGCCGAATGCCGTCGGCGAAGACCTGCGGGCTGTACGCCGCCGCGTGCGTTCGTACGTCGTGCTCGTCCAGCGGGTTCCGTTGCAGTCGGTGGACGGCTCCTCGCACTGCTGAGGGAGTGAGTTCCTCTATATACCAGCCGTTTCGACCTTTGGTGAGGGTGTCGAGGAAGCCGCCGGCCTTGAGGCAGAGCGCGGGCTTTCCAAAGGCGTTGCCCTCCAGCGGGGTGAGGCCGAAGTCCTCGTGCGCCACCGAGATCGTCGCGGCGCAGGAGGCGTAGAGCCAGCGCAGCTGGGCATCCGACAGACCTTGTACGCCGGTGAAGCGGTCCGGCCAGTCCCCCGCCGGCAGCCCACCGACGACCACGAGCCGCTCGCCGGGCAGCTCCGTGAAGGCCTCGCAGGCGACCTCGACGTTCTTGTAGCCGCGCGGACGGCCGACGGCCAGGAAGAAGCCGGGCTCGATGCCTCGAACGGGGTCCTGCGGGCCATCGGCATCGATGAGCACGGGTGGGGCGAGGACGGTTGCGTCGATGCCGTACACCCGCCGCACCCGGTCCCGTACAGCCGTGGAGTTGACGAGGT
>JBBSKF010000200.1:0-4014 GCA_038256525.1 Mycobacteriales bacterium | reverse complement strand
CCTCGATCACCCAGCCGGTCAGCAACGCCCGCAACCGGGCCGGGGTCCGCACGACCCCACACTCGTCGTCGGTGATCAGCCGGGCCTGCAACCGCAACCACACCGCGAGCTGGATCGGCTCGTCGAGCGGGCCGAGTTGGGCGCAGACCAGCCGGGCCTGCTCCACCGTCAACAGGCCGCAATCGAGCGCCTCCAACGCCCCCGGCAGACCTCCGAGCAGCTGCGCCTCCGCGAGCAGCGCGCCGGCCCGGAACTCCGAGCTGCGGGTCGACAAGGCGAGCTGGGCGACCGTCGCCAGAGCGCAGCCGCCAGCGATCAGCACCCGATCCAGCTCCAGCACATCCCGCAACACCAAGGCGTGCGCCGCCGAACGCGCCACCTCGTGCTGCTCCAAACGGGCCTCCAGCGCATCGAGCGCGCCGACATCCAACACCGCCCGCAACACCCCCTGACCGACCGCCATGAGGACAACTCTACGAGCGACCTCCGACAGAACTACCGACCTAAAGAGACTGTGAGCAAATGAGTTTGGAGTTTTCTGCCTGCAGTCGATCAAGGAAGCGGGGTGTCCGGGCGGTCGTGAGGACTACAGGATGCGATCTCGCGTGCCGCCTGCCGTATCCGGCCCGCACTGCAGCCAAGGCGTGGAGGGACCGCAGACCCGCATCACGGGCTTCTGCGACGGTCCCTCGGCGGGGCGGCTGGACCAATCTCGGCAACCTCGTCCTGCTCCGCCCATTCCTACACACAGGCCTCCCCCCACTCACCCTGCTCGACCCAGCCAACCCGGCTACCGTCGACACCGGTGCAAGTGGAGGAGGCGAACAGCGGGTGCGCGTGCCTCCCGTCGTCCTCGCCGTCGCCGCGCTGCAACTCGCCCTGCCGACCTGGATGCTGGTCGACCGCTGGGCGGACGAGGGCTCCCGGCCGGTCTCCGAACGGCCCGCGTCGTGGCAGATGTACAGCGCCGAGCCACCCATCTTCTACACCGGTACGGACGCGGCGGGGCAGACGCGGCGGCTCGACGTCGACCGGTTGCCGCCAGTGCTGCGTGCCGTGGACACCGGGCGCTTCCTGCCCGACCGGCTCTGCGCCCGCGAGACCGACCTCGTCACGGTGGAGCGCACCGGCGGGATCCAGCCCGGCACGTTCGCGTGCTGACGGCGGACCGGGTGGGCGGCGCCCTCGTCCTGGTCAAGGCCGTCGACGTCACCGTACGGGGGCCGGTCGAGCTCCCGGGCGCGCTCTGGTTCGCCGTCCTCGCGCTGTGGGTGGCGGCCGGTCTCGCCCTGGTCACCGGCCGAGCAGGATTCAACGGCGGGCGCGTCGCCTGGGGTGCCGCGTTCGTCTCCGGAGCTGCTCTCGCGGTCGACTACCCGCTCGAGCTGCGTCGTCAGCACCTCGTCCTGCTGATGGGCGTCGCACTAGCCGCGCTCGTTGCGCGCAATCTCGGCGAGCGGCTGCTGCTCTGGCGCGTTCAGCTCACCTCGCTCTACGGCGTCGCGGCGCTGGCCAAGGTCAACGAGTCGTTCCTCGGCGGGGACGTGCTGGCACGCGCCGTCGTGGACGCCCCGTTGTGGTCGGCCCTGCTGCCACCGCCGCCGACGCTGCTACTGATCGCCGCTGGGATCGCTCTGATCGTGACCGAGGCCGCGCTGGCCGTCACGCCCTGGGTCCGGCGGCTGCGCCGGCCGGGCACGGTGCTCGCGGTCGCCCTCCACGGCGTTGCCTTCGTCGTCAGCCCCGAGCCGCTGGTCGCGCTTCGGCTCGTCGTCTTCGGCGGGACGGCGGTCCTGCTGCACGCGGCGTCCGCTGGCCTGCTGCCGGCCGCGCAACCGCGTCGGGAGTCGGCGGCCGCCGTCGGCGGTCCCAGCGCGCCAGCAGCCGCGGGGTGAGGTACAGCGCTGCGGCGTCGAAGAAGGCATAACCCCCGGCGATGCCACTCGGAGGGTTGCCGATCGTGAACAGCCCGGTCGGGTCGGTCTCCTGCCACTCCCAGATGCCGAGTGAGGTGCCCACGATCTCCAGATAGCTGACAACGAGGAACGCCCCGGCGTACAGCAGTGGGCTCTTGCCCTTCCAGGCGAACAGCAGCAGGCACCCGAACCAGAAGGCGCCGAGCAGGTCCTGGCGCGGCGCCAGCGTGACGCCCCACAACGCCCAGCAGCCGCCCAACGCCAGCGTTGTCAGGACGAACGGTCGGCTGTGGCGGTGGGCCCACGCGCTGCGGCCGATCGCGAACGCCGCGAGGTAGATCAGGCCATGCCCGGGTGGCACGAAGGCCGGGATGTTCTCGAGCCGGTAGACGTAGACCCCGAGCCAGCCGGCGAAGACGTATTCGATGATGGTGGCGTAGCCCACGACGACGGCGACCTGGACGCGCGTCGCCCGCCCCTCGCCCTGCAGCGCGACCAGCAGCACCGCCCAGGTGAACAGGCCCAGCAATCGCTGCTGGGTCAGCGAGGCGCTGGTGTCGAGGCCGAGGACGACGCCGACCCAGAGCGCAACGCCCGCGACCAGCTTCGCATCGCGGGTCAGGGACACCCGTCCAGGATGTCACGCGATCCGCTGTCGCCGGATTCCTGTGACAGGGCGCCGAGCGCCTGTCATCCTGCCGAGGATGCGGTGGAGCAACCGGCGCACGGCCGTCAGAGACGAGCGCCCGCATGACCACTCCCCCTCCGCCCACCTCCGGACCAGATGTCCTCGGCCCGGCCCAGCCGGCGCCACGCCCCGGTGGAGGTCTCGGCCTACTGGCAGTCGTCGGAGCAGTCGCTGCCCTGGCGGTCGCCGGCACAGCGATCGCCCTGGCCGGATTCCTCGGCGGCGGCGGAGCGCAGCCGGAGGATGTCCTACCGGCCGGCGCTCTCGCCTTCGCCAAGATCGACCTCGACCCGGCCGCCGGACAGAAGATCGCCGTCTTCCGGCTGGCGCAGCGCTTCCCGTCCACGGGAAACAGGGTTCAGGACGAGGACGGGGTCAAGGACCAGCTGCTGTCGGCCCTGTTCGAGGGCGACGAGGACATCGACTACCACACGGACGTCAAGCCCTGGATCGGGGAGCGGGTCGGCATCGCTGCCGTGCCGAGTGGTGACGCCGAACCCGAGCCGCTGGTGGCGATCGCCTACACCGACCGGGCCGGGGCCGAGGCTGCGATGCGCCGCTTGCAGGACGGCGATGAGGACGGGGAGACGTTCTTCGCCTTCAGCGACAAGGCCGACTACGTCCTGCTCGGCGCGACACAGGCGGCGGTCGACGCGGCCGTCGGCACCACGCAGGTCCTGGCCGACACCCCGGCGTGGACGGACGCCATGAAGGCGCTGGACGGCGACCAGATCGTCACCGCCTGGGCCGACCTCGGCGCGATCTGGGACGCGGTCCCGGAGGAGCAGCGGCAGGAGGTCGCCGAGCTGTACGGCGTGGACGGCGGCTTCGAGCTCGACGGCACGGTCGTTCTCGGCGCCCGCGCCGCCAGCACCTACGTGGAGGTCGTCGGCCGCACGCTGGACCTGAAGGCGCCGGTGCTGGGCTCGGCCTCCCTCGCCACCGGCGAGGGCAGCAACATGGTCGGGAACCTCCCGGCCGACACCATCGCCGCCCTGAGCATCACCAACCTGGGCAGCGGACTGGCCGACCTGTACACCGGCTACGCCGACAGCGGTGACGACCCGCTCGGGATCATCGCCGGGGCGGAAAGCCTCGGCGTCTCACTCCCCGAGGATGTGCGGACGGTGCTCGGCTCGGAGACGCTGGCAGCGGTGTTCGGCGAGGAAGACTTCGGCCTGCGTTCGCGCACGGACGACGTCGACGGGGCCTTTCGCCTCGTCGAGTCACTGGCCGACGAGGCGAGCGGAGGCGACGCGGGCTCGATCGTGCGCCGGCTCGAGGACGGCATCGCTGTCGGCTCGACGCCGGAGGCGCTCGACTCGATCAGCGGCACCGACGGTGGGCTCGGGACGTCGGGGGCCTTCACGACGGCCGTGCCCGATGCCGGACGAGCCGCCCTGCTCCTCT
>JBBSKF010000199.1:0-4058 GCA_038256525.1 Mycobacteriales bacterium | reverse complement strand
TGACAGGCTATTTCGGTGCGCTCGGAGGGATTCGAACCCCCAACCTCTTGATCCGTAGTCAAGTGCTCTATCCGTTGAGCTACGAGCGCGCAGTCCCGAAGGACACCGGCGCGAGTGTACCGGTCAGCACACCGACACCGGCGCCACGCGACGGACACCGGCGGATGGGTGCAGGCTGAGCCGCGTGAGCACCCCACACGGCGCCTGGCCGTCCCCCCTGTCCGCCGCCGACGTCACAGCAGGGACCGTCCGTCTGTCGTCACCGCAGATCGTCGGCGACGAGGTCTGGTGGACCGAGGGGCGACCGGCCGAGCAGGGCCGCAACGTGGTTGTGCGCAGGCGGGCCGACGGCCGCGTCGAGGACGTCCTGCCCGCCCCGTGGAATGCCCGCACCCGCGTGCACGAGTACGGCGGCAAGGCCTGGATCGTCGCCGACAACGCCCTCGTCTTCTCCCACTTCAGCGACCAGCGCATGTGGCGTCTCGTCCCGGGGAGCGCAGCCCCACAGCCGCTCACCCCCGAGCCGGACGAGCCCGGTGGCGCCAGGTACGCCGACCCCATCCACGTCGGGGACGAGATCTGGTGCATCCGTGAGGTGCACCGCGACGGCGCCGTGACGCGGGCCGTCGTCGCCCTCCCTCTGGACGGATCAGGCCACCTCCGGACGCTGCTCACCGGCAGCGACTTCCTCGCCCACCCCCGGCTCTCACCGGACGGCCGCCACCTCGCCGTGATCGCATGGGACCATCCGCAGATGCCGTGGGACGGCACCGAGCTCCACATCGCCTCCGTCATCGACGGCGAGGTCGGGGAGCCACAAAGACTTCTCGGCAGCACGAAAGAGTCTGTCCTGCAACCGGAGTGGCTCGACGACCGGACCCTGCTCGCCGTCACCGACCGCTCGGGGTGGTGGAATCTCGTCCGCGTCGACCTGGACGGCTCGGTCACCCCTGTCTGCCCGGTGCAGGAGGAGCTCGGCGGACCGCTGTGGACCCTCGGTTCGACCTGGTACGTGCTGCTCGCCGACAACCGGTGCGTCGTCAGCCGCGACGCCGGCCTCGCGACCGTGGAGCAGAACGGCACCCTGCGCGACCTTGACCTCCCGTTCGCCTCCTGGCAGCCGTCGCTGCACACCGATGGCACCCAGGTCGTCGCCATCGGCGCGTCCGCCACGGCTGCCCCCGCCGTTGTGCGCCTGTCCGCGGACGGAACGCACGAGGTCGTCCACGAAAGCGCCGCGCTGCCAGTGGGTCCCGAATGGCTCCCGCGGCCGACCCGAGAGACCTTCCCCAGCGAAAGCGGTCGCGTCGTCCACGCCCTGCGCTGGCCACCCACGTCGCCGGTGGCCCAAGGCCCGGCCGGCGAACTCCCCCCGTACGTCCTGTTCGTGCACGGCGGACCGACCTCACAGGCGTCAACAGCGCTCGACCTGCAGAAGGCCTTCTTCACCAGCCGCGGGATCGGCGTGCTGGACGTCGACTACGGCGGCTCGACCGGCTACGGCCGGACCTATCGGGAGGCGCTGCGCGAGCAGTGGGGGGTCGTCGACGTCGAGGACTGCGTCGCGGCGACGAAGGGGCTCGCGGCCGCAGGCCACGCGGACCCGGGTCGCATCGCGATCCGCGGCGGCAGCGCCGGCGGCTGGACCGTGCTCGCCGCGCTCACCCGGTCGGACGTGTTCGCCGCCGGCGCCTCCTACTACGGTGTGGCCGACGCCGCCCGCCTCGCCGCGGACACGCACGACTTCGAGTCCCGCTACCTCGACGGGCTGATCGGACCGCTGCCGGAGTCGCTGGACCGCTACCAGCAGCGCTCCCCGCTGAACAACGTGGACGGGCTGTCCTGCCCGGTGCTGCTCCTGCAGGGCGACGAGGACCGGGTCGTCCCCCCATCGCAGGCCGAGATGTTCCGGGATGCCCTGGTGCGCAAGGGGATCCGTCACGCGTACCTCCTGTTCGCCGGTGAGGACCACGGCTTCCGCCGGGCGGAGAACATCGTCGCGGCACTGCAGGCGGAGCTGTCGTTCTACGGGCAGGTTCTCGGCTTCGATCCACCTGGTGTCCCGCGCCTGCCCCTGACGGGAACGGCGTGACGGACGTACGCCGGTGAGCCTCGCCGAGGCGCTCTTCCTCGCGGTCGCCGGGCTCGCCGCCGGCAGCATCAACGCCGTTGCCGGCGGCGGCTCCCTCGTCAGCTTCCCCGCACTGCTGGCGGTCGGCATCCCCCCGCTCGCAGCCAACGTGACCAACAGCGTCGCGCTCTGGCCGGGCTACGTCGGCACCACCTGGTGCTACCGCCGCGAGCTCGCCGACCAGCGCCGGCGCCTGCTCGCCCTGGCTCCCGCCGCCCTCGCCGGCGCAGCGCTGGGGTGCCTGCTGCTGCTGATCACCTCCGCGCAGACGTTCGAGACCGTGGTGCCGTTCCTGGTGATCGCAGGCTCGCTGCTGCTCGCCCTGCAGGGCCGCGTCACCGAGCGGGTTCGTCGCTGGCCCGGCGGCGGATCGGGCGTACGCGCGCCGCTGCTCCACCTGTCGGTGCTGCTGGCCGCGGCGTACGGCGCCTACTTCGGCGGCGGGCTCGGCGTGCTGCTGCTGGCCGCCCTCGGATTGTTCGTCGCCGACGACCTGCAGCGGCTCAACGGCCTGAAGAGCGCGCTCTCGCTGCTCATCAACGGAGCTGCCCTGGTGGCGTTCTCGCTGTTCGCGCCGGTCGACTGGCGCGTCGTCGCAGTCATGGCGCCCGCCGCGCTGACCGGCGGCTACCTGGGCGCGCGACTCGCCCGCCGGCTCGACCAGGCGCGACTGCGCGCGCTGGTCGTGGTTTTCGGGCTCGCGGTCGGGGTGGCCCTGCTCTTCTAGGCGCCGCTGTTCGATGCCTTGCCCGCGCCGCGGACGACGACGTCGCGCAACAGGTCACGCGTCGCCGCGGAGACAGCCTCGACCGCCAACTCGAAGGCCTGCTTGTTGTGCGCCGCCGGCTGGCGCATGCCGACGATCTTGCGGACGTACTGCAGGGCGGCCGCGTCGATGTCGGCAGCAGTCGCCTCGTCGGCGTACGGCGGGCGCAGGGTCTTGATGCTTCGGCACACGCGGGGAACGGTACGCCGGATCGACTACCCACCGCACCCTCCGCCGCAGCCCCCGCCGCCCGCGCCGGCGTCTCCCGAGCCACCGGAGTCGGCCCAGCTCCCGCCGCCACCCCCGCCGTCCGTGCCGCGACCATGGCGTCGTGAGCGGGGACTGCCGGCACGCGAGCTGTCCAACCGCTGACGTGGAACGGCCCCGGGCAGGTGCGCCAGGCAGATGTCCGGACCCGAGGTGCACTGCTCGGCGCCGCAAGCCTGGACGTAGCAGCGGGCACCGTCGATCCCCATCTCGGTGTCGATGCGGAACAGCAGCGGTAACCCGGGCGTCGCCTCAACCTCTCGACTGAGCGCCAGGGTCCGACGCAGGTGCTCGCCTGCGTGACGGGTTGCGGTCGCCTGATCCATCGTCGACTCGGGGTCGTGGTGCAGGAACCTCGAGAAGGCACCCCGGCAGAAGGCCGCATAGTCGCGGGTGCAGGTGATGTGGGCGTGCCACAGGTCGTCGACCACCCGCGAGGGCATCGCCAGCGGCCGCCCACCCGCCAGCTGCACGACGCGGTACCACTGCCGGAGTCCCGTGAGCGCGAGCGAGACATCGCTGGCGGTCAGGAGGGGATGCTGCCGGAGCAGTTCGTGGGTGGCCGCGGTAGGCACGACCGCGTGCGTCGCGCTCCTCCGCTTGGATCCGAAAAGGTCGATCATGGTGCTCTCCGGTCGTCGTTGCCGGCGGGTCGATGACGACCTCGGTGTTCCCCGGGCAACGCCCCTTGCACCCGATCCGGGCGTTCGCGAGATGAACATCGCGTGACGCCGGCACCCCTCGGGCCGGACAGGGCGGAGGCGGGGAGATTTGAACTCCCGATGGGCTTGAGACCCAAACCGCATTAGCAGTGCGGCGCCATAGACCGGGCTAGGCGACGCCTCCTCGGCGGTCTCGCGACCGCCGGCCAGCAGGATACCGGCGGCGGGCTCG
>JBBSKF010000198.1:0-4114 GCA_038256525.1 Mycobacteriales bacterium | reverse complement strand
GTGCGGTCGGCGGTCCGGGCGGTGGCGGTCACGGCGACGCCGTCGTCGTCCACGACCAGGTCGACCGTCACGCCGGACAGGGAGATCGGGTGGCAGAGGGGGATGAGGTCCGGCGTGCGCTTGGCGCCCATGATCCCGGCGATCCTGGCGACCGCGAGCGCGTCGCCCTTCGGGACGCCCGCCCCCCGCAGCAGGGCGACGCACTCGGGCGAGAGCGACACCCGGCCGGAAGCGACGGCGGTGCGCACGGTGACCTCCTTGCCCGCCACGTCGACCATCCGTGCCGCGCCCGCGTCGTCGAGGTGCGTGAACGTCGGCTGCCCGGGTCCGCTCATCGTCCGCGCCGCTCCAGCACGAGCACCTCGACGGTGTCCCCGGCAGCCACCTGCTCGACCTCCTCCGGCACGATCGCGAGCGCGCTCGCTCGGGCGAGGCCGGCCAGCAGGTGCGAGCCGGGCCCGGAGACGGGCGTGACGACGTACGCCCCCTTCTTCACCTCCAGGTGCACCCGTAGGAACGAGCGCTTGCCCTTCGGGCTGGTCAGGGCCTTGCTGGTGACCGCGCGGACCCGGGGCCGCTCGAGCGGCGTCGCCCCGAGCATCTTGCGCAGCGCCGGCCGGACGAACACCTCGAAGCTGACCAGCGCGCTGACCGGGTTGCCTGGCAGGCCGAACACGGGCGTGCTGTCCGGCCCGATCGTCCCGAAGCCCTGCGGCATCCCGGGCTGCATCGCGATCTTGTCGAAGGCGACCGTGCCGAGTCGGGACAGCACCTCCTTCACCACGTCGTACGCCCCGACCGAGACGCCGCCGCTCGTGACGAGCAGGTCGGCCCGCACGAGCTGGTCCTCCAGCGTCGCGGCGAGCTTGCGCGGGTCGTCCGGCACGATCCCGACGCGGTACGCGATGGCGCCGGCCTCGAGCGCGGCCGCGGTCAACGCCGGGCTGTTGCTGTCGACGATCCGGCCCGGCGTGAGCGGCTGACCGGCCTCGGTCAGCTCGGTCCCGGTCGAGACGACGACCACCCGCGGACGCGGTCGGACGATCAGCCGGGACCGGCCGACCGCGGCGGCGAGGCCGATCTGGACGGCTCCCAGGTGTGTACCGCTGGGCAGCACCGTCTCGCCTGCGACGACGTCCTCACCGGCGCGGCGGATGTTCGCGCCCATGCCGGGCGCGCGCAGGATGGTGACCGAGGCGACACCGCCGTCGGTCCACTCGACGGGGATCACCGAGTCGGCGCCGGCCGGCATCATCGCGCCGGTCATGATGCGCACGCAGACCCCGGGCTGCACGCGCAGCGGCGACGCCGGGCCGGCCGCGACGTCCCCGGTCACCGGCAGCACCACGGGGTTGCGCTCGGTCGCGGCGGCGACGTCGTCCAGCCGCACGGCGTAGCCGTCGACCGCGCTGTTGTCGAAGCCGGGCAGCGGGTCGGTCGCGACGACGTCCTCGGTCAGCACGCAGCCGTGTGCGTCCATGAGGCCGAGCTGCAGCGACGACAGCGGTTGGACGACCGACAGGATCTGATCCAGATGGGCGTCGACGCTCAGCACGGTTCACCCTTCCCGTCGGCGGCGGTGCGCTCGGCCAGCCAGCTCCGGAGCCAGTCGAGCAGCGGCGGGCCGAGGTCCTCGCGGTCAGCGGCAAGGCGTACGACCGCCTTCAGGTAGTCGAGCCGGTCGCCGGTGTCGTAGCGGCGGCCACGGAACACGACGCCGTGCACCGGCTCGGTCGCGACCAGCGTCTCGATCGCGTCGGTGAGCTGGATCTCGCCGCCACGCCCGGGCTCGGTCTTGCGCAGCACGTCGAAGACCGACGGCGCCAGCACGTACCGCCCGATGATCGCGAGGTTGCTCGGCGCCTCGTCGATCGAGGGCTTCTCGACCAGCCCGGTGATCCGGAAGATGTCCGGGTCCTCGCTCCCGCTGCCGTCGACAGCGGCGCAGCCGTACATCGAGATGGACGCCCGGGGCACCTCCATCAGCGCGACGACGCTGCCGCCCTCCCGGGCCTGCACCTCGATCATCTTCTCCAGCAGCGGATCACGGGCATCGATGAGGTCATCGCCAAGCAACACCGCGAACGGCTCCTGGCCGACATGCAGGGCCGCCGCGAGCACCGCGTGGCCCAGCCCCTTCGGATCGCCCTGCCGGACGTAGTGGATCGTGGCGAGGTCACTGGCTTCGTGTACGAGGGCCAGCTTGTCGACAGAGTTGCTCGCCTCCAGGGTGTGCTCGAGCTCGACGTTGCGGTCGAAGTGGTCCTCGAGCGGCCGCTTGTTGCGGCCGGTGACCATGAGCACGTCGTCGAGTCCGGCCCGCACGGCCTCCTCCACGACGTACTGGATGGCCGGCTTGTCGACGACCGGCAACATCTCCTTGGGCGAGGCCTTGGTCGCCGGGAGGAACCGCGTGCCGAGGCCGGCCGCCGGGATGACGGCCTTGGTCACGCGGAAGGCGGCGGCGCGAGGGGTCCCGGTCATGAGCGCGACGATACGGCCCGCCGTTCCTGCGACCGGGGCTGGGATGCTGCGCGGGTGGGCACCGACAAGGCGCAGCTGCGGGCTGCTGCGCTGTCCCGGCGCGCCGGGCTGGGTGCTGCTGCGCAGGCAGCGGCGGCGGCGGCGCTCGTCCGCGCGGTGCGCCCCCTGGCCCGCGACCGCATCGCGGCGTACGCCTCCGTCGGCACCGAACCGGGCACCGCAGCCCTGCTTGCCGCCCTCGCAGCGCTCGACGGCGTGCTGCTGCCGGTGCTGCTGCCGGGCGGCGAGCTGGACTGGGCGGTGTACGACGGGCGGCTGCTGCCCGGGCCGCACGGCACGCTCGAACCGGCCGGCCCCCGGCTCGGGCCGGACGCGATCGCGGACTGCGCCGTCGTCGTGGTGCCCGCTCTGGCTGTCGACCGCGCCGGCGGCCGGCTCGGGCGGGGTGGCGGGTCCTACGACCGGGCGCTGGCGCGGACGACTGCCTACGTGGTCGCCGCGCTGCACAGCGGTGAGCTGGTCTGCTCGCTCCCGCTCGAGCCGCACGACCGGGCCGTGCACGCCGTCGTGCTGCCGGAGCAGGGGTTGGTCGAGCTGCGGACGCACGACGCTGGTGCAATAGGCGGATGACCCGCGGCTTCGACGACCTGCTCGCTGCCAACGCCGGCTATGCGGCCCGGTTCTCCGGCGAGGCCCTGCGCGGCCGGGCGGCCCGCGGGCTCGCGCTGGTCACCTGCATGGACTCGCGGATCGAACCGCTGAAGATGCTGGGGCTGTCCAACGGCGACGCCAAGATCCTGCGCAACGCCGGCGCCCGGGTGACGGGCGACGTGCTGCGCACGCTGGTCCTGGCGGTCCACCTGCTCGGGGTCGACCGGGTCATGGTCGTCGCCCACACCGACTGCCGGATGTCGTCCGTGACCGACGAACAGGTCCACGAGCTGATCCTGGCGGGCGCTGGCCTGGACACGCGCAGCCTGAACTTCCGTACCGTCTCGGACCAGCGCTCCACCCTCACGGCCGACGTGCAACGGATCCGCAGCTCGCCGTACCTGCCTGCCGATCTGGCGGTCATGGGTGCGCTGTACGACGTGGCGACCGGCCGGCTGGAGGTCGCCGTCCCGGTGTGACCCCCCAGACCCCCAGACCCCCAGACCCTTCCCTGATCATCTGGCGGATCTCGGGGCAGATTTCGGGTGAATTCTCGCCAGTTGATCAGGGAGGCGGTACGGGGCGACGACGCGGTCGTTGGACGGGCCGGGGCGCCGTGCCGCACACTGGCACTCACCCCACGCGAGTGCCAGAGCCCCGGAGGACCAGCTGTGCCCACCTACCAGTACGCCTGCACGGTGTGCGACGAGCGTCTCGAGGCGGTGCAGTCCTTCACCGACGCACCGCTGAAGGAGTGCCCGGCGTGTGACGGGGCGCTGCGCAAGGTGTTCAGCGCGGTCGGCGTGGTGTTCAAGGGCTCGGGCTTCTACAAGAACGACAGCCGGGATGCACCGAAGAAGAAGGAGGGGGAGAAGAAGGAGCCGGTTCCTGCGGCTGCCGGAGCGTCCTCGTCCGACAGCGGCGGCTCGGCGGGCAAGGACTCCGCCGGCAAGGGCTCCGGCGGCAAGGGCTCAGGCGG
>JBBSKF010000197.1:0-4160 GCA_038256525.1 Mycobacteriales bacterium | reverse complement strand
GTCCTTCAGGACGGTGGAATCGGGGATGCCGTGGCAGATGACCTCGTTGACGCTGGTGCACAGCGACTTCGGGAACGGCGAGGCCGACCCGCCGTAGCCGAGTGGCGAGGGGTAGCCGCCTCGCTGCACGCACTGCTCGTGCGCGACTGCGTCGAGATCGTCAGTGGTGATGCCCGGCTGGACAGCGGCGCCGACCGCCTGCAGCACCTCGGCGGCCGCCTTCCCGGCGACGCGCATCAGCGCGATGGTCTCGGGGTCCTTCGGCCGCCCCGACTCCCGGGAACCCGGTCGTCCGTGCGGATCCAGGGCGTAGTCCGGTCGGGGGATGTGCGCGGGCACCTCGCGCCGCGGGGACTGGACACCCGGACGGACGTACGACGCGTCGAGCCGCTGCTGCTGCTCGCGCCGCACCTGCTCGGCGACCACCCGGGCCGGGTCGAGGTCGGCCAGGCGATGGCAGCGCTTGTAGCGCCGGCCGCTGCCGCACCAGCACGGCTCGTTGCTGGCCAGCGTCGGAAGCGTCGTCACCCGATCGAGGATAGTCCCGTCAGACGGTGCGGGCGGTCGCGGCGACGGCCAACGCCGCGAGGACATCGCGGGCCTGCTCGTCGACGGGTGCGGCCCGCAGGGCCGCGAGGGAGTCGTCCATGAGCGTGTCGATCAGGGCCTCGATGCGGTCCCGGGCGCCGGTGTCCTCGATGACCTGGCGAAGCGAGTCGACGCCGGTGGGGGATAGGTGCGGATCGCCGAGGTGGCGGCGGACGACGGCGGCCTGCGCGCCGTCGGCCTGCTCGAGGGCCATCGCGATGAGCGCCGTCCGCTTGCCCTCGCGCAGGTCGTCGCCGGCCGGCTTGCCGGTGACCGCCGGGTCTCCGAACACGCCGAGCACGTCGTCGCGCAACTGGAAGGCCTCGCCCAGCGGCAGGCCGTAGCCCGAGTAGCCGGCGAGCAGAGCCTGACTCCCGCCGGCCAGGACCGCCCCGAGGTGCAGCGGCTTTTCGATCGTGTACTTCGCGCTCTTGAAACGCGCGACCCGAAGAGCGCGAGCGACCGAGCCGCCGCCGCGGGCCTGCTCCAGCAGATCGAGATACTGCCCGCCCATGAGTTCGGTGCGCATCCCGTCGTAGACGCGATGACCGGACCGGAGCCGGTCGATCGGCAACCCGCTGCCCGCGAGCATCTCGTCCGACCAGGCAAGACAGAGGTCGCCGAGCAGGACCGCCGCCCCCACGCCGAAGGACTCCGGGTCGCCGACCCAGGACTCGCCGCGGTGCAGGCTGGCGAAGCGACGGTGCACCGCCGGCAGTCCGCGCCGGGTGTCGCTGCCGTCCATGACGTCGTCGTGGATCAGCGCGCATGCCTGCAGCAGCTCGAGAGCCGCTGCGGCGACGACGATGCCCTCGCCGTCCACGCCGCCTGCGCCGCGAAATCCCCAGTAGCAGAAGGCGGGCCGCAGACGCTTGCCACCGGCGATCAGCTCGGTCAGAGCGTCGGTGAGCGGGCAGAGCTCCTCGCTGATCGCGTCCATCAACGGCAGCTGTCCGGCAACAAAGGTGTTCAACGCCGTCTGGACGCGCCGGCGCAGGTCGTCCCGGTCCAGCGGACTCGGGTTCATGCGGGCCTCATGCAGCGGGATCGTACGGCGTGCGGAGTCCGTGCTGCCGCGGCGCGGATAACCTGACGGCGTGACCGCCCGGACGATCCGACAGATGCTCTCCACGGGCAAGAAGCTGTTCTCCTTCGAGTTCTTCCCGGCGAAGACCGACGAGGGCGAGCGCCAGCTCTGGCAGGCGATCCGCCAGTTGGAGTCGCTGCGGCCCGACTTCGTCTCGGTGACCTACGGGGCTGGCGGATCGACCCGCGACCGCACCGTGGCGATGACCGAGCGGATCGCGACCGAGACCACGCTGACTCCGCTTGCGCACCTCACCGCCGTCGACCACTCCGTCGCCGAGCTGCGCCACATCATCGGGCAGTTCGCGAATGCCGGTGTCCGCAATGTGCTGGCGCTGCGTGGGGATCCGCCGGGCCGGGATCCGCAGGCCGAATGGGTGCGGCATCCGCAGGGTCTGGAGTACGCCGAGGAGCTCGTCCGGCTGGTCAAGGCTTCGGGCGAGTTCTGTGTGGGGGTCGCCGCCTTTCCCGAGAAGCATCCGCGGTCTGCGACGTTCGACAGCGATGTCGAGCGTTTCGTCGCCAAGTGCCGCGCGGGGGCGGACTTCGCCATCACCCAGATGTTCTTCCGGGCTGAGGACTACCTTCGGCTGCGGGACCGGGTGTGGGCGGCGGGCTGCGACGTGCCGATCATTCCTGGTGTCATGCCGGTGACCAATGTCGCGCAGATCGAGCGGATGGCCGCGCTGTCGGGGGCTGCGTTTCCGGCGGAGTTCGCCGCGCAGCTGCATGCCGTCGAGCACGACCCGGAGGCCGTTCGTGAGGTGGGGGTCGCGGCCGCGCGCACGATGTGCGAGCGGTTGCTCGCCGAGGGGGCGCCGGGTCTGCACTTCATCACCCTCAACCGGTCGACCGCCACCCGGGAGATCTGGTCCCGGCTCGGCCTGCACGCTGCCTCGGCCTGACGTGGAGGGCATCACCGGCGTCGTCGGGCTCGGCGTCTCCGGACTGTTGCTCGTCATCCTCGCGCTGGTGACGGCCCGGAGACCGGAGCACGAGATTCCATCCCGGGATGGGTATTTCGACCGGTGGTCGACCCTGCACGGTGGGTATGACCCGCGCACCGGTAGCGCGTGGCTGCGCGGCTGGCTGACGATGGTCTACGCGATCGCCCGCCCCCTGGCCCGGCGGGGGGTGCAGCCCGACGTGTTGACGATCAGCTCGATCTGGCTCGCTGCGGCGGTGTTCGTGCCCGCTGACATCGGCGGGCGGTGGGCGATGCTGGCCGGCTGGATCCTCGTCGCGAGCGGCCTGTTCGACACGCTCGACGGGTGCGTCGCGGTGCTCGAGGATCGCACCACTCGATGGGGCTACGTGCTCGACTCCGCCGTCGACCGCATCAACGACTCCATCTATCTCGCGGCCGTCGTGTCCGTCGGTGCCCCGATCGAGTTGGCCGTCGCCTGCGGTTTCCTGTTCTTCTTCCTGGAGTACGTCCGCGCGCGTGCCGGCAACGCGGGCGGTGACGAGGTCGGGCGGGTCACCATCGCCGAGCGGCCGAACCGGGTGATCCTGCTGTCGGCGTCGATCCACTTCGGCGGGGTGTTCCTCGCCCACCGGGAACTCGTCGCGACGGCCGGCATGGCGGTCATCACCGCTCTGACGCTTCTCGGAATCGGGCAGCTGCTCGTCGCAGTTCGTCGTCAGCTGCTTGCGCTGCCGGAAGATGATCCGCCGGTGACGGTGCCGCAGTCGTGAGCTCCGACAGTGCCGCGAGGGAGGACGAGCCGACGCCCGGTGGGAACACGGCGCCGGTGATTCGGGTCGGGAGCACCACGACGCTGCGCCTGTCGACGTCGTCCGCTGGGCGGCACTGCACGTCGAGGACATTCGTACGCCGGCAAGCCGCGCAAGCCGATGCGGCGCGCTAGCGCACGATCTATGAGGGGCACGTGCTTCTCGACAGAGGCGACCTGCGCAAAATCCGGTCCCTGCTCTCCGTGGCATGAGGTCAGGTACGTCGGCCGGGTCACTCGAGCAGCACAAGTGGTTGTGGTCGGTCGGCTTGGTTGGTGAGCCAGGGGACGTGCAGATCACGCAGCTGCAGGCGTCCTTGGTGCCACATGACGTGGTGCCGTTTGCACAGTAGGACGAGGTTGCCGAGGTCGGTGGTGCCGCCGTCTTTGCGGGCGCGTAGGTGGTGGGCGTCGCAGAAGGCCGGTGGGCGGGTGCAGCCGCGGGCGATGCACCCGAGGTCGCGGTAGGCCAGCGTCCGGCGTTGCGCGGTGGTGATGTCGTCGGTGAGCGTTTTCAGTCCGGTGACTTGCCCGAGGCTGTCGGTCAGCACCCGGGATATGCGGGCGTCGCACAGGATGGTTTCGATCCGGGTGCGGGTCTGCGGTCCGGTCCAGGCGGCGGTGGCGCAGGTCTGCCGGGCTTTGGCGAACGTGCCGTCGAGTTCGGCGGTGACGATGTCGGCCAGCGGCGCGGCGGCCGCTGCGGCGGCCCAGCCGGCTGGGACGATGTAGGCCAGGTGCGGGCGTAGC
>JBBSKF010000196.1:0-4408 GCA_038256525.1 Mycobacteriales bacterium | reverse complement strand
GGTGCCGCGGTGGTGCTCACCTCCGTCGGCGCAGACAACACCTACGGCCACCCGTCCGCAGACACCCTCGGCCGACTGGTCGAGCGCGGGGCTGCGTCCTTCCGTACCGATCTCGATGGTGACATCGCCCTCGCCCACAGGGGTGGTCGTCTGATCGTGCTCGGACGGGACCGGTGATCGGTGACCGCGTGCCACGATGGGCCGATGCCGGCCGCTGCCCCGCTCGTCCCGCTCACGCTGGTCGTCGGGGACGAAGAGCTGCTGCTCAGCCGCGCGGTGTCTGCTGTGGTGCGGGCGGCCCGCGAGGCCGACCAGGACACCGAGCTTCAGGACGTCGCGGCCGGCGACCTGGAGACCGGCGACCTCGACGAGATGCTCAGCCCCTCACTGTTCGGCGAGCGTCGTGTGCTGGTGATCCGTACGGCCCAGGATCTGTCGAAACCGGTTGCTGCTGAGCTGCTCGCCTACGCCGCGGCGCCGCTCGACGATGTCCATGTCGTCGTCGTCCACGCCGGAGGGGCCAAGGGCAAGTCCCTGCTCACGGGGCTCTTGGCGCTCCGTCCCCGCCGGATCGACGCGCCGAAGATCACGAGGTACGGGGAGCGGCGGGACTTCCTGCGCCGCGAGCTGCGGGCGGATGGCCGGGCAGTCGACGAGGAAGCCGTCGGCCTGCTGCTGGAGGCGGTCGGCAGTGACCTGCGCGAGCTGGTGTCAGCGGCCGGTCAGCTGCGAGCGGACACCGACGGCCCGATCACGGCAGCGGCAGTGACCCGTTATCACCGGGGCCGGGCCGGGTCCTCCGGCTTCCACGTCGCAGACCGGGCTGTCGAAGGCGACCTCGCGGGCGCGCTCGAACTCGCCCGCTGGGGACAGAGCACCGGGCTGGCGCCGGTCCTCGTGACGAGCGCGCTCGCCAGTACCCTGCGCTCCATGGCTCTGGTCGCAAGTGCGGGGAGGGCGCCTGCGCCAGTGATCGCCGGAGAGCTCGGCATGCCGACGTGGAAGGTCGAGAAGACCCAGAAGCAGGCCCGCGGGTGGCGCCCCGAGGGGTTGTCGGATGCGCTGTCGGCAGTGGCGGTCGCGGACGCCGAGGTCAAGGGTGCGGCCGCCGACCCGGCCTACGCCGTCGAGCGCGTCCTGCTCGCGGTCGTCCAGGCGCGGAGGGCGGGCCGGTGATGTCGCCCGGCGCAGCCCCGACCTGGCCCGGTCGAGCAGCGCCCGTCGGCACCGGTGGCGGGTCTGCGCCGCAGACCTCCAAGAAGCGACCGCTCTACATCCGCCTGCTCCGGCTGCGCCACATCGAGCCCAACACCGTCCAGCGGGCACTGCTCGGCGAGGGCTCCATCGCCGTGGCCGTTCTGCTGGTGCTCGCCGACCTCGCGTCAGCCTGGACGCTGCTGGTGCTGCCGCTGGCGGTGGCCGGAGTGGTCAAGGCCAACGACGGCCTGGCCGGCTTCCTGCAGCAGCCCCCGCGTGCAGGCCGTGACATGGCGGCCAGCGCAGCGAAACCGAAAAGGACTGCCGCGGAGGCGAACCGCCGCCGTCGGGCTGGACGGACCTAGCGCCGCTCCGCTTGGCTCAGGAGCTGGCGCTCAGCTGCTCGACCCGCTTGGCCAGCGCCGACTTGCGGTTCGCGGCCTGGTTGGCGTGGATGACGCCCTTGCTCGCCGCCTTGTCGAGCGCCCGCCCGGCGTCACGCGCCAGGGTCGAGGCGGCTGTCGCATCACCGGCGTCAGCGGCCTCGCGGAACTTGCGGATGGCCGTCTTGAGCGAGGACTTGACCGACTTGTTGCGCAGCCGGGCCTTCTCGTTGGTCTTGATGCGCTTGATCTGCGACTTGATGTTGGCCACGCGACGTCGTCCTCAGTTCTCCGGATCGGGGGGTCCTGCCTGCGCTCGAGCGGCGCGCGTTCGCCGACGACGATAGCAGGGGGGCCGCCTAGAGCCCCGACCGTAGGATGGGACGTGCCCACGACCGACCCTGCGAGCATTCGCAACTTCTGCATCATCGCGCACATCGACCACGGCAAGTCCACGCTGGCCGACCGGATGCTGCAGCTCACCGGGGTCGTCGACCCGCGCCAGATGCGCGCGCAGTACCTCGACAAGATGGACATCGAGCGCGAGCGCGGCATCACCATCAAGTCGCAGAACGTACGGCTGCCGTGGACCGCCGACGACGGCCGGGCCTACGTACTGCACATGATCGACACCCCGGGCCACGTCGACTTCACCTACGAGGTGAGTCGCAGTCTCGCGGCGTGCGAGGGCACCCTGCTGCTGGTCGACGCGGCGCAGGGGATCGAGGCGCAGACACTCGCCAACCTCTACCTCGCGCTCGAGAACGACCTGCACATCATCCCGGTGCTCAACAAGATCGACCTGCCGGCGGCGCAGCCGGACAAGTACGCCGTGGAGATCGCCAAGATCATCGGCTGCGACGCCGATGCCGTGTTGCGGATCAGCGCGAAGACCGGCGAGGGGGTGCCGGCCGTGCTGAACGCGATCGTGCGGGACATACCGGCGCCGACCGGGAGCGTGGACTCGCCCGCCCGCGCCATGATCTTCGACAGCGTCTACGACTCCTACCGCGGCGTCATCACCTATGTCCGGGTGTTCGACGGTCAGCTGTCGACCAAGGACCGCGGCCTGATGATGTCGACCCAGAACGCCCACGAGATCCTCGAGGTCGGCGTCGTCAGCCCCGAGATGACGCCGACCGAGACGCTGAGCGCCGGCGAGGTCGGCTACGTCATCCCCGGGGTGAAGAACGTCCGGCAGGCGCGCGTCGGCGACACCCTCACGACCGTGCGCAACACCGCCACCGAGTCGCTCGGCGGATATCGCGATCCGCGCCCGATGGTGTTCTCCGGGCTCTATCCGCTCGACGGCAGCGAATACCCGGCCCTTCGTGAGGCCCTGGACAAGCTGCGGCTCAACGACGCCGCGCTCGTCTACGAGCCGGAGACCTCACTCGCGCTCGGATTCGGCTTCCGGGTGGGGTTTCTCGGCCTGCTTCATCTGGAGATCGTGCGCGAGCGGCTGGAGCGCGAGCACGGCCTGGCGCTGATCTCGACCGCTCCGAACGTCGTCTACACGGTGCTGCTCGAGACTGGTGAGGACGTCGTCGTCACGAACCCGAGCGACTGGCCGGGTGGCAAGATCGCCGAGATCCGCGAGCCGGTGGCCAAGGCGATGGTGCTGCTCCCGAGCGACTACGTCGGCACCGTCATGGAGCTGTGCCAGGGGCGCCGCGGGATCCTGCAGGGGATGGACTACCTGTCCGAGGACCGCGTCGAGCTGCGCTACACCTTGCCGATGGGCGAGATCATCTTCGACTTCTTCGACCAGCTGAAGTCGCGCACCAAGGGATATGCGAGCCTGGACTACGAGATGTCCGGTGAGCAGGCCTCGGATCTGGTGAAGGTCGACATCCTGCTGCAAGGCGAGCCGGTCGACGCCTTCAGCGCGATCGTGCACAAGGACAAGGCCTACGCGTACGGCACCAGCATGGCCACCAAGCTGCGCGAGCTGATCCCTCGGCAGAACTTCGAGGTGCCGATCCAGGCCGCGATCGGCGCCCGCGTCATCGCCCGCGAGAACATCCGCGCGATCCGCAAGGACGTGCTCGCCAAGTGCTACGGCGGGGACATCACCCGCAAGCGCAAGCTTCTGGAGAAGCAGAAGGAGGGCAAGAAGCGGATGAAGATGGTCGGGCGGGTCGAGGTGCCGCAGGAGGCGTTCATCGCGGCCCTGTCGACCGGCAAGGAGTCGGCCGGCAAGTAGCGCTGAGGTGAAGTGGCGCTGTGGACAACCGGGAGCGACGCGGGGATCGTGACAGCGTGCACCGATGTGGGAGGAGCAGCAGATGACGGCCAGCCGGCACGAGGTCTCCGTGCACCCCGGGTTGCTCGACTTCCTCGCGGAGCACGACATCCCGTACGAAGTGCTCGACGGGTGCATCGTCGTGAGCCCGCCCTGCACGTTCCGGCACGAGGACGTCGGTGGAGAGGTGTTCGCCCGGCTGCGGGTCGCTGCCCCGGATGAGCTTGCGGTCCTGGGCTCGAACTTCGGGTTCTGGTATGACGAGCCGTCCTACGTGATGCCCGACATCACCGTGGTGCGCCGGAAGGACTGCGAGGACAGGGGCACGTTGGCGACCCCCCTGCTTGTCGTCGAGGTGCTGTCGTCGTCGACCCGCCGGCGCGACCTGCTCGGCAAGTGGAGCATCTACGCCGAGGCCGGCATCCCGTCGTACTGGATCGTGGATCCGGTCGAGCCGTCGCTCACGGTCCTGACGCTGACCGACGGCTTGTACGTCGAGACCGCCCGCGTCACGGGGTCCGAGCCGCTGACAGTGAGCATTCCCTTCGAGGCCACGGTTCGCCTGCAGCACTGAGCGCGACAT
>JBBSKF010000195.1:0-4421 GCA_038256525.1 Mycobacteriales bacterium | reverse complement strand
CCGACATGGCTGTCCCCCATCTCGCCCTCGATCTCTGCGCGGGGCACGAGCGCAGCGACCGAGTCGATGACGATGATGTCCAGCGCGCCAGACCGCACCAGCATGTCGGCGATCTCCAGCGCCTGCTCACCTGTGTCCGGCTGGGACACCAGCAACGCATCGGTGTCGACACCGAGCGCTTTCGCGTATTCCGGGTCGAGAGCGTGCTCGGCGTCGATGAAGGCGGCGATGCCGCCGAGGGCCTGGGCGTTGGCCACTGCGTGCAGAGCGACCGTGGTCTTCCCGGAGCTCTCGGGTCCGTATATCTCCACCACCCGGCCGCGCGGCAGTCCGCCAATACCAAGCGCCACGTCCAGCGCAATCGAGCCGGTGGGGATGATGCCGATCGGCACCCGCACCTCGTCGCCGAGCCGCATCACCGAGCCCTTGCCGAAGTTCTTGTCGATCTGGGCGAGAGCCATCTCGAGGGCCTTCGCGCGGTCCGGTCCAGCCATGTGCTCGCTCCAGTGGTCGACGAGCTCGACGCTCGTGCTGCGGTCCGATCGGCGATGACGCTAGGAGCGGCCTCCGACAAAGGGAAGAGCCTGCTGCCACCCTGTGGATGGCGCTCCATGGACACCCGGACAGCGACGACGTTAGCCCGAACGCGTGTTCGAGTCAGTGCGACACGCCGGAGGATCCGCCTCATCGTTCCGAGGCCGGCACCTCCAGGGCTTCGCACACGGCGCGCCAGACGTCCTTGACGTCGTCGCCGTCGGCCAGCGCCTGCAGGACCGTCCGGCCGCGCAGCGTCGCGAGCACCTGGTCGGCCGCGTAGGACCGGGCGTACCCGGCGCCGAAGCGGGCCTCCATCCGCCTCCAGAACTCGGTCAGCCGCACCTGCGAGACGATAGGCGCGGCGCCGCGTGGACCTCAGCCGCTCGGGGCAGGCCGCTCAGATGAGCCTGCCTGGGATCGACGTCGTCCATCGCCCGGACCGGTCCCGCTTCGAGGCCGAGGTCGACGGCCAGGTCGCCTTCCTCGACTACCGGCTGACCGAGGACCGGGTGGTGATGCCACACACCGTCGTCCCGCCCGGGATCGAGGGGCGCGGCGTCGCCGGCGAGCTCACGCGTACCGCAGTGGCCTGGGCGCGGAAGCAGTCACTCGGGATCGACGCGCAGTGCTCCTACGTCCGCGGCTGGCTCGCCGAGCACCCCGACGCCTAGAGAGCGTTGGCCACCCCACGCTCGACGAGCTTCGCGAACAGCGCGTCGCGCTCGATATCGTTGATCTTGGTGCCAAGGGCGAAGACTGTCAGGCTGACGACGGTTCGGTCCTTGGCGAAGCCGAGGACGTCGAAGGTGAAGGGGATCGCCTGGCCCTGGCTCGTGCCCTTGGTGCTGAGGCGCAGGCCGAACGCGCCGTCCGCACCGGCAGCTGTCGGGGTCAACCGGGTCACCACGACCGGCGTGAAGGTGACCCCGTCTGCCTCGGTGGACAGGTCCTCCTTCACCTGCTTGGCCAGGCATGCACCGATCTTCTCCCCCTGGAAGGCCACCAGATCCGAGGCCACGGTCGCCTCGTCGGCGTAGAACTCGACCTGGCTGGCGTATTCCAGGATCGGGAACTCCGAGCCCTTGATGAAGTCGTCGGACAGCTCGCCTACCAACGGTTCGACGAAGGTGATCCCGATGCACGTCGCGATCTCCTTCGCGCTCGCCAGGTCGTCGGCGGACTCGGTGTCCGCAGGAGGCGACGTCGCGAAGCCGGCTGGGAGGTCCGCGGTCTGCAAGTTGATCTTGTTCGCGGCGGCCGGCCCGGCGACGGCAACGTCGACCGGTGAGGGCGACGGCGACGGGCTCGGCGAGGGGCTCGGCGAAGGGGTGGGGGACTCGGACGGGGACGATTCCGGGTCGACGTCTGCGCTGATGGTGCAGCCGGTCAGCACAGCGGCCAGAGCAAGAGCTGGTAGGGCTGACATACGGCGATTCACGAAGAGCTCCTGAGTCGGACGGCAGCGGTCGACGGCGGCATGGGCAGACTTGCACAGCCGCTCGGGCGGTCGCGGACGCCACGCTGAGGGACGATCGGGGCGTGAGCCCTCTCGACCGCTTCTCCCCCGCGACGCGGGCGTGGTTCTCCGGCGCCTTCTCCGAGCCGACGAGCGCCCAGATCGGCGCGTGGGAGGCGATCTCGAGCGGGCGCAACACCCTCGTGGTCGCGCCGACCGGGTCGGGCAAGACCTTGAGCGCATTCCTGTGGTCGCTCGACCGGCTCGCCTCGACCCCGCCGCCACAGGAGCCGCGTCGCAGGTGCCGGGTGCTGTACGTCAGCCCGCTCAAGGCGCTGGCCGTCGACATCGAGCGGAACCTGCGCGCCCCGCTCACCGGCATCCGGCAGGCCGCGCAGCGCCTGGACCTGCCGGTGCCGGAGTTGACCGTCGGCATCCGATCGGGTGACACGCCGGCCGACCAAAGACGGCACTTCAACAAGACTCCGCCGGACATCTTCATCACCACGCCGGAGTCACTGTTCCTCGTCCTGACCAGCGCAGCGCGCGACTCCCTGCGCGGCGTCGAGACGGTCATCGTCGACGAGGTGCACGCCGTCTCCGGGACGAAACGGGGGGCCCACCTGGCACTGTCACTGGAGCGACTCGACGAGCTGCTCGACGCGCCCTCCCAGCGCATCGGCTTGTCGGCAACCGTCCGCCCGGTCGACGAGGTCGCCCGGTTCCTCGGCGGCGCCCGCGAGGTCGTCGTCGTGCAGCCGCCGAGCGCCAAGACGATCGAGGTGCAGGTCGTCGTGCCGGTGGAGGACATGTCGGCGCTGGGAGAGTCGAGCGGGCCGGGACGCGGCGGCTCGGCCGCCGGCGCCGAACCTCGCGCATCGATCTGGCCGGCCGTCGAGGAGCGCATCGTCGACCTCGTCGAGCAGCACCGCGCGACCATCGTGTTCGCCAACAGCCGGCGCCTCGCGGAGCGCCTCACCAGCCGGCTGAACGAGATCGCGACCGAACGGGCGTACGGAGTGACCGCCCCCGAGCCGGCCGACCTCGACCGGCCGCAGGGCTCCAGCGGGGTGAAGGCGGACGGGCTGTCGTTCCTGCGTGGACCGGCGCAGCACCCGGGGCAGGGCGGCGTCGGTGCATCCGCTCCGTCGAAGGCCGCCTGGGGCAACGGCACCGGCGCGGACGGACCCGGAGTCGTCGAGATCGCCCGCGCCCACCACGGGTCGGTGTCCCGCGAGCAGCGCCTGCAGATCGAGGAGGCGCTGAAGTCCGGCCGACTGCCGGCGGTGGTCGCGACGAGCTCGCTCGAGCTCGGGATCGACATGGGCGCAGTGGATCTGGTCATCCAGGTCGAGTCACCGCCGAGCGTGGCAAGCGGACTGCAGCGGGTCGGCCGGGCGGGCCACCAGGTCGGGGCGATCAGCCGCGGGATCATCCTGCCGAAGTATCGCGGTGATCTGGTGCAGTGCGCGGTTGTGGCGGAGCGGATGGTCGACGGCGGCATCGAGGCGACGACCTACCCGCGCAACCCGCTCGACGTGCTGGCCCAGCAGATCGTCGCGATGTGCGCGCTGGAGACCTGGCAGGTCGACGACCTCGCGGCCGTCGTGCGACGAGCCGCGCCCTTCGCCGGGCTCCCGCAGTCAGCCCTCGAGGCGGTCCTGGACATGCTGTCCGGCCGCTACCCGAGCGATGACTTCGCCGAGCTGCGGCCGCGGCTGACGTGGGACCGGGTGACCGGGGTGCTCGCCGGAAGGCCAGGTGCGCAACGCCTCGCCGTCACCTCCGGCGGCACCATCCCCGACCGCGGCATGTTCGGCGTCTTCCTGGTCGGCGAGAAATCCAGCAGAGTAGGCGAGCTCGACGAGGAGATGGTCTACGAGTCCCGGGTCGGGGACGTCTTCCTGCTCGGCTCGTCGGCCTGGCGGATCGAGGACATCACCCATGACCGGGTGCTCGTCACGCCGGCGCCCGGGCAGCCGGGACGGATGCCGTACTGGCACGGTGACGCCCCCGGTCGGCCGATCGAGCTCGGCCGGGCGCTCGGCGCATTCCTGCGCGAGATCTCCGCGTTGAGCCCTGCCGACGCCGAGATCCGCTTGAAGGAAGCCGGATTGGACCTCAGCGCCAGCGCCAACCTGCTCGCCTACCTGGCCGAGCAGCGCGAGGCGACCGGCACCCTGCCCGACGACCGCACCATCCTCGTCGAGCGGTTCCGCGACGAGCTCGGCGACTGGCGGCTCGCCATCCACTCGCCGTTCGGCGCCCAGGTCAACCAGCCGTGGGCGCTCGCGCTGGCCGCACGGCTTCGCGAGACGTACGGCGTGGACGTGCAATCGATGCACTCCGACGACGGCATCGTCGTCCGCCTGCCCGAGACCGAGCAGGCCCCGGACGGGTCGGTGGCCGTCTTCGCCCCGGACGACGT
>JBBSKF010000194.1:0-4497 GCA_038256525.1 Mycobacteriales bacterium | reverse complement strand
CTTCCAAACTGGCTACGCGGGTTCGATTCCCGTCGCCCGCTCCGAGAACTCCATGAGGGTCACCTACGTGTGTCCTGCCAGCCTGCCGGCGGGCTCGCCCGGCTTTGCCTGACTCGCTGTGGTAGCCCCTCTGTCACAAGATGCGTGCTGCGGGGCTATGGGGCCTTCCGTACATGACAGATCTGGGCAGTCTTGCCGCCCAGCCTGTTCACGGGTCGACATCAAGGAGGCCATGCGCGACGCGTATCGCGTCCTCCAGGGCCCGCAGCTCGTGGCGTTGCAGCCTGCCACGGCGCCTACGCAGGGCCCGCAACGGCACGTTATGCAGCTCGGTGGCGACGGCATAGCTCTCCGCGTACCGCGTCAGACCGGCCTCCGCATCGAGCGGGATGTGGGTGGAGCGCGGCCCGGGAGTCCCCGTGACGAGCACCGCAGTGGTCGACGACAGCCGCTGCAGCAGGGCGCTGATGGTCAGGATGACCACCGGATGGCTTCCGACTCTGGGCATGGCGGCGTCCCACACCTCGCCGCGCAGCGGTTCCGAGGGTTCGGCCATCCGTCAGGTCGAGGGCGAGCGATCCGGGTGAGCGCCAACCGCCTCGCCGTACAACGCGGCACTGACCTCGCTCAGCGGCGCTCGCTCGCCGGCGTAGAAGTCCTCGACATCCCGAGCCATCCGCGTCTCGAGCGCCTCCCGGTGCAGCAGCCTGAGCCCCCGACGAAGCGCCTCCGACCGGTCGATGCCGAGGGTCTCGAGGTCCTGCTCGTACGCCGCTGCCGCCGCGCGGGAAAGGCGGGTCTGCCAGACCGTGCCGGGGCTGCCGGTGCTGCTCACGGATGCCGCCATGCGTATGACGTTACGTCGTACACGCAGTCGTGGTCAATGCACGACGACTGGGCGTACGCGACGGTCGCAAGAGCGCCGTCGGAAGGTGGCCAGCCCACGGTGCACCCTGTGGACAACGGCTGCGTCGTCCACAGCCCGCCGCCAGGCCAGTGCCGGCTCCCTGCTGCTGTCAGCGCGAGGCCGCCAGGCCGGTGCACGCCCGACGCTGCTGCTTGTCCGCCCGGGCCCGCTCCGCCGGCTCCCCGGCGAGCGGATACGGAGCCCCGTCCCGGATGAACGCCGGCGCATACTGCGCGTCGGTGACAGCGCGCCCCTGCACCGTCAGGGTGAGCACCCCGCTCCGCGCGCCCTCACCGCCCTTGGTGTTGAACACGAAGTTGCCCAGCCCGTAGTCGACATAGGCGCGATCGAGGTAACCGCCACCGAGCGGCACATGGGCGTGCGCACCCACGATGATGTCCGCGCCGGCCTCGACCAGCCGGCGGGCCAGCTCCTGTTGGCGCGGCAGCGGGCACGGTACGAGCTCGGCTCCCCAGTGCAGGTAAACCGCCACGGTGTCGGCGATCTCGCGGGCTCGCGCGACCTCCTGCAACAGGCGAGCCGCACGTTTCGCCGACGCCAGTCCGGGCTTACCGGCGCCCGCGGTCCAGGCGTCTTCGAGGCTTCCGTCAAGGACCTGGGTGGCGCCGAGAATCGCGATGCGTTGGCCGCGGACAGTGACCACAACAGGGGCGTACGCCTGGTCCTCGTCCACACCGATCCCGACCACGGGCAGCCCGGTCGACTCGGCAGCAGCCAGCGAGTCTCGCAGCCCGGCCACGCCGTAGTCCAAGCCGTGGTTGTTGGCCATGCTGACCACGTCGACGCCGGCATCCCGCAGTGCAGTGAGAGCGGTTGCCGGCGCGCGGAAGGCGTACTGCTTGGCCGCCGGAGAGCCGCCCTCGGTGATCGCCATCTCCACGTTGACCACCGTGAGGTCGGGCCTGGCGAGCGTCTCTCGGATCGAGGGCAGGCCGGCGCGCAGCGCCTGACCGGCACCGCCCTCGGCGTGGACGTCACCGGCGAAGGCGATGGTGACCGGGGCACCTACCGATGCACCCATCGAGGCGAGGTCGGGCGACCGGCCCACCTCAGCCTCGGCCGAAGTGGGAGCGCCGTCCGGCATGAGCTGCGCGGCGACGACGAAGGCCGCAGCAACGGCACCGGCGGCTGTCAGGCGTCGGAGCCGTAGATCCGGCCGGACCTCGCGCCGGACCTCGCGCCGGAGCTCGGGCCGCGGCCCGACGACCAGGGGGACGTGCCGCCGGGCTGATGCTGCGTCGGCCCGCGGCTCGGACGGGCGGCCGCGCGGGCGGTCCGGGCGCCGGCGGGCGAGGCTCTGCGCATCGACGAGCGGCACCCGGCGCAGAGGCGGCCGTGCGGGGGGTGGACCAGTCAGGGGGATGCTCCTCGAGCCGCTGTCGCCAACGGCTCGGAGGGTGGCACGCGCCGGCCCGTAGGCTCGTCAACCGGATCAACTCGGGCGTGTCGCGCTCATGCGACCGCAACCCCGCCGCAGCTCAGCCGGCCAGTCGGGACGTCAGCTTCGCCTTGCCCTGCTCGCCGTCCTTGCGGCTGTCGGCCTGCGGTGGACGCTCTCCGGCGCGCCCCCTCCCGTTGCTCATCGTCGTGTCACCGGTCCCCCGACGACCTCGCTGAAGGCCTCGGCGATGCGCCTGTGACCCGCTCCGCTCGGGTGCAGGCAGTCGTTGCCGCCGACGAAGTCGCCCCGCGCGGACAGCCGCTCGCGTGTCTCGACGACCAGCACCGAGTGCTCGGCGGCCCGGGCCCGCAAGATGTCGTTGAGCCCCGGCTGCTGGCCGGAGCCCTCGAGAACGCGGTCGGCCAGCGGCTGCAACGACGCCAGCTGGCAGGCGAAAGTCGGGTTGTAGTAAGTCATGATGGCGACCGCGGTGTCCGGCCCGGCAGCGGCGCTCAGGGTGCGCAGCACCTCATCGATGCCGTCCTCAGCGCGGCTGAGTGCCGCCACGACCGCACTGCCGCAGGCCGGGGCCGCGGGGTCCGGCGCGCAGGCGCGTACCGCCGCTTCCACGACGTCATTGCCCCCGATCGTCAGTGTCACCAACCGCACGTCAGGGGCGGTACGCAGCACCTCGAGCGCCTGTGGCATCTGGCTTCGGAGCAAAGTGGCCGTCGTGGCGCCGCTCTGGGCAAGGTTGCGCACCGACAGCGGACAACCCGGTGCCGGCCCGTCGTCACACCCCAGCCGCTCCGACAGCAGGCCGGCGAGCAGGGGCACGTAGCCGCCGGTGGCCGGCGCGGCCGCTCCGACACCCGCTGCCACGGAATCGCCGAGCGCAAGGTAGGTCGACGGCATGGGGACGGGCGGTGGCGCCGACGGTGACGCCGTCGCGGCCTTCTGCGGCGCCGACGGGGCAGGTGCAGCAGGGGGCGGTGTCACCTGCGCGCTCGGTTCCGGCGACGAGGTGCACGCGGCGCTGAGCAACGCTGCGCACAGCGCGACGCCGAAGGCGCGGCGGGCGGTCAGTTGTTGGCGCACTGGTTGCCGCAGCAGCAGGCGTTGCAGGCGAGGTTCGCGCAGCAGTTGCAGGCCAGCAGCTGCCCGCAGCCGGGACCGGTCCGCCGGTAGCCGACATCTGGGTAGTCCTCGCCTGCAGAACGACGCCGTCGGCGGCGCCCGCCCCAGCTGCCACCACTCCACCCGCCGCCGATGATGACGGCCGGAGCGAGCAGGCTCCAGGCGGCCACAGCCACCGCTCCCCGTTCGCCCTGTCGCTGCGCCGGAATCGCCTGCGCAGCAGCGGGCTGCTCCGGGAACGCCCGGTGCACGGCGCTGGTCAGATCGGCGCCGAGCAGCACGTCGACGAGCGCGCGGTTCACCAGCCCCAGGTGCCGGCGGCCGGGCCGGACGATGCCTTTCACGAGCGCGCCCTACCCGCACCCGACCTGCGCACTCCACCTCCCGCCCCCGGCCGCACGGCTACGGCGCGGGTGTAGGCACCGGCCGCGATCTGGTCGTGGCGTCCGTCGCGGAGGGACGAGTGTCATCAGTCCGCGTGACCCCGAGGCAGGAACATCATCAGAACGGTGGCGGCTGGGGCAGCTGCGGTCCTTCGGGCTCCCCGTCGTTGTCGGTCGGTACGGGTGGCGCGGGTTCGGGGGCGGTGACCCATCGGGGGGTGACGCCGGTGGGTGGGGGGCGTAGTGGTGGGGGTTCGGCGTCCCGGGGGACTGGCGGGGGTGGTCGGTGGGGGCTGGGCCGGTGGTAGGTGCGGCCCAGTGGGCTGGTCCAGCTGGTGCTGCCGTCGGGGTGCCGCACCAGGGTCCAGCCGGAGTGTTTGGCGGCGTGGCAGCGCGCGGACAGCCTTCCGAGGTTCCAGGCGGCGGTCGGTCCTTGCGGGTAGGGCTCCAGGTGATCACGGTCGGTGCGGGTGGAGCCGCAGCCGGGGCCGGCGCAGCGCACGTCCCGCAGGTCGATCAGGCGGGACAGCCGGGCGGACGGGTCGTGCTGCGGTTCGGCGCGGTCGGTGACCACTTCCGGCCGGAGCTTGGCATGGAGCTGCTCGCGGGCGGCCTCGGGCTCGGCGGCGACCCGGCTGGTCTGGTCATCGACCGCGACCGGCCGGCCG
>JBBSKF010000193.1:0-4531 GCA_038256525.1 Mycobacteriales bacterium | reverse complement strand
TACTGCCCGCACCAGGACCAGGCCCGCACGGCGGCGACGTACGGCGACCACTCGTCCCAATGACCGAACCGGGTCTGCTCCTGCCACTGACGGAGCAGCCGCCGGAAGACCGCGCGAGCCCGCAGTCGGTCCGGGTGCTGCGCAAGCGCCCACGCCCAGTCCCAGTAGTGCAGGTGGTAGCGCCACAGCTGCGGGGGAGTCGTAGCGCGCCAGTCCTCGACGGTCCGGCTCTGGCCGAGCAGCGTGAACCGGCCGTGAGCGAGCTCCTCCAGGGAGCAGGCGACCGGCAGCCCGGCGTCCAACGGCAGGAAGCCGTCCGGCCAGCCGGCCGCAAGAGGCTGCGTCCGCCGCAGCGCGGCCTCCACCACACCCGGCGTCGCCTGCACCAGCCGGCGCTGCGCCTGCAGGCGCGCGCGGTGGGCCACCTGCTCCGGGCGGAGGTGGCGCACCGTACGGGCGGTCAGCACCCAGCGGCCCACGTCCATCAACGGCTCAGCGCCGCGGCTTCGGCCGTGATGCCCTCGGGAAACGACCGCGGCGCGTAGCCGAGGTCACGCGTGGCCTCCTCGATGGAGAAGGCCTTGTCCTCGGCCAGCCGCTCGAGCTGCTCGGCCTTGATGCGGGGCCGCGGAGCGACCCGCTCGTACAGCCGCAGCAGCGCGATCGTGGGTCGCAGCGGGACGCTGACCAGCCGGGGAGTACGGCCCACCGCGCTGCCCGCACGGAGCACGAGATCGCGGAAGGGCAGGGCTTCGGGACCGGCGATATCGTAGGTCCGGCCGATGGCGCGCTCGGTGCCCACCGCCGCCAGCAGTGCGCCCGCGAGGTCCTCGACATGCACCGGCTGCTGCAGGCGGTGGCCGCCACCGGGAAGTGGCAGGACCGGCGTGCGCTTCAGGACCTGCAGGAGCCGGGACAGGTTGCGGTCGCCGGGCGCCCCGTAGATCATCGTCGGCCGCAGGATCGTCCAGTCGAGCGCACTCTGCCGGACGGTCTGTTCGGCAGCCAGCCGGACCCGCTTGCTCGGCGCCGGCAGCGCCGTGGTCACCGCTGTCGTCGACACGAAGACCGCCCGCCGAAGACCGGCGTCCTCGGCCGCCGCCACGATGACGGGGGCGTGGCCGAAGCCGAGACTGGCGATGTTGATCAGGGCGTCCGCCGGCGTCGCGAACGCAGCGTCCAGACTCGCGGGGTCGTCGAGATCGCCGGGGACGGCTGCAGCACCGAGTGCCTCCACGGTCCGCGTGGCCTCCGCCGAGCGGACGACGACGGACACCTCGTGCCCAGTGTCCACAGCCGCCCGCACCAGATGCCGACCGGTGAAGCCGCTGCCCCCGGTCACGAGCAACCTCATCGTACGAGTCGCTTCAGCAGGTCCAGGTAGCGCGCGGCCAGCTCGTTGCGGTCGAAGTGCTCGGCGACGTAGCGGCGGCCGGCAGAGCCCATGTCGCGCCGACGATCGGGGTCCGTCGCCAGCGCGCGCAGCGCCTCCGCCAACTCGGCGGGCTGCTCCGGCTCGACGACCACAGCGCCGGCCTCGGCGAGAATACGGCCGGGTTCGCCGCGTACCGAACCCACCACTGCTTTCTCCGCAGCGAGGTATTCAAAGATTTTCGACGGGATGAAGGTGGAGAACAGCGGGACGTCACGGAGCGGGACGAGGCAGATGTCGACGGCAGCGAGAAGTCCGGGCACCTGCTCTCTCGACACCGCCGGGTGGAGGGTGCAGTTCGTGACGCCGAGCCGGTCCACGGCCTGGCTCAGCCGCTTCTTGTCGGCCCCCTCCCCCACGAAGGCGAACCGCAGCGGCTCATCGGTCACCAGCGCCGCCGCCTCGGCGACCGACGAGAGTCCCTGCGAGATGCCATGCGCACCTAGGTAGAGGACGAGCACGTCTTCGGGGCCCGCCCCGAGACGGCTCCGCACCCCGGCATCGGGCTCCCCGCCCCCGGCGAACCGCTGGAGGTCGACGCCGTTGCGGATCGTGTGCACCTTGTCCGCCGGCACGCCGCGGCTCACCAGGTCGTCCCGGAAGCCCTCGGAGACGACGACGACCGCGTCCGCCGCGGCGTACGCGGCCAGCTCCAACCGCTCGAGGATGCTGATGAGGGTTGGATTCTTCAGCACCCCGAGCTCGACGAAGATCGCCGGCCACAGGTCGCGGACCTCGACCACGAGGCGGGCCCGCCGGAGCCGGGCGATCAGCCAGGCCGAGCCGATGGAGAAGAACGTCGGCGAGGAGACCACGACCACGTCAGGCCGACCGGTCCGCCAGGCCCCCAGCACCACCGAGGTCACCATGAACGACAGGTGGCCCAGGGTCTTCTTGACGATGCCCTCGTTGGGCGTGGCGTACAGCCAGGTGCGCACGACCCGGTAGCCGTCCTTGTTCTCCCGACGGACGAAAGCTCCCCGATAGTCGGCGAGTAGGACACCGGTCGGGTGGTTGGGCATGCCGGTCAGCACGGTCACGTCGGCGCCCGCGCTCGCCCACGCCTGGGCCAGCTCCGACAGTCTGGCCTGCGGAGCGCCGACCTCGGGGGGGAAGTAATGCGTGACGAGCAGCACCTTCGTCACGCGGCAAGCCTTTCCGATAGCAGCCTGGGTAGGGCCAGGTAGCCGGCGAGAACAGCCGCCAGGCCCACGTCGCTGGCGATGCGCACCGGCACACTCCCGGCTGACCCCGCGCCGAGCAGTGAGCATAGGCAGATCAGCAGCAGGACCAGCGCACTGACCTGGCCGTGGCTCCAGCCGAGATCGGTGAGGCGCTGGTAGACGTGGGTACGGTGCGGCCGGTGCCAGACCTCGCCGGCCCGGTAGCGCCGTACCAGCGTGGTTCCGGTGTCAGCCAGGTACAGCGCCAGTGGCGCCACCGCTGCTTCGAGCGGGGCGCCCGCCACCCAAACGGCGACCGACAGTCCGGCCAGCGCCGCGCCGAGACCGTAGCTGCCGCAGTCGCCGAGAAAGACCCTGGCCCGGGGAACGTTGTACGGCGCGAAGGCCAGCGTGGCGAGCGCCACCGCCGCGGCGAACCCGGCCACGACCGGTTCGTCGAGTAGCTGGGCCATCACCGCGTACGCGGCTCCCCCGGCGACACCCTGCGCGGCGGAGATGCCGTTGATGCCGTCCATGAAGTTCACCGCGTTGACCACCGCGACGACGTACAGCAAGGCGATGACGCCGACGAGCGGGTGGACGCGGCTTCCGGCGAGCAGGGCAATCGGCAGCGACACCACGATGAGCAGCAGCAGCCGGGCGAGCACGGGCACGCCCCGCAGGTCTTCGGCGAGACCCAACGCCGCCGCCAGTAGGGTGGCCGTCAGCAGAGCCGCTCCGGTCGACGAACCGCCGAGGGTGAGTGCGCCCGCGAGGATGCCGGCCATCACGGCCAGCCCGCCACCCCGCACCGTCGGCACCGTGTGGGACGAGCGGTGCGACGGGGTGTCGAGGGCACCGCCGCGCCGCAGGACCGCGATGACCAAAGGCTGCAGCGCGAGGCTGACGAAGAAGGCCAGCACCGCCGCCGTGACCACAGACCTGCCCTCATCGGGAATGGGTGGAGCGGACGTGCCCATACTGCCCAATGCTCAGAATTGTCTGTGTCGCCGGGGCCCGACCCAACTACATGAAGGTCAAGCCGGTCATGGACGCGCTCGAGGCGGCCGGCGTCGAGGTCGTGCTCGTTCATACGGGTCAGCACTACGACCGGGTGATGAACGACGTCTTCTTCGAGGAGCTCGGCATCCGGGCGCCGGACCACTACCTCGCCGTCGGGTCCGGGACGCACGCGGTGCAGACAGCCCGCACGATGGAGGCCTTCGAGCCACTCGTCGACTCGCTCCGACCCGACGTCGTGGTGGTCGTCGGTGACGTCAACGGCACGGCCGCGTGCGCGCTGGTCGCCGCCAAGGGCGGATCGCTGGTCGCCCACGTCGAGGCGGGCCTGCGCAGCCGTGACTGGTCGATGCCGGAGGAGGTCAACCGCGTCGTCACCGACCGGGTCAGCGACTACCTGCTCGCTCCCTCACCCGACGCGGTCGACAACCTGCGGGCCGAGGGCTACCGCACGGATCAGGTGCACCTGGTCGGCAACGTCATGGTTGACACCCTGATGGCCAACCTTCCCCGAGCCCAGGAGCGGGATCCGGCCGGGCGGCTCGGCGTGGCGAGCGGGGGCTACGGGCTGCTCACGCTGCACCGGCCGGCGACCGTGGACGACCCGGCGCAGCTCGCGGCCCTGCTGGACGCGTTGGGTGAGGTCACGGCGGATCTTCCGATCATCTTCCCCGTGCACCCGCGGACCCGGTCGAAGCTGGCGGAGCATCTGCCGGACGGGCTGCTGCCGGTGGAGCCGGCCGGCTATCTCGACTTCCTCGCGCTGCAGGCGGGGGCGCGGCTGGTGCTGACCGACTCGGGAGGTGTCCAGGAGGAGACGACGGTGCTCGGCGTGCCGTGCCTGACCTTGCGCGACAACACCGAGCGGCCCATCACGGTCACCGAGGGCACCAACCGGGTCGTCGGGCGGGAGCCC
>JBBSKF010000192.1:0-4541 GCA_038256525.1 Mycobacteriales bacterium | reverse complement strand
GGCAGCTGGGTTCATAACCCAGAGGTCGCAGGCTTACGTGTCCGGCCGGACGGCTCGTGTGTGGCCGGGCGGCCGGGGGAGCCCCCGTTCGGCGCCGTCGGCGGCGACCGTGCAGCACTTGCCGAGCAGGATGACTGAGGCCGCGCCGGCGGCGAAGGAGCTCCGGCGGGAGGTGTCGCAGTCGTGGAACGGCGTCTGCTCCTCGCGCAGGAAGTGCCCGGCGAACAGCGCGTGCACGACCGCCCGGGTCGGGCCGGTGCGCCACCTGTCTCGGCGGCGGGCGGGCCGGGAGCAGAACGAGTAGGCGAGCAGCCCGCCGGGCCGCAGCACCCGCAGCATCTCCGTGACGGCGGTGGACGGGCTGTCGACGGTCTCGATGACCCAGGCGGACATCACGAGGTCGAAGGTGCTGTCGGCGAACGGCAGCGCCGCGACGGACGCGACAGCCCGCGGGTTGTGGAGGTCGTCGGCGCGGGCGAGCATCCCGGGTGAGATGTCGACCAGCACGGGGTGCACGTCGGGCAGGACCTGCGTCAGGCGCCGGGACAGGGCACCCGTGCCGGCCCCTGCGTCGAGGACCCGCGGACGGGCCGTGGCGGCGGCGGCGCGGGTCACCGCGTCGAGCATCGCCTTCTCGGCCGCACGGCCGGCAACCAGGAGCCAGAGCCGCCGCCAATACCGGTCGTAGCGTCCAGCGACCCGCTCGTAGGTCGACCGGACCCGTGCGGAGCGACCTGCAGCGGCGGGGTTGCCGAGCGCCGGTCGGGCTGGATGTCTCATGCGCTCCTACTCGGTCGAGCCCGCGACGAGGTCGCTCGTGCGGTGCATGTCGGTCATGCCGTGCGTGGCGGTCGGGCCGCGGTGGTGGCCCGGGTTGTGCTGTCCGCTGAAGCCGGGCGACGTCTGCGCGCACACCGACACGTGGGACCCGAACGTCGTGCTCGGCGGTTCCGCGGCGGCCGGGCCGGCGGCGCCGATGGCGAGCGCCAGCGGCACGACCAGGACCGAGCTGGCCAGCAGGGAAAGGCGGGCGTTGTTCATGGTGACCTCCAAGGTCGACCTAGGACGTGCTGGCACGGCCCTGCAGGAAGCCCCCGCGGGCCGGTGGTTCATCAAGACCAACCCCTGGCGATCGCCGTGCGGGTCCGGTGCCGGCGGGTCCCGGCCCGCCGGTCCTTCGAGCACGTACCCACCGTAGATCCCGCACGGGTGCGCGGGCATGGGCCAAAGGTCCTCACCCGAGTGGGCGCCAAGGGGCAGGGTCTGGCGAGGTGTGCGGCGCCGCGTCACCTACCGCTGGTGTTGGGATGTTCGGGCCAGGTCCATGCATCGGCGCGTACCAGTGCCTCGAGCCGGCGGCGGCGGGCCGCGTGCTCGGCTGCGACGTCGGCGAACTGCGCGTCTGCCACGACGGGCACCCCTGCTGCCCGTAGGAGGGCCAGGTCGGGCAGCGGCCGGGTCCTGCTGCCCCTGGCCGCTGCCACCGACGGTGGTGACGTAGTGCTCGATCGCCCGGCGCAGTCGCGTCGGCGTGTCGCTGCCGGTGCGGGCCTGCTCCGGGAGAGCAGCGGACATGATCAACAGGGCGTCGTCGAGCGCGGCGAGCGCACGCGGAGCGGACGAGCCGTCGGTGCGTGCGTGGAAGTGGTGCAGGACCGGATAGGCCAGGTGCTGCTGCGTCGTCTGCAGGATCTGCGTGCACAGGGTCTGCACCAACTACGAGAACTGGCGGCTCACGCAGTCCCCGGCCCAGTGCAGCTGCACGATGTCGATGCCGGTCAGCCCCGACAGGTGGATCCCGCGGGCCAGTGCCCGCCGGGTCACCGCCGCGCTGACCACGCTCCACCAGGTAGGCGATCGACAGGGTCACCAGGAACAGCCCGAGGAACGAGGCCACCGCCAGTCGCGACCTGCCAGGTGCCCGAACCGGGAACGACGTCGCCGATGCCGAGCGTGAACACCCGAAGCCGGCGTAGTAGACGCGCGCCGCCACCGACGCCGACGTCGTCGCGTCGACGACGGCCCGGTCCGCACTGGTGAAGATCAGCGACCAGCCTGCCCAAGCACCACCCAGGTCAGGACGGTGACCAGGAGGACGAGCGTGCCGGAGAACGCCAGCACCCTGGATGCTCCACCGGATGTGACGGCCCGCAACCCGCGCCAGGACACCTCGGTCAGGCGGGTCGTCAGCGGACCGCCGCCGTTACCGGCAGACAGCGTCGTCACGATCGCATCGGCCGGCGGGCCTCGACCCGGGCGCTGGTGCCGCCGGAGACCGACCGGACGTCGGAGCCGGCCTCGCTCAGCAGGTCAGCGGCCTTGCCGCTGGCGCCAGCCACCCTGGCAGATCAGGTAAGGGTCCGGTCTTCGGCAGCTCCTGCATCCGTGTCTCGACCTCCGACAGGGCAAGCGAGGCTGCGCCAGAGATGTGCTCCGCGGCGTACTCGTTGTCGTCGCGGGCGTCGATGACCATCGCGCCGTCCTGACGTGCCTGCTTGAGCTGCTCGGTGCTGATCGCAACGGCCATGCCCGCTTCCTCATCTCGTGGTGGCGACGCGTCCCCCGGGGGTAGAGCCACCCGTCACCGTCCCTGCGTGGGGAGCGCCAGGGTCACCCAGTCGTGCATGCCCCCGCGGTAGTAGGCCAAGGCTTCGGCCGGGAACCCGTCGGCGAGGAGCTGCCGGATGGCGTCGGGGGACTGGGGGCACTGCGGGCCGTTGCAGAACAGGACGGTCAGCCCGTCGCGGGTCAGCTCGACCTGCCGCTCGACCGTCTCGTCATGGGGGATGCTGACCGCTCCTGGGATCGTGCGCCCACCCAAGGACCCGGAGGTACGGCTGTCCACGAGCCGGGCGCCTCCGTCGAGCAGGTCCAGGAGCTCGAGCTCCCCGACGGTCCGTACGCCCGGCGCAACTTCCAGCGGCTGCAGCTCACCCCAGGTGGTGTCGACGGCGACGACCTGGGTCTCGCCGTCGACCTCCCACGGAACGCTGCGCGGATCCTGACTGCGTGACCTCGGTGTCCGTCGGATCTTCATGGAGACTTCCCTTCAGTCGCAGATGCGTCGGCGGACGACGACGTACGTCGCCAGCCCGGTGCTGAACACTGCCCACCAGGCGAGTTCGGCGAGCCGCAGTGGCCAGTCGGGATCGGCCACCAGCACGACGCCGATGAGCGCAAGGCAGAGCGCGGCCTCGTGCCTGACGCGTGCGCGTGGCCAGGCCGGCTACGCCCAGTACGAGGAAGCCGGCCAGGTCTCCCACGACTCCCCTTGCCAGGTAGGGGAAACCGCCGGTGACGTAGGCCGGGCTCGACACGGCCGGCCGGAAGCGTCCGCCTGTCCATGGTGCTGACAGCGATGCCGCGTCCCGCCAGCCGGAACGCCTCGCGCGTCACCCCCCGGGCCGTGGGCACTACGCGAGCTTGGCGACCGTGAGCCGCACCACGGCGGCCTCGAGGGCCTCGAGCTGTGCCGCGCGTCGGGCACGATCAGCAGGTCGCCCGATGAGGAAGTCGAGGGTGGCGAGGGTGGCGAGGGTGGGTAACGAGGGTGAGCATCCGGCCGGCCGCCGGCCTCGATGCCGGGAGCGCGAAACGGCTCGGCCGTGCTGGACGTCGGTCACCTAGCCTCGGCACGCGGCGCGGCGGTGTCCCCGGTGCCGCCCCACCAGCTGCTCGGCGGGTCGCTGGCGGGAAAGGACTCGCGGCCGTACTCCTCGACGCTGTCGTCGGGCGCGCGCCGGAAGGAGACAACGGCGGGTGAAGCGACCGAGTGCGCCGGAGCTGGAGCATCGATTGCTGCGGTCAGGTCCAGACCGTACGTGCGGGTCGCAGGCGGTCCGAACGCAGCGGTGACCTCACCGCCCATCCCGGCGATGTGCGGGCCGGTCGAGGCCAGCGTGCTCACCCGCACACAGGTGGGCACGTGGAGGCCCGTCGTCGACATGCCTGCAAGCACGAGCAGCTCGCGTCGGGTGCGCCGTTGCTGCAGTGGGGCTCGCGGGGTGGGCGGACCGACTTCTGCCACGTGGATCGCGTCCTCGACC
This sequence comes from Mycobacteriales bacterium, assembly GCA_038256525.1. Taxonomy (GTDB): domain Bacteria; phylum Actinomycetota; class Actinomycetes; order Mycobacteriales; family SCTD01; genus SCTD01. The sequence goes on along the minus strand of JBBSKF010000192.1, from coordinate 495 downwards.
CTGGCGGTCATGGTCGCGAACCTGGCCCGCCGTTCGGGGGGCGTTGCAGCACGGTGGTCGGCAGGGCTTCGTCGAAGCAGGTTCTGGGGCATGACGCGATTCTTGGCCGACTGGACAATTTGCGGTAGGGACCAAAGACCCGAACTGGTAGGAGGATCAGGGACAACGCTCCGGCAAAGTCGTGATGTTGGGCGTGTCACGGGGTGACACGCCGGTGAGGGTGAAGAAGCCGTTGAGACACGGCACCGCAGGCGATCAAGGCGGTTTTCCTTAGGAACCTGGGTGCGAAACACGCGCGGCGGGGTGCTTCGGTGGGCGGACTGATCGTGGGAACAGTTGAGCGTGTCTGCAGATCTAGGTGATGACGGCCTGCTTGATGCGCTGACGTGGCAATCACACCTATCCGACCACGCAATGCGGTCTTGGAGGGCATGGCCCTTGCCTCGTGCTGTGCGGGCGCCCTTTGCCCTTTGACAAGGTGGGTGTCGATCTTGC
>JBBSKF010000191.1:0-4602 GCA_038256525.1 Mycobacteriales bacterium | reverse complement strand
GCGACCGCCGTACCGCTCTCGCTCATGTGTTCGATACTACCCGGACTGACAGCGTTGTCAAGCCAATGATGGCTGTGGACAGTAGATCTCACGTTTCCACAGATGCCGGGATGCGCTTGACAGGGGCGTGTCGTGCCCGCCTGACCCACGCCGCATCGCTGTCGAGACGATCGGCAAGCGTCATCCCCCGGCCCTCAACAGCCTCCAGCCTCCCCGCTGCGGGAAGGGCTGCGAGACTGTATGAACAATGCGTGTCACGCCGGTTTCTGAAGTGCAGGGAAGCGCCCTGAGCGCGCCTGCCGTGCTGATCGCCGCGCGGCTACGCGAGCGGATCGGTGCCGACCGGGTGCTCACCGACCCGGCGCAGCTGCGGACCTACGAATGCGACGGGCTGGCCCAGTTCCGCGTCTGCCCCGCCGTCGTGGTGCTGGCCGGCAGCCTGGCTGACGTCGTCGAGACGGTACGACTGTGCGCCGAGCTGCGGGTGCCCTTCGTGGCGCGCGGCTCGGGCACCGGGCTGTCCGGTGGCGCGCTGCCGGTCGCCGACGGGGTCTTGCTCGTGCTGTCGCGACTCCGCCAGATCATCTCGGTCGACCCGCACAACCGCCGCGCGATCGTCGAACCGGGCGTCATCAACCTGTGGGTCACCCGCGACGCCGCCCCGCACGACCTGGCCTACGCCCCCGACCCGTCGTCGCAGCAGGTGTGCAGCATCGGCGGCAACGTGGCCGAGAACTCCGGCGGCGCGCACTGCCTGAAGTACGGCTTCACCGTCAACCACGTGGTGGGCGCCGAGGTGGTGCTGCCGGACGGGGAGGTGGTGCACCTGGGTGGCAAGGCACCCGAGCACCCCGGCTACGACCTGCTCGGGGTGTTCGTCGGCAGTGAAGGCACTCTCGGGGTCGCGACGCAGGTCACGCTGCGCCTGGTCCGGGTGCCCGAGTCGGTGCAGACGATGCTGGTCGGCTTCCGCAGCGTCGAGGACGCGGGCGGCGCGGTGAGTGACATCATCGCGGCCGGGATCCTGCCGGCGGCGATCGAGATGATGGACGCCCTTGCCATCGAAGCGGCCGAGGCCGCGGTCAGGTGCGGTTACCCGAAGGGCGCGGTGGCGGTCCTGGTCATCGAGCTCGACGGGCCGCAGACCGAGGTCGACGGGCAGTTCGCCGAGGTGGAGCGGCTCGTGCAGGCACGGCACGCCTTCGAGACGCGGATCGCGGCCGACGCCACCGAGCGGGCCCTGATGTGGCGGGGCCGCAAGTCGGCGTTCGCCGCGGTCGGACGGATCAGCCCGGCCTACTTCGTCCAGGACGGCGTCATCCCCCGCACCGCGCTGCCGGAGGTGCTCGCGTCGATCACCCGGATGGCCGACGAGGTCGGCCTGCGGGTCGCGAACGTCTTCCACGCCGGTGATGGGAACCTCCACCCGCTGGTGCTTTTCGACGATGCCATCGACGGCCAGGCGGATCAGGCCGAGGAACTCGCGGGCGCGATCCTCGATCTGTGCGTCGAGTCGGGCGGCAGCATCACCGGAGAGCACGGCGTGGGTTTCGAGAAGAAGGCCAAGATGGCCCGGCAGTTCACGCCAGCGGACCTCGACACGATGCAGCTGGTCCGCTGCGCCTTCGACCCCGAGGGGCTCGCGAACCCCGGCAAGATCTTCCCGACCCCGCGGCTGTGCGGCGAGCGACCCGGCGTGCGGACAGCTGCTGACACCCACGATCCAGCGCTGGGCCAGGTGTTCTGATGACGATGGTCCTCTGATGACGATGCTGACCGACGCCAGGCCCGGTACGGCCGACGACGCCGTCGCCGGAGTGGTGCCCGCCGAGGTGGTCCGCCCCCGGTCGGCGCGGGAGGTGGCCGAGTTCCTGCGTGCCGGCGACGGCGTCGTGGTCCCGGTCGGCGGGGCCTCCAAGATCGGTTGGGCGGCACCGCCGACATCGCTCGCGACCCGGCTCGACCTGTCCGGTCTGGACCGGGTCGTCGAGCACACCGCTGGTGACCTCGTCGTCATCGCCGAGGCCGGCGTGCCGCTCGCAGCGCTGCAGGAGCAGCTCGCCGCCTCCGGGCAGCTGCTCGGCCTCGACCCCCCCGAACCCGGTGCGACCCTTGGCGGCATCGTGTCCGCCAACGCCTCCGGGCCGCGCCGCCTGCGGTACGGGACGGTGCGCGACCTGCTCATCGGCGTCACGGTGGTGCTGGCCGACGGCACGACCGCCAGCTCGGGTGGCAAGGTCGTCAAGAACGTCGCCGGCTACGACCTCGGCAAGCTCTACACCGGTGCGCACGGCAGTCTCGGGGTCGTGGTGTCGACGACGTGGCGTCTGCACCCGGTCCCGCCCACGCGCGGCGCTGTGCGCGTCCCGGTGCCGGACGCCGTCACCGCCGGGAGGTTCGCGCAGCTGCTCGCCCGCTCGACGCTCACCCCGTCCGCGGTCGAGCTGGAGTGGCAGGACGGCGCCGGCGAGCTCGTCGTGCTGTTCGAGTCGATTCCCGAGTCGGTCGAGGCCCAGTCGACACAGACGCTCGCGCTACTCGGATCTGGCGAAAAAATCGAGCTGGCAGCGAATTTCGGGCACCGACCGTCCGGCGAGGTGCTGCTGCGGATTGCCTTCGAGCCGTACGCGCTGCCGGCCGTGCTCCGCGCCCTGCCGACCACGGCGCGGGCCACCGTCTCAGCCGTCACCGGTGTCGCCTACGCGGCGGTGCCGGATGCCGACGGGCTCGCGGAGCTCCGCACGGCGATCGCGCCGTACGACGGGACGGCGGTGGTCCTGCGGTCACCGCTCGGCAGCGGGCTGGACCACTGGGGACCGGTGCCGGACTCCTTCGCCCTCATGAAGCGGGTCAAGGACCGGTTCGACCCCCGGCGCCGGCTCTCGCCCGGCCGGCTGCTGGGCGGGCTGTGACATGAGCTCCCCAGCAGTCGAACCGACGCCAGTTCAGGACGGCGCAAGCACCGGCGCGGAGCGGGCGACCGACGAGGCAGCCGCCGGTGTCGTCGGTGCCCGCCGCCCGCTGGACCTCGGCCAGGGCGGCCCGATCGCCGCGAGCGCGACAGCGGCGACCGTCGGGCTGGGCCTGCCCGGCATCGGCCTGCCGCTCACACCCGCCTTCGACGCCCATCACCCCCCGGACGCCGCACTCGTCGGGGACTGCGTGCACTGCGGGTTCTGCCTGCCGACCTGCCCGACCTACCTGCTGTGGGGCGAGGAGATGGACAGTCCGCGTGGGCGCATCGACCTCATGGCTGCCGGCCTGGACGGTGCGCCGCTCGAAGCGTCGGCCGTACGCCATCTCGACCAGTGCCTGGGCTGCATGGCCTGCGTGACCGCCTGCCCGTCGGGGGTGCAGTACGACAAGCTCATCGAGAGCACCCGCGGACAGCTCGAGCGCCGGGTGCCGCGGTCGCGCGGCGAGCGGGCGATGCGGGACGCGGTGTACCGGCTTTTTCCCTACCCACGCCGGCTGCGGCTGCTGAGGGGGCCGCTGAGGGCCTACCAGGCGAGCGGGCTCGGCCGGGTGCTCGAGCGCACCGGTCTGCTGGCCCGGCTGCCGGAGGGCTTGCAGGCGATGGAGTCGCTTGCCCCGAAGCTCGGCCCGGTGGAGCGCCTGGCGGAGCGGATCCCGGCCGTCGGCACCCGGCGGCGCACCGTCGGCCTCCTGACCGGCTGCGTGCAGGGCGTCTTCTTCCCCGACGTGAATGCCGCGACCACAAGGGTTCTCGCTGCCGAGGGCTGCGAGGTCGTCATCCCCCGCCGGCAGGGGTGCTGCGGCGCGCTGTCGGCGCACGGCGGGCGCGAGGCCGAGGCGCTGGCCTTCGCGAAGCGCACCATCGAGGCTTTCGAGGGCGTGGACACCCTTGTCGTCAACGCCGCCGGTTGCGGTTCGAATCTCAAGGAGTACGGCTACCAGCTGCGCGACGAACCCGGCTGGCAAGGGCGGGCCGAGGCGCTTGCGGCGAAGGTGCGTGACGTCACCGAGCTGCTGGACGAGCTCGGTCCGGTCGCCCCGCGGCACCCGCTGCCGATGACGGTCGCCTACCAGGACGCCTGCCACCTGGCGCACGCGCAGGGGGTGCGGGACCAGCCGCGCCGGCTGCTGCGCGCCATCCCCGGCGTGGAGCTGCGCGAGCTGGTCGAGGCGGAGATCTGCTGCGGCAGCGCCGGGACCTACAACCTGCTGCACCCGGAGCCGGCCCGCGAGCTCGGTGAGCGCAAGGCGCAGGCCGTGCTCGCCAGCGGAGCGGAGCTGATGGTGACGGCGAACCCCGGCTGCTGGATGCAGGTCGCGACCACCCTCGCCCGGATGGGGGAGCGGCTCCCCGTCACCCACACCGTCTGCGTCCTGGACGCGTCCATCCGGGGTGTGCCCGTCGAGGCGCTGCTCGCCCGGGCCCTCGACGGACCCGGCACCGTCGCCCGTACGGTCTAGCGGGTGCCCGCCCAGCCCTGGGATGACTGCGCGTTCCGCGGTTCCTTCCGCCGCTACCAGTCGCTCGCGCTCGACGCCGTGGAGCGCATCCGGGCGGCGGGCGAGCGCCAGGCCTACGTCGTGATGCCGCCCGGCGCCGGCAAGACGATCCTCGGGCTGGAGATC
>JBBSKF010000190.1:0-4687 GCA_038256525.1 Mycobacteriales bacterium | reverse complement strand
GGGAATCTCCGTTGCGAAGACGGTGTCAGCACTGTGACAGTCCCATGACGCTGACCGACCTGGGGACAACCCCGTGCCCGACCCTGCCACAGTCCTGAAGGTGCCCTCCGGGGTGATCCGGCGCGGGCTCGGCGTGTTGTGGGTGGGGGTGAAGGAGCAGCCGCGCATCTTCGCGATCTCCGCCGTCGGCAGCGTGCTGTTCGCGTTCACGACCATCGGCCAGGCCTACGTGTTCGGCGCGATCACCGAGCGCGTGATCGTCCCGAGCATCCGTGACGGCGAGGTCCGGACTGCCGCGCTGGCGGTGTCCTTCCTTGCCATCATGGTGACGGCCATGCTCAAAGTCGTCGGGATCATCGCGCGCCGGCTGGGCTCGGGCATCATGCAGTACCGCCTGCAGGCGAGCTACCGGCGCCGGGTCACCCGGCGCTACCTCGAGCTGCCGCTGTCCTGGCACCAGGAGCACCCCACCGGCGAGCTGCTCTCGAACGCCAACAGCGATGTCGAGGCGACCTGGTATCCGGTCGCGCCCTTCCCGTTCGCGGTCGGTGTCGTGCTGATGCTCGTCACGACACTCGGGCTGCTGTTCGTCACCGACCCGGTGCTTGCCCTGGTCGGGTCGGTCGTGTTCCCCGCCATCGCCGTGCTCACCGTCGTCTACGCCCGACGCATGTCGCCGCTCATGACGCGGGCGCAACAGCTTCGCGGTGAGGTCAGCTCCATCGCACACGAGTCCTTCGACGGCGCCCTGGTCGTCAAGACGCTCGGCCGCGAGGGCGGCGAGACCGAGCGCTTTCAGGTGAAGTCGCAGGAGCTGCGCGACGTCATGGCCCAGGTCGGACGCGTGCGCGGCGTCTTCGACCCGATCATGGAGGCGCTGCCCGTGCTCGGCGTGCTCACCGTCCTGCTGGCCGGCACGAGCCGTGTCGGCAGCGGTGACATCGATGCCGGGCAGCTCGTCCGGGTGGCCTACCTGTTCACCCTGATGGCCTTCCCGGTGCGCGCGATCGGCTGGGTCCTCAACGAGCTGCCGCGCAGCGTCGTCGGCTGGGACCGGGTCCAGCGGGTGCTGACCGCGACCGGGGCGCAGGAGCACGGGAATGCGTCCCTGCCCGACAAGAGCCCGACAACCCTCGCGGTCGACGCGGTCGCGTTCTCCTACGGCGAGGCCGAGGTCCTGCAGGAGATCAGCTTCGACGTCCGGCCCGGCCGCACCGTCGCGCTGGTCGGGCCCACGGGCGCCGGCAAGTCCACCCTCGCGTCGGTGCTGGTGCGGCTGCTCGACCCGGACAGCGGGCGGGTCGTCTACGACGACGTGGACGTGCGCACGCTCGCGCCGGGAGCCCTGGCGCAGGTCGCCTCGCTGGTCCCGCAGTCGACATTCCTGTTCGACGACACGGTGCGCGGCAACATCACCCTCGGCAGCGACCTGGCCGACGAGGACGTCTGGGCGGCCCTGCGGGTGGCGCAGGCCGACGGCTTCGTCGCGGCGCTGCCGGCCGCCCTCGACACGGTGGTCGGCGAGCGGGGCGCCACCCTGTCCGGGGGGCAGCAGCAGCGCCTCGCGCTGGCCCGCGCCGTCGTACGTCGGCCCCGGCTGCTCGTGCTCGACGACGCGACCAGCAGTGTCGACCCGCAGGTGGAGCAGCGCATCCTGGCCGGGCTCCGCGAGACCGGGCTTGCCAGCACCGTCGTCGTCGTCGCCTACCGCCGGGCGACCATCGCGCTGGCCGACGAGGTCGTCTTCGTCGAGGGTGGCCGCGTCGCCGCCCGCGGCACGCACGAGGAGCTGCTGCGGAGCTCGACCGGCTACCAGGACCTCGTGCACGCCTACGAACGCGCCGAGGCCGAGCGGGCTGCACTCGACGGTCGGGCGCTCGACGGCCGGGGGGTGACCGCGTGAGCGTGACCACCGTCGACAGCCGCAGCGAGGAGCGCGGCACCTTCGCGACGCTGGCCTACGCCCTTCGTCTTGCTCCGGAGTTCCGCGACGGCCTGGCCGTCACGGTCCTGCTGGCGCTGTTCGCCACCTGCGGCCGGATCGTGGTCCCCGTCGCGGTGCAGCAGACCATCGACAACGGGCTGCTCCGCCCCGAAGGCCCGGACCTCGGCCTGGTGCGCCTGGCCTGCGCGCTGGCCGCGACCGCCGTGCTCGCGACGGCCGTGGCGAACTACTTCACCAACGTGCGGCTCTACCGCAGCACGGAGTACGGCCTGTCGGCCCTGCGGGTGCGGGCCTTCCGACGCGTACACGATCTGTCCGTGCTGCACCAGGCGGCCGAGCGCCGCGGCTCGCTGGTGTCCAGGGTGACCAGTGACGTGGACACACTGAGCATGTTCATGCAGCACGGCGGACTGCTCATCGTCGTGTCGGGCGCGCAGGTCGTCCTCGCGACGGTGCTGATGCTGTTCTGGTCGTGGCAGCTGACGCTCGTCGTCTACCTGTGCTTCGTGCCGCTGGTCTTTGCGGTGCGCACGCTGCAGAAGCGGCTGCGCACCGCCTACCGCATCGTGCGCGAGCGGGTCGGCGGGATGCTCGGTGTGGTGGCCGAGTCCGTGGTCGGCGCCCCGGTCATCCGGGCCTACGCCGTGCAGGCGCGGACGTCGGAGCGCCTCGACCGGGCGGTGGACGCGACCAGCGACGCGCAGGTCCGCGCGCTGCGGCTGTCCGCGGTGAATGTGTCGGCCGCAGAGCTGACCGCTGCCCTGGCCACCGCCGTGGTCATCGTCGTCGGTGTCCTGCTCGGTGTCGCCGGCGAGCTCACCGCGGGCCGGCTGGTCGGCTTCTTCTTCCTGGTCACGCTGTTCATCCAGCCGGTGCAGATCGCCACCGAGATGCTCAACGAGGCGCAGAACGCCGGTGCGGGGATGCGCCGCGTGCTCGGTGTCCTCGACACCCCGAGCGATGTCGCCGACCCGCCGGATGGCAAGCCGCTGCCGCCCGGCCCGATTCGCGTGCGCTTCGAGTCGGTCGGGTTCGCCTACCCCGACGGGCCGGAGGTGCTGCACGACGTCGACCTCGAGCTGGCTGCCCGGAGCCGGGTCGCCGTGGTCGGCGAGACCGGCAGTGGCAAGACGACGTTCGCCAAGCTGCTGACCCGGCTGATGGACCCGAGCCGCGGGCGGGTCCTGCTCTCGGGCGTGCCCCTGGACGAGGTGCGCTTCGACTCGCTGCGCTCCCGGGTGGTGATGGTGCCGCAGGACGGGTTCCTGTTCGACACCACCGTGGCGGCCAACGTGCGGTTCGGGGCGTTGGGGGCGACCAACGAGGACATCGCGCTGGCGTTCCACGAGCTCGGCCTCACCGACTGGGTCGAGCAGCTGCCGGGCGGTCTGCACACCGCGGTGGGGGAGCGCGGCGAGTCCCTGTCGGTCGGCGAGCGGCAGCTCGTCGCCATCGCCCGGGCCTACATCGCCGACCCCGACCTGCTCGTGCTCGACGAGGCGACCAGCGCGGTGGACCCGGCGACCGAGGTGCGCTTGCAGCGCGCGCTCGACTCGCTGACCCGGGGGCGGACGACGCTTGCCATCGCCCACCGCCTGTCGACGGCCGAGGCCGCCGACGAGATCCTCGTGGTCGATGCGGGCCGGATCGTGCAGCGCGGTCCGCATCGAGAGCTGGTCGCCGTCGACGGCGTCTACGCGCGCCTGCACGCCTCCTGGATCAGCCAGTCGCGGTGACCCGCGGGTGCGGCGGCGCTGCCGTACGCCTCTGCCTGCGGATGATCAACGGGGCGGGTGGAACACCGCGTCGTACCGTCGGCGTTGTCGCGCACACGACAATCACATGGCCCAGGAGGCTCGCATGGCTGGTCTGTTCGGCAAGGTCGCCCGCTTCGCCGGCTCCCCGCAGGGGCGGGCGGCGATTGCCAAGGCGAAGACCGCCGCGAACGACCCGCGGAACCGGGCCAAGCTCGATGGCCTCGTCGGCAAGGTGAAGGACCGCGGTCGCCGGCCCGGCCAGCAGGGACCCGGCCAGCAGGCCCCGCCTGGGCAGCCTCCCCGCCCGTAACCGCCGCTCACCCCGGCCCCGTCCCCCACTTCCCCTGCCGCAGGACACGTCCGACGGCCCGAAGGGTGCTGTTTCGCAGGGGAAGTCCCTCGGGCGGGGGGGCTGAGGGCCGCAGTGCCTGGCAGACTGCCCCACATGACGGCACCGGCCCGGCCCACCGACCTCGACGCCTCCATCGCCGCCCGGCTCAAGCGCGACCGTGACGGCCTGGTCGTCGCTGTCGCCCAGCAGCACGACACCGGCGAGGTGCTCATGGTCGGCTGGATGGACGACGAGGCGCTGCACCGGACGCTGACGACCGGCCGCTGCACCTACTGGTCGCGAAGCCGACAGGAGTACTGGGTGAAGGGCGACACCTCGGGCTCCCAGCAGTGGGTGCAGTCCGTGGCGCTCGACTGCGACGGCGACACGCTGCTGGTCCGGGTCGACCAGGTCGGTGGCGCCTGCCACACCGGCGACCGCACCTGTTTCGACGTCGCCGACCTGCCGGTCGTGCAGGGGCACCGGCCGGCATGAGCCAGCAACGTCCATGACACTGCGCTCCACCACCACGTTGGGTTCCACCACGAGCCGAGAGCAGTACGCCGCGTTGACCGGCGCGGCGGTCCGGCCCGTCACCCGCCGGTTGCTCGCCGATGGGGAGACCGCGGTCGGCATCTACCGCAAGCTCGCCGG
>JBBSKF010000189.1:0-4942 GCA_038256525.1 Mycobacteriales bacterium | reverse complement strand
GAGGGGGTGCCGGACAACCTGCTCGGCTGGGGCTCTCGCGGTGAGACCGACGACGTCCTGGTCGGGCGGGCCGTAGCAGGTTTCGCGAGGCAGAAGGACGCGGACCCGGCGGACGTGCAGTACCAGGTGCTGTTCACCGGCAGCAATGACCCGGGGCAGGAGTACACCGTCGTCGAGGCCTACCTGCCGGGCCAGAAGGCGCAGGTGTTCGGCTGGGTCGAGTCGCCGGGCCGCGAGACCATGGCGGATATCCGGCCGGCCACGGAGCCCGGCACGGTGGCGGTCGCCATACTGCTGACCGAGATCCCCGGCCGGACGACAGACGAACTGGTCGTCGTCTCGAAGCCGGGCACCGAGGTCCGTTATCGGAGCTCGACGGGCGCACCGGACCGGCCAGTCGGTGTCGAGGGGCTCGACGGTGTTGCCCTGGTCGACCGTGCGGTCGAAGGTCCGGACAACCCCACCGTCAATGACTCGATCGTGGTGCTGGACGGCGAAGGGAAGGCGATCTTCGACGGCCCGGTGGACTCGTTGCTCTGCGGTGAGAAGTCCTGCGGCTGAGCCTCGGTAGGGTGCCGGGCATGGCTGTGCACCTGACCCGCATCTACACCCGGACCGGCGACGACGGGACGACCGCGCTCGGCGACATGAGCCGGGTACGCAAGACGGACGCGCGGCTCGCGGCCTTCGCCGACGTCGACGAGGCCAACAGCACGCTCGGCGTGGTCCTGGCCCTGGGCCGGCCGGAGCCGGAGATCGCCGCCCTCCTGCAGCAGGTGCAGAACGACCTGTTCGACGTCGGCGCAGACCTGTGCACCCCGATCGCGTCCGACCCGAAGCATCCGCCGCTGCGCGTGACACCGGACTACACGGCGCGCCTCGAGGCGGCCTGCGACTCCTACAACGACCGGCTCACGAAGCTCGACAGCTTCATCCTGCCTGGCGGCACCCCGGCAGCCGCCCTGTTGCACGTGTCGAGAACGGTCGTACGACGGGCCGAGCGCTCGACCTGGGCGTTGCTGCAGGAGGAGCCGGACACCACCAGCGCCGAGCCGGCCCGCTACCTCAACCGGCTCTCGGACCTGTTGTTCATCCTGTCCCGGATCGCCAACCCCGGCGGCGACATCCTCTGGCAACCCGGCGGTGGTCGGGCGACGCCCGCCTGAATCGCGCGGCCGCTAGACCGTCTGGCCGGCAGCAGCCAGGCGGCTCTCGGCCCGCGCCTGCGCGTCGGCGTCGTCGTCGGCACGGGCGCGCTCGAGTGCTGCCCTGGCCCGGTCGGTGTCGATGTCCTCGGCCAGCTCGGCGGTCTCGGCCAGCACGGTCACCCCTTCATCGGTGACCGACAGGAAACCGCCGTGGACCGCAGCCACCACGTCCTCGCCGCCGTCCCGCATGATCCGCACCGTGGCGCCGGGAGCCAACTCGCCGAGCAGCGGCGTGTGGCCCGGCAGGATGCCGAGCTCACCTTCGGTCGTGCGCGAGATCACCTCGAGGGCCTCGCCGCTCCAGATCTCGCGCTCGACCGAGACGAGCTCGACGTGCAGTTCAGCCATGTCAGCCCCTCGTCACTTCTCGGAGCTCTTGTCGTCGCCGCTCTCGCCGCTCAGCTTCTTGGCGTTGGCCTCGACGTCCTCGATGCCGCCGCACAGGAAGAACGCCTGCTCCGGGAGGTGGTCGTACTCACCCTCGGTCAGCTTCTTGAACGAGCTGATCGTCTCTTCCAGCGGCACCGTCTTGCCCGCCTGGCCGGTGAACTGCTCCGCGACGTAGAAGGGCTGGGACAGGAAACGCTCGATCCGGCGAGCGCGGTTGACCAGCACCTTGTCGTCCTCGGACAGCTCGTCGATCCCGAGGATCGCGATGATGTCCTGCAGGTCCTTGTTGCGCTGCAGGATCCGCTGCACCTCGCGGGCCACCGCGTAGTGCTCCTCGCCGAGGTAGCGCGGGTCAAGGATCCGGCTGGTCGAGTCGAGCGGGTCGACGGCCGGGTAGATCCCCTTCTCCGAGATGGACCGGGACAGCACGGTGGTCGCATCGAGGTGGGTGAAGGTCGTGTGCGGAGCCGGGTCGGTGATGTCATCGGCGGGGACGTAGATCGCCTGCAGCGAGGTGATCGAGTGGCCGCGGGTGGAGGTGATCCGCTCCTGCAGCACGCCCATCTCGTCGGCCAGGGTCGGCTGGTAGCCCACGGCGGAGGGCATCCGACCGAGCAGGGTCGACACCTCCGACCCCGCCTGGGTGAAGCGGAAGATGTTGTCGATGAACAGCAGCACGTCCTGCTTCTGCACGTCCCGGAAGTACTCGGCCATGGTCAGGGCAGACAGGGCGACGCGGAGGCGGACGCCAGGCGGCTCGTCCATCTGGCCGAAGACCAGGGCCGTGTCGTTGATGACACCGGACTCGGTCATCTCCCCGAACAGGTCGTTGCCCTCGCGGGTGCGCTCGCCCACGCCGGCGAAGACCGAGACGCCGTTGAACTCCTTGGCAACGCGATAGATCATCTCCTGGATGACGACGGTCTTGCCGACACCGGCGCCGCCGAACATCCCGATCTTGCCACCCTGGACGTACGGCGCGAGCAGGTCGATGACCTTGATCCCGGTCACGAACATCTCGGTCTTGCTCTCGAGCTGGTCGAAGTCCGGGGACGGCCGGTGAATCGGCCAGTAGGTGTCGGCGTCGATGCTGTCCACGTCCAGCGGCTTGCCCAGGGCGTTGAAGACATGGCCCTTGGTGGCGTTGCCGACCGGGACGGAGATGGCCGACCCGGTGTCCTGCACGGCAGCGCCACGGGTGAGCCCATCGGTCGGCTGCATGGCGATGGCGCGCACGAGGTTGTCGCCGATGTGCAGCGCGACCTCGAGGGTCAGCGTGGTGGTCTCGCCGCCGAGCTCGCGCTGGACCTCCAGCGCGTTGTAGATCTCCGGCATCTGGTCCGGCGGGAACTCCACGTCCACGACCGGTCCGATGACGCGGGCGACCCGCCCGGTGCCGCCGGCCTTCGGGGCCTCGGACTCCTGAGATCCGGTGGACGTGTCCTCGGGGGGCGTGTCCCCGGGCTTGTCCTCGGTGGGCTTGTCCTCGGTGGAGCTCTCCTGAGTGGGGCGCTCAGCAGAGCTGACCTCGGTGGAGTTCTCGGCGGAGTTCTCCTGGGTGGAGTTCTCCTCGGTGGCGCTCACAATCGCACTCTTTCCCTCTAGGACCCGGACAGCGCGCTTGCGCCGCCCACGATCTCGCTGATCTCCTGGGTGATCTCTGCCTGCCGGGCCGCATTGGCAGCTCGCGTCAGGGACTTGATGAGCTCGTCGGCGTTGTCGGTCGCCGCCTTCATGGCGCGCCGCCGGGATGCCGACTCCGACGCTGCCGATTCGAGCATCGCGGCGAAGATCCGGCTCTCGACGTAACGCGGCAGGAGGCTGTCCAGCAGCTCCTCGGCATTCGGCTCGAACTCATACAGCGGGAGCGGGCCGTCCGGCGGCGGGGCGTCGGAGTCCTCGACCACGAGCGGCAGGATCCGGTTGGCCACCGGCTTCTGGGTGAGCGCCGAGACGTACTCGGTGTGGACAAGGTGGATCTCGTCGACCCCGCCCTCGGCTGCCGGCCGAAGGAAAGCCTCGATGAGGGCATCCGCCACCCGCTTGGCGTCCTCGAAGGTGGGTTGCTCGGAGAAGCCGGTCCACGAGTCGGCGATCTCCCGGCCACGGAAGGTGTAGTAGCTGACCGACTTGCGGCCGACGAGGAAGGGCACCGACGTCCTGCCCTCGTCCTGGAGCCGCGCTTCGAGCGAGGCGGCGGTCTTGATGGCGCTGGAGTTGTAGCCGCCGGCGAGTCCGCGGTCGCTGGTGATGACGAGCACCGCCGCCCGCGAAGCGTCCGGCTTCTCCTCCAGCAGCGGGTGGTCGATGGTGCTCTGCGACGCCAGGGCGGAGATGACCCGGGTGATCTCACGAGCGTACGGCTGGGCAGCCTGGATCCGCTGCTGCGCCTTGGCGATGCGCGAGGCTGCGATCAGCTCCATCGCGCGAGTGATCTTCTTGGTGGACTGGACCGACCGGATGCGGCGCCGGTAGACGCGTAGCTGAGCTCCCATGCGTGGTCCTGCTACTTCTTCTTCGGGGGCTTGTGCCGGGTGATCTTCGCTTGGCCCTCGACCCCGTCGGCCATGGCATCGGCCGGCGCCTCGTTGATCAGGCTCTTGCCCTCGCCGGTCGTGAACTCCTTCTTGAACTCCTCGACGGCCTTCTGCATCTGGCCGGTGGTGTCGTCGCTGAGCTTGCCGCCCGAATCGATCGAGTCGAACAGCCCCTTGTGCGAGCGGTCGACGAACTCGATCAGCTCGGCCTCGAACCGACGCACGTCGGCGACCGGGACCTCGTCGAGCAGCCCGTTGGTGCCGGCCCAGATCGACAGCACCTGATGGGGCACCGGGAACGGGGTGTACTGCCCCTGCTTGAGAAGCTCGACGAGGACGGCCCCCCGCGCCAACTGGGCCTTCGAGGCCTTGTCGAGATCCGAGCCGAAGGCCGCGAACGACTCGAGTTCACGGTACTGCGCGAGGTCGAGACGCAGCCGGCCGGACACTGCCTTCATCGCCTTGACCTGCGCGGCGCCGCCGACGCGGGACACCGAGATGCCGACGTTGATGGCGGGGCGGACACCGGAGTTGAACAGGTCGGTCTCGAGGAAGATCTGGCCATCGGTGATCGAGATGACGTTGGTCGGGATGAACGCCGAGACATCGTTGCCCTTGGTCTCCACAATCGGCAGTCCAGTCATCGAGCCGCCGTTGAGCTCGTCGGACAGCTTGGCGCAGCGCTCGAGCAGCCGGGAGTGCAGGTAGAAGACGTCACCCGGGTAGGCCTCACGGCCCGGCGGGCGACGCAGCAGCAATGAGATGGCCCGATAGGCGTCGGCCTGCTTGGACAGGTCGTCGAACACG
>JBBSKF010000188.1:0-4947 GCA_038256525.1 Mycobacteriales bacterium | reverse complement strand
CGAGGTGCCCTCGTACAGCGTCGTAACCCTCGCGTCGCGAAGGTACTTCCCGGCGGCGTAGGAGTCGATGTAGCCGTAGCCGCCGTGCACCTGCACGCAGGCGTTGGCCGCCCGCACCGACGCCTCGCTCGCGTAGTACTTGGCCTTGGATGCCGCGAGCGAGTAGTCCTCCCCCCGGGTCTTGAGGTCGGCGACGCGGTAGGTCAGCAACCGGGAGCAATCCACCTCGACCGCGGTGTCGGCAATCAGCGCCTGCACGAGCTGGTGCCCGGCGATGGGCTTGCCGAACTGGTGCCGCTCCTTGGCGTAGGCGACCATGGTGTCGAGCGCCGCCTGCGCGAGGCCCGTGCAGGACGCGCCGAGTGACATGCGGCCGTCGTTGAGGGCGGTCAGCGCCACCCGGATGCCCTTGCCCTCCTCGCCGCCGAGCAGCGCCTCCGGGCCGACGCGCACGTCCCGCAGCACGAGCTCGGCGGTGTCGCACGAGCGCAGGCCGAGCTTGCCGTGGATCGGCCGGGCCTGGAAGCCCGGGCTGTCGTTCGGCACCAGGAAGGCGCTGACCCCGCGGGCGCCCGGCCCGCCGGTGCGGGCCATGAACAGCGTCAGGCCGGCGATGGTGCCGTTGGTGATGAAGATCTTGGTGCCGTTGAGCAGGTAGCCGCCGCCGGGCTGGAGCACCGCGGAGGCCTGCAGGTCGGCCGGGTTCGAGCCGTGGTCGGGTTCGGTCAGCCCGAAGCAGCCGAGCACCTCCCCGGTCGCCATCGGCGGCAGCCACCGCTCCTGCTGCTCCGGCGTGCCCCAGCGCTCGATCGACCCGGCGACCAGGCCGAGGTGGACGCTGACGATCGAGCGGACGTTGGCGTCACCGCGGCCGAGCTCCTCGATGAACAGGACGTACGACATCGGGTCGCCGCCACCGCCGCCGTACTGCTCGGCTATCGACAGACCGAGGAAGCCGGTCTCGCGGAGCCCGTCCAGCGCCTCCTGCGGGAAGCGCTCGGTGCGGTCGTTGTCCAGGGCGCGCGGCACGACGACGTCGTCGACCCAGTGCCGCACCGCCTTCTGCACGGCGTCCTGCTCGGGACTCAGCGCCAGGTCCATGCGTAGAGCCTCGCACCAGCGGAGCGACGACGCCCGTCAGGAAGGCTTCCTGCGCGTCGCCCCGCCACGCCCACGCAGCGTCGCACCGGACTCGTTGAGGATCCGGTGCACGAAGCCGTAGGACCGACCGGTCGACTCGGCCAGCACCCGGATGCTCTCGCCCCCTTCGTACTTCTTCTTCAGGTCTGCCGCGAGACTGTCGCGGTTGTCGCCGGTGACCCGGCTGCCCTTCTTGAGCTCCGTCACGTCGTACCCCTGTCCTCGCTGGTCCTGTCCCTTGGGCTCTGCCCAGCATGATCGTTGCCAACCGGCGACACGGCGACTCGACCGCACTTCCTGTACTTTGGTGAGGCTGCCCTAACCTCTGCCGCAGGACTCCAGGAGACCGCCCGTGCCGCGCCTGACCGCCCGTGTCCTGCTCGCCGCTGTCATCCTGGTCACCGCCGCCTGTGGCTCGGGGGCGGACGATCCGGCCGAGCAGTTCGCGGCGGCAGCCGACGCCGGGAAGCTGGTCGTCTACAGCGGCCGCAACGAGAACCTCGTCGGGCCGCTGCTCGAGATGTTCACCGAGGCCAGCGGCATCGAGGTCGCCACCCGTTACGGCGGCAGCGCCGAGCTGGCCGCACAGCTGCTGGAGGAAGGCGACCGCACCCCGGCAGCGGTGTTCCTGTCCCAGGACGCGGGCGCGCTCGGCGCGCTCCAGGACGAGGGCCGGCTCGAGCCGCTGCCCGCGGACACGCTCGCCAAGGTGCCGGCGCAGTACTCCTCGGTCGACGGCCGCTGGGTCGGCGTGTCGGGGCGCTCCCGGGTGCTGGTCTACAACCCGGACCTGGTCCCCGCCGCGGACCTGCCGCAGAGCGTCTTCGACCTCACGGCTCCGCAGTACAAGGGCAAGGTCGGCTACGCCCCGACGAACGCCTCGTTCCAGTCCTTTGTCACCGGCATGCGGGTGGCCGCCGGCGAGGAGCGCACCCGTGCCTTCCTCGAGGGATTTCGGGCCAACGAGCCCAAGGCGTACGAAGGCAATGCCCTGATCGTCGACGCCGTCAACGACGGCGTCATCCCGTTCGGTCTGGTCAACCACTACTACCTGTACGAGAAGGCTGCCGAGGCAGGTGGACTCGACAAGCTGACCGCCCGCAACTACCTGTTCCCCGGCGCCGACCCCGGCTCGCTGGTCAACGTCACGGGTGTCGCAGTGCTGGCCGGCAAGCAGAGCGAGAACGCACAGGCGTTCGTGGACTTCCTGCTCGCTCCGCAGGCCCAGACCTACTTCGCCGAGGTGACCAAGGAGTTCCCGCTGATCGAGGGCATCGAGCCGGACGTGCCGGGGCTGCCGGCGCTCGCCTCGCTGCAGGGGCCGAAGGTGGACCTGTCGCAGCTGGACTCGCTCGAGCAGACGCTGGCGCTGCTCGACGAGGTCGGGCTGACCTGAGCCGCCGATGACCAAGCTGCTGATCGGCGCCCCGGCCCGGCCGGAAGCCTTCCCGGACGGGAGGCTGCCCCCGGGACGTCGGGCCGTCCGGGCGGGGCGGCGCAACCGGCCACCGCTGCTGCTGGTCGTTCCCGCGTGCCTCACCGCCGCGATCGCCCTGCTGCCGATGATCTACCTCGCCGTCCGGGCCTTCGAGCAGGGGTTCGGCGTCGTCGGCGATGTGCTGCTTCGGGAACGCACGCTCCGCCTCCTGCTCCGCAGCCTGCTGCTGGCCGGCGCCGTCACGACCGCGTGCCTCGTGATCGGCGTCGCCCTGGCGTGGTTGACGGTGCGCTCCGACCTGCCCTGGCGGCGCGGCTGGGCGGTCGTCGCGGCGCTCCCGCTCGCGATCCCCACCTATGTCGCCGGCTTCGCCTGGATCTCCCTGCTGCCGAGCCTGTCCGGCTTCTTCGGCGCTTTTGTCGTGCTGACGGCCTGCTCCTACCCCTACGTCCTGCTGCCGGTCGCGGCCGCCCTGCGGCGGATGGACCCGGCCGGGGAAGAAGTCGCCCGCTCGCTCGGGCTGTCGCCGTGGCAGGCCTTTCGACGGGCGACGCTGCCACAGCTGCGACCGGCCCTGGCCGCCGGTGGGTTGCTGGTCGCGCTCTACGCGCTGAGCGACTTCGGGGCAGTGTCGATCATGCGCTTCGACGCCTTCACCCGCGTCATCTACACCTCCTACCGGTCCTCCTTCGACCGCACGCCCGCAGCCGTGCTGGGGCTGCTGCTCGTCGCCGTGACGCTGGTCCTCGTCTGGCTCGAGGCGCGCAGCCGCGGCCGGGCTTCGTACTCCCGGGTGGGTCGCGGTGGCGCCCGGGTCGGCGCGGTAGCCGGTCTCGGCCGTCTCCGGCTGCCGGCCCTCCTGGTGCCGGTCAGCGTCGCCGCGCTGTCGCTCGGCGTCCCGGCTGCAGCCCTGCTCTACTGGACCTCGGTGGGTGTACGCGGCGGGTTCCCGGCCCTGGACGTCGGCGGTGCGGCGCTGTCGACCCTCACCTTCGCCGCCCTCGGTGCGCTCGCGACGACGGTGCTCGCCATACCCGTCGGGGTGCTGGCCGCCCGCCGCAGCGGCCGGCTGCCCCGGCTGCTGGAGCGGGCGTCATGGGCCGGCCATGCGCTGCCCGGGATCGTCGTCGCGTTCGCGCTCGTCTTCCTGTCCGTGCGCTACGCCTTCCCCTTCTACCAGCGCACTCCCGTGCTGGTGCTGGCCTACGCCGTGCTGTTCCTGCCGCTCGCCGTCGGCGCGGTGCACGCCTCCGCGGCGCAGTCGCCGCCAGGCCTCGAGGAGGTCGCGCGCAGCACCGGCGCGCGGCCACTCGCGGTCCTGCGCCGGGTCACCCTGCCGCTCGCTGCCCCCGGGATCGCGGCCGGCGCTGTGCTCGTCTTCCTCACCTGCATGAAGGAGCTGCCGGCGACGCTGCTCCTGCAGCCGCTGGGCTCCGAGACGCTCGCCACCAGGCTCTGGACCGAGACCGGCGTGGCCGCCTACTCTGCCGCCGCGCCGTACGCCGCCGTGCTCGTCCTGCTGTCCGCCGTCCCGACCTACCTGCTGGGTGTGCGCACCGGTGCCCTCGGCAAGCCCCCGACCCCCCCGGCGTTCTCGGTGCCACGCCCGCCCGGGTCGGGCTCAGCGCTGGCACCGAGATCGTCCGAGGGCGAGCCGTGATCGCTCAGAGCACCCTCGCCCTGCGGGTGCGCGGAGTGCACAAGTCCTACGACGACCCGGTGCTGACGGGGCTGGACCTGGACGTGCCGGTCGGTGCGCTCGTCGCCCTGCTCGGACCGTCCGGCTGCGGCAAGACGACGCTGCTTCGGGTCGTCGCCGGCTTCGAGCGGGCCGAGGCCGGGACGGTCGAGGTCGGGGGGCAGCTCGTCGCCGGGCGGGACGAGAGCGGACGCGGTCGCCACCTCGCGCCCGAGCGGCGCCGGGTCGGCATCGTGCCGCAAGAAGGCGCGCTGTTCCCCCATTTGTCGGTGCACGACAACGTCGCCTTCGGGCTGCCGCGGCCCGTCCGGCGCGGGCCACGCCCGGACGAGGTCCTCGACCTCGTCGGTCTCGCCGGGCTCGGTCCCCGGATGCCGCACGAGCTGTCCGGCGGCCAGCAGCAGCGCGTCGCGGTGGCCCGGGCCCTCGCGCCGGGTCCTTCGCTCATCCTGCTCGACGAGCCATTCAGTGCCCTCGACGCGGGGTTACGGGCGACGGTGCGCGCCGAGGTGCGCGCCTCGCTGCGCGCCGCCGGCGCCTCCGCCGTGCTCGTCACCCACGACCAGCAGGAGGCGCTTTCGGTCGCGGACATCGTCGCCGTTGTGCGGGACGGTCGGGTGGTCCAAGCCGCCGACCCGTGGTCGGTCTACGCCCACCCAGCCGATCTTGG
>JBBSKF010000187.1:0-5031 GCA_038256525.1 Mycobacteriales bacterium | reverse complement strand
GCCGGCGTCCCCGCCGACGAGCGCGAGCTGGTCTTCGACCGCTTCGCCCGCGGCCGGGCCGCGAGCATGCGCGGCGGCAGCGACGGCACGGGTCTGGGCCTGGCACTGGTCGCGCAGCACGTCCTCGCGCACCGCGGCACCGTCGCCGTCCACGACCGTCCGGGCGGCGGGGCGCGCTTCCGGGTCGAGCTCCCCGGGGAAGCGCCGTGAGGACAGCAGTCGTCGTCCTGCTGGCGCTGTTCCTCGCCGGCTGCGGCGTTCCCACGGACGCGGAGCCGCGGGCGCTTGACGCCGCCGAGGCGCCCTTCCAGGTCTTCTCCTCCACCGCTCCCCCGGTGCCGTCCGGCGACGGCCGGGTCGCGCTGTACTTCGTCCGCGACGACCGCTTGGTGCTGCAGACCCGCGCGGTGGAGCGGTCCACCGGCGTCCAGGCGCTCGTCGACCTGCTTCTCGAAGGCCCGACCCCGCAGCAGGTCGAGGCCGGGATCCGCTCCGCACTGCCGACGACCTTCGCGATCGAGGGCGTCGAGGTCGGCCGCAACGGCGTCGCTGTGGTCACCCTCGGCGGCGAGAGCACCCAGATCAGCACCTCGCCCCTGGGCTTCGCGCAGGTCGTCGCCACCCTCACCGCCCCCGGCCGGGCGCGGGCGGTGCGCTTCCGCCTCGACGGCGAGGACCTGCCGGTGCCGCGCGGCGACACCTCGTTGACCGAGGAGCCGGTGGACCGCAGCGACTACGCCGAGCTGCTCGCGACCCCGGCGCCCTCGCTGCCGCCGGTCCCGGCGGCGCCCGGCTCCCCCGCGCCGGGCTGACCCGGCCCGCGTAGCGTTCGAGCGTGCCTCCCACCTGCGACGTCCTCGGCCGCCTCCCGCCCCCGGACATCCAGGCCGTGCACCGGCTGGTGCAGGCCGTCGAGGCCTCCGACGGGGTGCCGGCACTGTCCGAGCACGTCCTGCTGCACCTGCCGTACGGCGGCGACGCGGAGGTGCGCAACCTGCTCGTGCGGGACGGCGAGGAGGTGCTGGCCTACGCCCACCTCGACGTCACCGACCAGGTCGAGGGCTCCAGCGCGGAGCTCGCCGTGGCGCCCACGGCTCGCGGGCACGGCCTGGGGCGGGCGCTGGTCGAGGAGCTGCTGCTGCAGAGCCCGGACGGCCGGCTGCGGTTGTGGGCCCATGGCGACGCGCCCGCCGCCGCGAAGATGGCTGCCGGGCTGGGCTTCTCGCGAAGCCGGGTGCTCTTCCAGATGCGCCGCTCTCTCAGCGAGCCGCTGCCCGAGCCGGTGCTGCCCGATGGCGTGGAGCTGCGGACCTTCGAGCCCGGGCGGGACGAGCAGGCCTGGACCGAGCTCAACAACCGCGCGTTCATCGGCCACCCCGACCAGGGCGGCTGGGGGCTGCACGAGGTCGAGCTGCGCGAGCAGGAGCCGTGGTTCGACCCCAAGGGCTTCTTCCTCGCCGAGCAGGTCGAGGACGGGCAGCGCCGGCTGGTCGGCTTCCACTGGACCAAGGTGCACGGCGGTCACGGGGGCGACGTCCCGCACGAGCACGACGCCGAGCACCCCTCGCACGAGCACCACGACCACCCGCCGATCGGCGAGGTCTACATCGTCGGCGTCCACCCGGCCGAGCAGGGCCGCGGGCTCGGCCCCGCACTGACGCTGGTCGGATTGCACTCGCTGCGCGACCGGGGCCTGGCGGAGGTGCTGCTCTACGTCGACGAGAGCAACACCGCCGCCGTCAAGACCTACGAGCGGCTGGGCTTCGCCCGACACTCGGTCGACGTGATGTACAGCCGCGGCTGAGCCGGCTACCCCCTCCCCGCTGCGGGCGCGGGCGTGGGCAGAGGGACCGTCGGGGCGCTTCACGCCGACGACGGTGAGTCGGGGTCGGGTCTAGCGCGACCCCTTCGGCGCGAACGACTTGGCGATGACGCGGGCGACCAGGTTGAGCCCGAGCACGATGAGCATCAGCACCAGCGCCGCGGTCCAGGCCCGGTCCAGGTTGGGCTGCGGGTTCGCCCCAGGCTGGAAGAAGCTGTAGAAGGTGAAGACCGGCAGCGTGGCCATCCGGCCGTTGAACGGGTCGAGGTTCAGGCTTGTGGTGGTGCCCACGATGAGCAGCAGCGGCGCGGTCTCGCCGATGACGCGGGCCACCGCCAGCGTGATGCCGGTGGCTATGCCCGCCGCGGCGGCCGGCAGGACGACCTTGAGGATGGTGCGCCACTTCGGCACGCCGAGTGCGTAGGACGCCTCGCGCAGCTCGGCCGGGACGAGCTTGAGCATCTCCTCTACGGCGCGAACGACGACCGGGACCATCAGCACCGACAGGGCCACGGCGCCGCCGATCCCGAACCGCACGCCGGGGCCGAAGAACAGCACGAACAGCGCGTAGGCGAACAGGCCGGCCACGATCGACGGGATGCCGGTCATGACGTCGACCAGGAAGGTGACGCTGCGGGCCAGCTTGCCCCGGCCGTACTCGACCAGGTAGATGGCCGTCAGCATCCCGATCGGCACCGAGATCAGGGCTGCCAGGCCGGTGATGATGAGCGTGCCGAGGATCGCGTGCTGGGCGCCGCCGCCCTCGCCGATGACGTTGCGCATCGTCAGGGTGAAGAAGTCCAGGTCGAAGCGCGCGCTGCCCCGACTGATGACGGTGTAGACCAGCGACAGCAGCGGGACCATCGCCGCGGCGAACATCGCCGTCACCACCGCGGTGACGGTCCGGTCCGCGGCGCGCCGCTGACCCTCCACGCGCCGGGACACGACGTTCACCAGGATCGCGAAAAGGACGACCGCGAAGACCACGGTGAGCACCGGTCCGCTGCCGAGCAGTGCCCGCAGGCCCAGCGCGAGGAAGGCCGCGCCCGCACCCAGCGCGGGCAGGACCCACGACGGCAGCGGGCGGTAGACCGACGGCAGCTCCTCGTCGGTACGCGACGGTCGCGTGGTCGTGGCGGTCATCCGGCAGCTCCGTCGAACTCGGCGCGCCGGGCGATGACGGCGCGAGCAGCGAAGTTGACCGCGAAGGTCAGCAGGAACAGCACCAGACCGGTGGCGATCAGCACGTTGACCGTCAGGCCGGTCGCCTCCGGGAACTGCGCGGCGATGTTCGACGGGATGGTCGGCGGGTTCGCCCGGCTGATCAGGTTGAACGAGATGCCACCGGAGGCCGAGAGCACCAGCAGCACGGCGATGGTCTCGCCGAGCGCACGACCCAGGCCCAGCATCGCGCCGCCGATGATGCCCGACTTGCCGTACGGGATGACCGACATCTTGATCATCTCCCAGCGGGTGGCGCCCAGGGCGAGCGCGGCTTCCTCGTGCAGGGACGGCGTCTGAAGGAAGACCTCGCGGTTGATGGCCGCCATGATCGGCAGGATCATCACGGCCAGCACGACGCCGACGGTGAGGATGGTGCGGCCGTTCGCGGACGCGGGACCGGCGAAGAACGGGATGAAGCCGAGGTTCGCCTCGAGCCACCGGTAGCTCGGCACGACGTACGGCGCCAGGACCACGGCCCCCCACAGGCCGTAGATGACGCTCGGGATCGCCGCCAGCAGGTCGGTCAGGTAGCCCAGCGTCCGCGCCAGCCGGCGGGGGGCGTAGTGCGAGATGAACAGCGCGATGCCGAGGGACAGGGGAACGGCGAAGAGCAGCGCGAGCACCGCGGCCAGGATCGTCCCAAACAGCAGCGGGGCCAGGTAGGAGAAGAAGCCCTCCCCGCCAGGGATGTCAGCGCCGTCGGCGGTCAGGACCGGGAATGACTCGCTGACCAGGAACAGCGCCACCCCGGCGAGAACCACCAGGATCGCGACGCCGGCTGAGGTCGACAGCCCGGAGAAGACCCGGTCGCCAAGGCGCTGGGCCGGCCGTGACCGCGGCCGCGCGGGCTCGCCCGGAGGCGGTACCTCGGGGGTCAGCCCGGTGGTGGGGGTCGGAGCGGTCACGGGGTCCTCTCGGGCGGGGCTAAAGGGAGGAGCACGCCCTCGGGCGGCCACCGTCGTCGGTGGCCGCCCGGAGCGTCAAGCAGCGCAGCAGGCGGGACCAGTATCAGGCGCCGATCTGCTCGAGCTGGGCGAGCACGTCCGTGCGCAGCTCCTCGGAGATGGGCGCGGAGCCGGCCGACTCCTGCGAGGCGGCCTGGCCGTCCTCGGAGGCGACGTACTCCAGGAAGGCCTTCACGAGCTCGCCCTGGGTCTCGTCCTCGTAGGTCTTGCAGGCCATGGCGTAGCTGACGAGCACGATCGGGTAGTTGCCCGACTCGGTCGTGTCGCGGGCGATCTCCAGTGCGAGGCTGCCCTCGGGCCGGCCCTCGACGCGGGGGGAGTTGGCGACGACCGCCGCGGCCGCCTCGGGGCTGTACTCCACGAACTCCTCGCCGACGCCGACCGCGGCGACACCGAGGTCACCGACCTGGCTGGCGTCGGCGTAGCCGATGGCGCCCTCGGCAGCCGTGACGGCCTGGATGACACCGGAGGTGCCCTGACCGGCCTCGCCACCCGGGACCGGCCAGTCGCCGCTGACCTCGAAGTCCCACACGTCCGGGGCAGCCGCGGCGAGGTACTCCACGAAGTTCTCGGTGGTGCCGGACTCGTCACTGCGGTTGACCGGCGTGATGGCCAGGTCCGGCAGCTCGGCGTCGGGGTTGTCGGCAGCGATCTCCGGCGCGTTCCACTGGGTGATCTCCTGCTTGAAGATCCCGGCGATGACCTCCGGGCCCAGGTTCAGCGTCTCGATGCCCGGCAGGTTGAAGGCGACGGCGATCGGGCTGATGTAGAGCGGGACCTCGATCAGGCCGCCGTCCCCGCAGCGCTCGTCGGCGAGCGCGAGCTCCTCGTCATCGAGCGCAGCGTCCGTACCGCCGAAGTCGGTGCCGCCGGCGAGGAACTGCTCGCGGCCACCGCCGGAGCCGACCGGGTCGTAGTTGATGGTGACGCCCTCGTTGGCGGTCTGGAAGCCGGCGATCCAGCCCTCCATGGCGGCGCCCTGCGAGCTGGCCCCTGCGCCGGCGAGCGTGCCGGAGAGCT
>JBBSKF010000186.1:0-5034 GCA_038256525.1 Mycobacteriales bacterium | reverse complement strand
GCCGACGGACACCATCGCGTCCGCCCCGCCTGCCGAGCTGCCGTCCCGGACGAGGCGGGCGGCGACGCGTACGGTCGCATCGCGTTTGGCCCGGACCGCCCGGGCCGGGTCCTCGTCCATCCCGATGACCTGGCTCGCGGCCACCAGCCGGAAGCGCCCGGTGGCGCCGCGCGACGCGAGCAGGGACTGCGCGAGCTCGACCGGACCGACGAGCACGACCTCGACGTCGGGGGTCCGCTGCACCACCAGCAGCGCGCCGTCGACGACCGCATCCGGAGCATGGTCCCCGCCGAGCAGGTCGAGCGCGACGCGCGTCATGGCTCAGACAGCGAGAACGTTGCGCTTGTCGTAGCGGCCGCACTCCGGGCAGACCGTGTGCGGCAGGCTGACATGCCCGCGGTCGCAGGTGGTCAGCGTCGGCGCAGTGGTCTTCCACTGCGCGCGACGCGAACGGGTGTTGCTGCGCGACATCTTGCGCTTCGGGACGGCCATTGCGACTACTCCTGGCTCTCGGTCGTGCTGGTCGAGGGTGGTGCGGGATCCTGCGAAAGCATGGCCTGCAGGCCAGCCCACCGGGGATCCGGGACAGCGTGGGCATGATCAGCCGGCAGATCGTCGAGCCGTTCGCCGCACTCGGCGCAGAGCCCGGCGCAGTCGGCCCGGCACAGCGGCGTCAGCGGCAGTGCAAGCACCACCGCGTCCCGCAGCGCCGGCTCGAGGTCGAGCAGGTCGCCCACCATCGCGCCGGTCTCGTTGTCGTCCGCGGTCATGTCGGTGCTGCTCTGCTCGTAAGCGAACAGCTCCTGCAGATCGACCACGAGCTCGTCCTCGACCGTCTCGAGGCAGCGACCGCACTCCCCCGTGAGGGGCACGGTCGCCGTGCCGCTGACCAGCACCCCCTCCATCACCGACTCGAGCCTGAGGTCCAGGTCGATCTCGGCGCCGGCGGGCACGCCGATCAGCTCGACCCCGAGGCCGTCGGGCGTGAGAGCGGGAAACCGCACCGGGCGCATCGATCCCGGTCGTCTCCCCAGCTCGCGCGTGTCGAGGACGAGGGGCTTCCGGGGATCGAGGCGGTGCTGCGGCTTCCTGTTCTCGGGCACGAGGACCTGGCGGGGTCTGGCAGACCGCCCGCAAGCCTAGCGGACGGCTCCGCCGGGACCGATCACCCGCCGCCCTCATCCGGGTCGGCCGGCGAGCTGACCTTCGTGAGCCGGCTCCGGCCGCGCTGCACGGCGGTGAGGGTCGTCGCCAGCATCGACTCGAACGCGGCGAGCTTGGCGTCGACGTAGTCCTCGGTCTCGAGCCGCATGGCGTCGGCTTCCTGGTGAGCGTCGGCGATCAACCGATCGGCCTCGGCCTGCGCGCGCTGCAGGACCGCGCTCGAGTCCACCAGCCGGTCCTGCTCGGTGTGGGCGCGGGCCACGAGCCGCTCGGCCTCGGCCCGGCCCTGCTCGACCACCTCGGCGCGCTCGGCCAGCACCCGGCGGGCCTGGTCGACGGCGCCCGGGATCAGCGCGCGGATGTCATCGACGATGCCGAGCAGCTCCGCGCGGTTGACGACGCAGGAGGCGGACATCGGCAGCGCCCGCGCGAGCTCCAGGGAGTCGATGAGGTCGTCGAGCGCCTGCTCGAGGTCGGGGATCAGGGTCGGGCCATCCGTTCGATGAGGGAGGTGTGCACCAGCTCGGGAACCAGACCGGAGACGTCGCCGCCGTACGTCGCGACCTCTTTGACAAGGCTCGAGGACAAAAAGGAGTAGAGCGGGTTGGTCGTCATGAACATCGTCTCGACGCCGGCGAGGCCGTGGTTCATCTGCGCCATCTGCAGCTCGTAGTCGAAGTCGCTGATGGCACGCAGCCCCTTGACGATGACCGGGATCTCGTGGGTCTTGCAGTAGTCGACCAGCAGCCCGTGGAAGCTGTCCACCACAACATTGCCGTAGCCGGCGGTCACCTGCGTCAGCAGTTCCATGCGCTCGGCGACGGTGTAGAGCGAGGACTTGGTCTTGTTGACGAGCACGGCGACGGTGACCGAGTCGTAGATCTTGGAGGCCCGCTCGACGATGTCGAGGTGGCCCAGCGTCACGGGGTCGAACGACCCTGGGCAGACGGCCCTTCTCATGATCGGCGACGCTAGCACCCGAGCGCGTACCAGAGCGTCGCCTCGCCGTAGCGCCGCGACCGGACCGGGGCGTAGCCCGCCGGCCAGGCAAGCTCCGGTCCGCGGGTCCTTCGCTCGACCGCGACGACGGCGTCGGTGGCGAGCGCTCGGCGCAGCTGGGTGAGTGCGGGGACGACGTCCAGCTCGTACGGCGGGTCGAGCAGAACCAGGTCGTACGCGGTTGTCGCCGTTCCCGCCAGGAACCGCTCGACCGGCTCGGCCACGACGACGCCACCGGGCAGGCCCAGCAGCGCGACGTTCGCCCGCAGGACCACGACCGCCTCCGGGTCGTCCTCGACGAAGGTGGCGCTGCTGGCGCCCCGCGACAGCGCCTCGAGGCCGAGCGCCCCGGAGCCGGCGTAGAGGTCGAGCACGCGCGCGCCCTCGATCTCGAGCAGCGACAGCAGGCTGGAGAACAGGCCCTCCCGGGCCCGGTCGGCCGTCGGCCGGGTGGCTCGGCCGGTAGGCACCCTCAGCCGGCGCCCCTTGGCAAGGCCAGCGATGACCCGTGTCATGCCGACCAGTGTGCGGGCGAGCGGGGCGGGGCGGGGCGGGCCCGGGGCGGGGCGGCACGGCGGCGGGGCGGCCGGCCAGCCATCACCCCACCACCCCACCACCCCATCACCCCGAACCCCACCACCCCGAACTCGGTGCCATCACCGCCCGGCGCGCGCTCAGGCCTGGCACCGAGAACGGGAGGGGGCGGCGAGGCCGCGGGCTGGGCCGCGGGCGGGGCCGCGGGCGGGGCCGGGGGCTTGGCCGGCAGGTTGTGCCACGGCACAGTCCGGGCGTCCGAATCGTGGAAGCGTCGGCACCTGAAAAGCGTCTCCCGGCAGGTAGACATGAAGGTCACCGCCCCGCTTCGACCCCCCCTGAAGCGGGGTGGTGTCGTGTCCGGACAGTCCTTCATGCCTTGTCGAGGAAGTCGGCCTGCTCCTCGTCGAGCAGGTCGAGCACCGCCTGCCGCAGCCCCGGCTGTCCGGTGAGCAGCAGGTCCTGCTCGACGAGCGCGACCGCCTCACCTCGCGCCTCGCGGATCAGCGCCTCGTCCCGCAGCAGCCGCAGCATGCGCAGCGAGCTGCGGCTGCCGGACTGCACGGAGCCGAGCACGTCGCCCTCCCGGCGCTGTTCGAGGTCCACCCGGGACAGCTCGAACCCGTCGGACGTCGCGGCGACGGCCTCGAGCCGTCCCCGCGACGGGGTGCCCGCCTCGGCTTCGGTGACCAGCAGGCACAGCGCCGGCTCCGACCCCCGGCCGACCCGGCCACGCAGCTGGTGCAGCTGGCTGACGCCGAACCGCTCGGCGTCCAGCACCACCATCACGGTGGCGTTGGGGATGTCGACGCCGACCTCGATGACCGTCGTCGCGACCAGCACGTCGATCTCGCCGCGGGTGAAGCGCTGCATCACCGCGTCCTTGTCGTCCGGCCCCAGCCGGCCGTGCAGCACCTCCACCCGCAGGCCGTTCAGCGGCCCGTGCACGAGCATCAGGTGGGCATCCAGCACGGCGATCGCCGGCCGCCGACCGTCGGTCGCGCGTTCCTCCGGCTCGTCCCCACCGATCCGCGGGCACACCACGAACGCCTGCCGGCCGGCCGCCACGTGCTCCCGCACCCGGGCCCAGGCCGTCTCGAACCAGGCTGGCTTCTCGGCAAGCGGCACGACGGCGCTCTTCACCACCGGTCGGCCCTGCGGCAGCTCAGTCAGGGTCGACACCTCGAGGTCGCCGTACACCGTCATCGCGATGGTGCGCGGGATGGGGGTCGCGGTCATGACCAGCACGTGCGGCGGGGTCCTGCCCTTGGCGCGAAGCGCATCGCGCTGCTCCACCCCGAAGCGGTGCTGCTCGTCGACGACCACCAGCCCCAGGTCGGCGAAGCTGACCCCCTCGGACAGCAGGGCGTGGGTGCCGACGACGATGCCCGCCTCGCCGCTGGCTGCCTGCTCCAGGGCGGTACGCCGCGCCGGCGCGCCCTGCGAGCCGGTCAGCAGCGCGACCCGGGTCGCGACCTCCGCGCCGCCCAGCTGGCCCCCCTGACCGAGCGGCCCGAGCATCGCCTCCAGCGAGCGCAGATGCTGCTGGGCGAGCACCTCGGTGGGGGCGAGCAGGGCGGCCTGACCGCCGCTGTCCACCACCTGCAACATCGCGCGCAGCGCCACGACCGTCTTGCCCGAGCCGACCTCGCCTTGGAGCAGCCGGTACATCGGGGCCGGCTCGGCCAGCTCCTGCGCAAGCACCGCCCCCACCTCGACCTGACCGCCGGTGAGGGAGAAGGGCAACGCCGCGTCGAAGGCCTCGAGCAGACCGCCCGGCCGCACCTCACGAGGCGTCCCGGGCAGCGCCCGGGTGGCGGCCCGGCGCTGGGCCAGGACGACCTGCATCACGAACGCCTCGTCCCAGGCGAGCCGCTTCTTGGCACGGACGACCTCGGAGAGCTCCGACGGGCGGTGGATCAGCCGGAGCGCGTCCTCGAGCCCGATCAGTCCGTGTCGGGCCCGCAGCGCGACCGGCAGCGGGTCGGCGCCCAGATCGACCATGGCGAGGGCCATCTCGACGCTGCGGGCGATCGTGAAGCTGGTCACCTTGGCCGCCGCCGGATAGATCGGGACGAGGGTCCCGGCGAACTCCTCCTGGAGCACGCCTGCCTCGTCGTCGACGAGCTGGTACTCCGGGTTGGCGAGCTGGACCTTGCGATTGAAGCGCTCGCACTTGCCCGAGAAATACGCCCTGCGGCCGGCTTTCAGCTGGGCCTGCGCCCAGCGACGGTTGAAGATCGCCAGCGTCATCGTCGCGCCGTCGGCGTCCCGGATCGTCACGTCGGTCTTGTGGAGCTTAGGGCGGATCTGCCGACCGGCGGCTCTGACGACCTC
>JBBSKF010000185.1:0-5076 GCA_038256525.1 Mycobacteriales bacterium | reverse complement strand
CGCTCCTCCAGAGAAACGCCCGGGGTGGGCATCGCTGACTGCCTCGCTACCCCGTACACCGGGACTCACGCCGCGCCATCGACCCACCCGGGTTACGTTTCGCAGGTGCGCCTGCCCCTGCCCGGACCGTTCGACCTCGCCCACGCAGTCCGGGACGTGGCCTCGGCCGCTGTCGCGCTCGGGCACGCGGCGACCGGTGCCATCGCCCTGGTCCCGCGCCTGGAAGTGGCCGTCGCTCGGGTGGAGTCGTTGCTCGATCGCGCCGACGTGGCGGTGCGTCACATCGAACAGGTCGCCCGCGACGCCGACGCCATGGTGCGGGCCGTCGGTCCGCTGCTCGCGGACGCCGCGGAGCTCGTCGAGCGGATCGGCCCGGTCCTGACCGATGCGGCCGGCGCTATCCGACGCGTCGATCCGGTGCTGACCGGCGCCACGGACGCGGTCAAACGTGTCGACGGGGTGCTCGATCAGGTCCACAGGACCGTCTCCGGCGTCGACGCGGTCGTGGGCGAGGCGGGCGAGCGGGTGCAGCGCGTCACGCAGATCCTGTCGGGAGCTGACGGCGCCGTCGCGCAGACCGCGAAGGTCCTGCATCGGACCGACAAGGCGGTCACCCGGGCGGTCGATGTCCTGAGCGGCGCCGGCGGGCTCGTCGACAACGCCGACCATCTGCTGGCGAAGGCCAAGAAGCCGCTGGAGAAGCTGATGCCCCTGCTCGAGCGGGTGGCGGAGACGGTGGACGCGCACGAGGTCGACGCGGCCGTGCAGCTGATCGACAGGCTGCCCGAGGTGCTGACCCTGGTGGAGCAGGACGTCATGCCCCTGATGCGCCGGCTCGACACGGTCGGGCCGGAGCTGCACGCCATGCTGGAGCTGGTCGAGGACCTGCACAACATGGTCGCCGGTCTGCCCGGCATGAAGCTGATGCGGCGGCGCGGCGAGAACGAGGACGCGGAGTAGGCCCTGTCGAAGCCGGTGCCCGGGCGAACGCCGGTCGACTTCGGGCAGGCCGAGCTGCTGCGCGACCTCGACGACGAGGACGGGTGGCTGCTCACCGTTGACGGGGTGGCGCAGTCCTACGTCGACCTGGCCGATCCGACCCATCTGGAATTCGACTACGTACGCCTCATCGGCGACGTCGTCGACCACCTGGCGCCCGGGCCGCTCCGCACGGTCCATCTGGGCGGCGGTGCCTGCACGCTGGCGCGCTACATCGCGGCTACCCGCCCGGGGTCGAGGCAGCTCGTTGTCGAGGCCGATGCCGCTCTGGCCGAGCTGGTCCGCGCCAGCTTCGGGACCCACGGTTTCCGGCTCCGGGTCGGCGACGCGCGCGTGGAGCTGCCGCGTCTGCGCGAGGGCGAGAGCGACCTTGTCGTCGCCGACCTGTTCGAGGCGGCCGTCATGCCGATCCATGTCACCACCCTCGAGTGGGTGCGGGAGGTGCAGCGACTGCTGACTCCGCACGGGACGTACGTGGTGAATGTCGCTGACGGCCGGCCGCTTTCCTTCGCGCGCGCTCAGGTGGCGACCCTACTCGCCGCGTTCGAGCACGTCGTGCTGCTGGCCGACCCCTCGGTGCTGCGCGGCCGGCGGTTCGCCAATCTGGTGCTCGCGGCCTCGACCACCGCGCTTCCTGTCGAGGCGCTGACCCGCCGCGCCGCTCGCGCCGCCGGCCGGGCGCGCCTGGTCACCGGCGAGGAGCTGCGGACCTTCACCGGCGGCGCCGCCCCGATCACCGACGCCACCGCTCGCGACGCACCGCGGCCCCCACCCGATCTGTTCCGCCGCTAACGACGCCGCGCCGCCGGGAAGTCCGGCGGACGCTTGGCGAGGAACGCGGCGACCCCCTCGGCGTACTCCGCACTCGTCGACGAACGACGGTAGAGCTCCTGCACCTCGTCGTCCTCGGTCAACTCGCCGCGCACGACGCGCGCCACCAGCTGCTTGCCCCCGAGCACGGACACCCTGGCCCGGGTGGCGAGGGTGGCGGCAAGGGCGTAGGCCCGGTCCTGCACCGCCGCGCTGTCCACCACCTCGTGGACGAGCCCGATGCGCAGCGCGGTCTCCGCCTCCAGCAGCTCCCCGGTCAGCAGGATCCAGCGGGCCCACGCGGCTCCGACGACCTCGACCAGCCGCGCGGTGGACGCCAGCGCATAGACGATCCCGAGTCGAGCCGGGGTGATGCCGAACCGCGAACCCGGCTCGCAGATGCGGAGATCGCATGCGAGGGCGAGCTGCGTCCCACCGCCGATCGCAAACCCCTCGATCAGCGCGATCGTCGGCTTGGGGAACGAGAGAAGCGCCTGCTCCCCGGCACCGACCGCTTGGCCGTAGGTCCGGGCGCCGTCGGGATCAGCTCGTAGGGAACGGAACTCGCCGATGTCTGCTCCCGCTGAGAACGGTCCCCCGGCGGCGCCACGCAGCACCACCACGTCGACCTCGTCGTCCCCCGCGAGCACCGGCATCAGCCGGCTGAAGGCCAGCCACATCGCGTACGAGATCGCATTGTGCTTGTCCGGCCGGGACAGCGCGATCGTGACGGTCCCGCCGTCCCGGGTGACGCTCAGGTGCGGTGCGGCGTCGCCAAGGGCTGCGGACAGGTCCATCGGGACATCCTGCCGGGTCAGCCGGCTCGCCGGCGCTGTGAGGGCGGCGGTCCGACGGGACATACGGGCGGCGCGCTCGCATCGATGGCCCGCAGCGAGGCCAGCACCGCCGATTTCGAGCGCGCTCGGTAGAACGGCGGCAGGCTGCGCAGCAAGGTGCCTGCGTAGCCGGCGGTCTCGAGTCGCGGGTCCAGCACGACGACGACCCCGCGGTCGGTGGTCGAGCGGATCAACCGGCCGGTGCCCTGAGCGAGCAACACCGCGGCCGGCGGCAAGGTGACCTCGACGAAGCCGTTACGGCCGGCGTCGGACGCCGCGGCGAGCCGGGCCTTGCTGAGCGGATCGTCGACGTGGCCGAAGGGGATGCGGTCGACCACCACCAGCTGGCAGGCGCTGCCGGGGGTGTCCACCCCTTGCCAGAACGACCGCGTCCCGAACAGGCAGGTGCGCGCGGCGGAGGCGAACGCGTGCTGCAGGGCGCCGGGAGAGTCCTCCCCCTGCAGCAGGATCGGCAGGTCGGTGGCGGCCCGCACGGCGGCAGCAGCCCGCGCCGCCGCCGCTGTCGAGCTGAACAGGCCGAGGGTGCGACCGCCCGCGGCCTGCACCAGCTCGATCAGCAACTCGTCGACGGCCTGCACCCAGGAGACGGGCATCCGACCGGGGTCGGGCAGGTGGCCGGCGACCCACATCTGGCTCTGTGTCGCATAGGCGAAGGGGCTGCCCACGTCCAGATGGCCCCAGCGGGGCGGCGGCTCGTCGTCCGCCAGCACCTGTTCGATCGCGACCGGCTCCCGTCCGTCGTGGCGCTCACCCTCCCCCACCGGCGAGCCCGCGAGCCAGGTCAGCCCGAGCTGGTTCGCGGCGTGCCGGAACGAGCCGCCGAGGGTCAGCGTCGCAGAGGTCGCAACGACCGTCGTGTCGCCGAACAGGCCTGTCGCCAGGGCTTTTCCGACGCGCAGCGGGGACACTCGCAGGCGGGTGGTGGCCCCGTCGGCGGTCGCGTAGACCGCCGAGGACACCGAGGGAGTGCCGATCTCGCGGGCTGCCTCCGCCACCGAGGTGAGCCCGGCGCGGGCGCGCTCCCGACGGGCCAGCTCCACGTCGTCCCCCTGGACGTCGGACATGCCTCGGGTGATCTGCGAGCCGGCGGCACTCGCCGCCGCCTCGAGCAGAGCCAGGACGTCGAGCGAGTGGCGGTCGAGCGAACGCACCCAGCCGGGCTCCAGGAACCCGAGCACACCGTCCAGCCCGTCGCGGGCGTCCTCCAGCCGCTGCTGCATCGCGGCATCGACCAGGGTGGCCGCGGCGGTGACCGCCCGTCTTACGTCCGCACCCGCAAGCTCGTGCGAGAGCGCGTCGGTGACCGAGGAGACGAACTCGTGCGCCTCGTCGAGCACGACAGCGTCGCGCTCCGGCAGGACCTGCACGCCGGTGAACACGTCGAGCGCAAGCAGGGTGTGGTTCGCGACCACGACGTCGGCCTGGCGCGCCGCCTCACGGGCCTGCTCCGAGAAGCAGTCGACCCGGTCCGGGCACTTCGCGCCCAGGCACTCGCGGGCAGTGACCGACACCTGCCGCCAGGCCCGGTCCGGGACGGGGAAGGGCACCTCGTCGCGATCGCCCGTCTGGGTGTCCTCGGCCCACTCCCGCAGTCGCAGGACCTGCGAACCGAGCGAACTCTGGGGTCCTTCGAACAGCCCCTCCGGCTCGTCCACCCGCGCACCCGGCCCGCCGTGCACCTGCTGCAGGCACAGATAGTTGCCGCGGCCCTTCGCCAGCGCGTACGTGGGGGTGCGACCCAGCACCGGCGTGAGCGCCTTGACGAGGCGGGGCAGGTCCTTGTCGACCAGCTGGGCCTGCAGCGCCTTGGTGGCCGTCGCGACCACGACCCGCTTGCCCGAGGCCAGCGCGGGGACGAGGTAGCCCAGCGACTTGCCGGTGCCCGTACCGGCCTGGACCAGCAGGTGCTCACCGGAGCTCAGCGCCGTCGCCACCGCGGCCACCATCGCCCGCTGCCCGGGTCGGTCCTGCGAGCCGGGCACGGCGGCAAGCGCCGCCGACAGCGCCTCGAGCGCCTTGGTGGCGCGGAGCCCCGTCACGACGGTTCACGCTAGCGCCCGGGCAAAGCCTGGGAGAGTGCCGTCCACAGCCAGCATCGTTACCCCCTCCCTGATCATCTGGCGTCCTCGCCCGCCCTCCCTGATCATCTGGCGAGAAACCTGCCGGAACAGGGGCCCGTTGGCGCCAGATGATCAGGGAGGGCGTCAGTGGCACCGGAACAGACCCTCGCCGCCCAGACGTTCGTAGGCAGACGACCATTCCCGCAGACAGGAGCATCCGTGAGCGGCGACCCGTCCGAGCTCTTTGAGCTCGAGTCCGACCTGCCCGAGCTCGGGAGCCCGGTGCTGATCCAGGCTCTCGACGGATTCGTGGATGCCGGTTCAGCCAAGCGCCTCGTCCGTGAGCACCT
>JBBSKF010000184.1:0-5148 GCA_038256525.1 Mycobacteriales bacterium | reverse complement strand
GTCGCCGCAAGGTGGCATCCCTGGTCGATGACGTGATGGCCGCGGCTGCAACCGGACGCCTCGAGATCAGTCCAGCCCGCGGGGCCAGGTCCACGTGGTGATGGCAGGGTCGTCCTCACCGTGCGCCCGCGTGTACGCGCGTGCCAGCAGGCGAGCGTCGACCATTTGCTGACGTAGACCGGCCGCAGCTGCGCCCAAACCTGGCACCCGGTCGATCACGTCGATCACGAGGTGGAAGCGGTCCAGGTCGTTCAGCATCACGATGTCGAAGGGGGTGGTGGTCGTGCCCTCCTCCTTGTAGCCGCGTACGTGCATGTTGGCGTGGTTGGCCCGCCGATAGGTCAGGCGGTGAATCAGCGATGGATAGCCGTGGTAGGCGAAGATGACGGGCCGATCGGCAGTGAACAGGGCGTCGAACTGCGCATCGGGCATGCCGTGCGGATGTTCGCTTCTCGGCTGAAGCCTCATCAGGTCGACGACGTTGACCAACCGGACCTTCAGGTTCGGCAGGTGCTCGCGCAGCAGGGCGGCCGCCGCCAGCGCCTCCAGAGTGGGCACGTCGCCGGCGCAGGCCAGCACGACGTCCGGCGAGGTGTCGCCGGCGTTGCTGGCCCACTCCCAGATACCCAGTCCGCGGGTGCAGTGCAGGACCGCCTCGTCGATGCTGAGGTAGGACAGGGCGGGCTGCTTGCCGGCAACGATGAGGTTGACGTACTGGCGGCTCCTGAGACAGTGGTCCGCGACCGACAGCAGCGTGTTCGCGTCCGGTGGCAGGTAGACCCGGACGATCTCGGCCTTCTTGTTGACCAAGTGGTCGATGAAGCCCGGGTCCTGATGGGAGAACCCATTGTGGTCCTGACGCCAGACGTGTGAGGTCAACAGGTAGTTCAGTGAGGCGATCGGACGACGCCACGGGATCTCGTTGGTGACCTTCAGCCACTTGGCGTGTTGGTTGACCATCGAGTCCACGATGTGGATGAAGGCCTCGTAGCAGGAGAACAGGCCGTGCCTGCCGGTCAGCAAGTAGCCCTCGAGCCAGCCCTCGCACAGGTGTTCGGACAGCACCTCCATCACCCGGCCGGACCGGGCCAGGCCCTCGTCGGTGGGCAGTGACTCGCCCTGCCACACCCGGTCGGTCTGCTCGAAGACCGCACCGAGGCGGTTGCTGGCCGTCTCGTCCGGTCCCATCAGCCGGAACGTGCTCGGGTTGTCCCGGATCACATCGCGCAGGAACGTGCCCAGCACCCGGGTGGCCTCGTGCAACTCGGTCCCGGGGCTGTCCACGGCGACGGCGTAGTCCGCGAAGTCGGGTAGCCGCAGCGGCTGGAGCAGGGCGCCGCCGTTGGCATGCGGGCTGGCACTCATCCGCGCTGTGCCGCCGGGAGCCAACGCGGCCAGCTCGGGCAGCAGAGCGCCGGAGTCGTCGAAGAGCTCCTCGGGCCGGTAGCTGCGTAACCACTGCTCCAGCAGGCGCAGGTGCTCAGGATCATCGGCGATCTTCGCGAGTGGGACCTGGTGTGAGCGCCAGTTCCCCTCGGTGGGTAGGCCGTCGACCTCCTTCGGCCCGGTCCACCCCTTCGGGGTCGCCAACACGATCAACGGCCAGCGCGGCCGCTGGGTGTTCCCGTGCTCGCGGGCGTCCTGCTGGATGGCGGCGATGTCCGCCACCGCCTCGTCCAGCGCGGCAGCAAGGGCCTGGTGGACCTGCGCGGGGTCGTCCCCGGAGACAAGGATCGGACGGTGTCCGTAGCCGGTGAGCAGCGCCATGAGCTCGTCCTGCGGGATGCGGGCAAGCACCGCCGGGTTCGCGATCTTGTATCCGTTGAGGTGCAGTATTGGCAGCACGGCGCCGTCGTGGACGGGGTCGAGGAACTTGTTGGAGTGCCAGCTCGCCGCGAGCGGACCTGTCTCGGCCTCGCCGTCTCCGACGACGCACGCGACCAGCAGGTCGGGGTTGTCGAAGGCCGCCCCGTAGGCGTGCGCCAAGGCGTAACCAAGCTCGCCGCCCTCGTGGATCGACCCGGGGGTCTCGGGCGCGACATGGCTCGGAATGCCTCCAGGAAAAGAGAACTGGCGGAACAGGCGTCTCAGGCCTTCGGCGTCGCGGCTGATCTCCGGGTAGACCTCGCTGTAGGTGCCCTCGAGGTAGGCGTTCGCGACCAGACCCGGCCCACCGTGGCCCGGGCCGGTGACGTACATCGCTGACAGGTCCCGTGCCTTGATCACCCGGTTGAGGTGGGCGTAAAGGAGGTTCAGGCCGGGGGTGGTGCCCCAGTGGCCGAGCAGCCGCGGCTTCACGTGCTCGAGCAGCAGCGGTTCGCGCAGCAACGGGTTGGCCAGCAGGTAGATCTGGCCCACCGAGAGATAGTTCGCCGCCCGCCAGTACGCGTCCAGCAGATGGAGCTCGCCGGCTGACAGCGGGCCGGGGGCCGCAGGAATGACCTCGAGGTCGGTGAGGTGTTGCGACAGGACGGTCATCGTTGCTCCTGGGGGATCGGAGGCGTGCGGACGGGGGAGTAGCTGAGGTGGACGCTTCCCAGGCCCAGGGCTTCCGGAGCGGAGACGGCCGGCCGACCTGCCGCACCGGGTCGGTCACGAGCGAGGCTGCCCTCGTCAGGGCCGGCACCTCAGCGCGCAGCCGCTGCATGGTCCAGAGCCGACGGCCCGCTCGCAGCTGGCGGGTCGCTCTGCCTCGCGACCGCAGGGACCGACGCCGGCAAACGCAGGCGCTTCAGCGTCAGGGCATTCACCGCGACGATGAAGCTCGACCCCGCCATCGTGATCGCGGCGATCTCCGGACGCAGCACCAGGCCGAAGGCAGGCTCGAAAACGCCGGCGGCGATCGGAAGGGCCACCGCGTTGTAACCCACCGCCCAGGCCAGGTTCTGCTTCATCTTTCGCACGGTGCCGCGGCCGATCCGCAGCGCCACAGCGACGTCGAGAGGGTCCGAGCGCATCAGCACGACGTCAGCGGTCTCGACCGCCACGTCCGTGCCCGCGCCGATCGCGATACCGAGGTCGGCCTGCGCCAGCGCGGGTGCGTCGTTGACCCCGTCGCCGACCATAGCCACCCGCCGCCCCGCTGCCATCAGCTCCTTGACCTTGGTCGCCTTGTCTCCCGGGAGGACGTCGGCAATGACTGTGGTGATCCCCAGCTCACCGGCGATCCGGGCCGCGGTAGCGGCGTTGTCCCCGGTCAGCATCACGACTTCGACGCCGAGCCCGGTCAGTTCGGTGACGGCCGCCGCAGACGTCGGACGTACGGCGTCGGCGATGCCGAACACCGCAGCCGCCCGGCCGTCGACGGCAGCAAGCACCGAGGTCTTGCCCTGTGCCGCGAGCTGCTCCTGACGCGCCCCGAGCGTGCCGACGTCGATCGACTGGGCCCGCATCAGGCGCGCGTTGCCTACGACCACCCGCCGGCCGTCGACTGTGGCGATCGCGCCTTGGCCGGGAACGTTGGTGAACTCCTTGGCCTCCAGGCGGGCAACGCCGGCCTGCTGGGCGCGCTGAACGACAGCTTTGGCCAGCGGATGCTCGGACTCGCGCTCCACAGCCGAGACCAGAGCCAGCGCCTCGCTCTCCGCGAGCCCCTCGACGATCAGGTCGGTGACCTGCGGGGCGCCCATCGTCAGGGTCCCGGTCTTGTCCATCACCACGACGTCGATCTTCTTCGAGATCTCGATGGCGGTGGCGTTCTTGAACAGCACCCCCCGCCGGGCGCCGAGCCCGGTACCGACCATGATCGCTGTGGGCGTCGCCAGCCCCAGCGCGTCCGGGCAGGTGACGACGACGACCGTGATCGCGAACAGCAGGGCCTCGGCGACCGGCCGTCCGGCGGCGAGCCAGACCCCGAAGGTCCCTACGCCACCGACCAAAGCCACGAAAACCAGCCAGTACGCCGCCCGGTCGGCCAGCCGCTGCCCCGGAGCCTTGGAGTTCTGCGCCTCCTGGACCAGCTTCACGATCTGCGCGAGCGCGGTGTCCGCGCCGATCCGGGTCGCCCGGACCCGCAACGTGCCGGTGGTGTTGAGGGTGGCTCCGACGACCTCGTCACCCGGTCCCTTGTGCACCGGCATGCTCTCGCCGGTGACGGTGGACTCGTCGACGTCGCTCTCGCCTTCTTCGATCACCCCGTCGGAGGCCACCTTGGCACCGGGGCGCACCAGCAGCAGGTCACCGACCGCAACCTGATCGGTCGGGATCTCCACCGGCTCGCCGTTTCGCAGCACCAGGGCGACCGGCGGCGCGAGCTTCAGCAAAGCGCGGACCGCCTCGTTGGCCCCACCGCGGGCGCGCATCTCGAAGTAGTGGCCCAGCAGGACGAAGGCAGTCAGGATGCTGACCGCTTCGTAGAAGACCTCCCCGCCGCCGGTGAGGGTCACACCGACCGAGTAGACCCAGCCCGCGCCGACCGCGACCGCCACCAGCACCATCATGTCCAGCGTCCGAGCCCGCAGAGCCCGAAAGGCGCCGGCAAAGAAGATCTGCGCCGCATAGCCCACCACGGGCAGGCTCAGCAGCAGCTGGAACACGTCGTCGCGCAGTCCGAACGGCGCTGCGACGCTGAACCCGAAGACCTCCCGGCCGATGCTCGACCACAAGGTGATCACCACCCCGAGCAGCGCAGCGACCAGGAACCTGTTTCGCATGTCACGGACCATCGAGGCCATGGAGGTCTCGCCGTGCCCGCCGTGACCCATGACGTCGGCGGGACTGCCCTGGCGGTCCGGTGCCGTGCTGTTCATGCCAGCCATGTCGTGACCTGCAGGGACGTGCTGGCCGTCCCCGGCGGGCTTGTGGTCAACCGCCGGTGGCGTCGCCACGCTCGGGCAGAGGTGGTCCGCGACCGACTCTCCCCGGCAGTGGTAACCGCAGTCCCGAACCCAACCGGCCAGTTCCTCGACCGTCGTCCGGTCCGGGTCGTAGGTGACGGTCGCCGTCTGGCCGACCGGGTTCGCTTGCACATCGACGACACCGGGGCGGCGGCCGAGGCTCGCCTCCACTGCATGCGCCTGGCTCGCCCAGTGCAGGCCGTCGAGCTCGAGCACCACGCTGCGTGCGGGTCGGGCCATCATGGATCTCCTCGGCCGGGCCGGGACGTACGGGACAGGTTCGAATCAGTGCTTGTGGTCGACCTTGTCGCGG
>JBBSKF010000183.1:0-5200 GCA_038256525.1 Mycobacteriales bacterium | reverse complement strand
GGCCGCCCCCAGCGCCTCAGCCCGCACTACTTCGTGCTAGGCGAGTCTGCATGGTTCCAAGGGCTCAGCAACGACATGGATGCGGTCACGTTGCCACTGACGGCGCTCCCGCCAGATGTCACCAGCGTCACCTACCCGGACAGCTTCACGGCCATGGGGCTAGTCCAAGAGTTCGGCCTGCCGTACGAGCCCAAGCCGTATCACGGGCGCGTCATCCGGCTGGTGGACCTTCCGCAACTGGTCGCGACCTACGGCCTGCCCAACGACGAAGCCGATGCCGACTACGCGGCCTACGCCGTCAAGCCGTTCGAGCAGTACATCGAGGTGCAGGTCTGGTCCGATGACCCCGTGGCCGCACACCTCCGCCAGGTCCATAGGTGGCCGTAGGTGCCGCGGCTCGAGCGCCGATCACGGGGCCGGGTGCGATCACTGCGTAGCCGCCACCAGCGTCGCCTCCCGAGACATCCCGGTGGACCACGGGTGGCAGCATCGGCGTGTGTTGATCGAACGAGGCACGGAGCGCGACCTTGACGATCTTGCAGCGCTTCTTGTCGACGCGGTCGAGTCTGGAGCATGCGTCGGGTTCCTCGAAGGCCTGGGCCTGCGCGAGGCCCGGTTGTTCTGGCAGTCGGCACTCGACGGTCCGCAGACGTGGGTCGCGCGTCTGCGGGCGGACGGTCCGGCGGTCGGACTCGTGCAACTGCACTTCGCCGAAGTTGCCCAACGGTGGGCA
The DNA here is from genome assembly GCA_038256525.1 of Mycobacteriales bacterium. Taxonomy (GTDB): domain Bacteria; phylum Actinomycetota; class Actinomycetes; order Mycobacteriales; family SCTD01; genus SCTD01. Next base: position 4,467 of record JBBSKF010000183.1, on the reverse strand, counting down.
CCGAGCCGAAGTGGCCAAACTGCTGGTTCAGCGGTCCGCCCGAGGGCTGGGCCTTGCGAAGGCCTTCATGGAGGAGGTTGAGCAGCAGGCGAGCCGCGAAGGCCGCTGGCTTCTGCAACTCGACACCGAAACCGGTAGCGCTGCCGAGACGCTCTACCGGGGCCTGGGGTGGCAGGTCCTGGGCGTGATCCCCGACCATGCCGTCCGCCCCGGTGGCGACCTCGTTCCAACGACGTTCTTGTTCAAGCGGCTGGACGTGGCGACGCGCCGATAGGGTGCCCCTGGGCAGCGCAGCTCGGAGGGTCGATCACCCGGGCGGGTGTGCTCACGGCGGCGCTCGTCCGTAGAGCAGAGGGCTTGGATGGAGATGCGTCGACCGGTCATGCCGATGAGCGCTCCCAGACCGGACGACGGGGCGGGCCCCGGCGTTGTCGGCGGAGCAGTAAAGATGGGGCGTGCTGTCGCTAGCGGGTTGCTGACCAGTCCTTGGTGTTCCCGTAGCCGCCAGAACGGGCCTTTGATGTTGAACACCGCGGTGCAGCAGCAGCCGGTCCAGGATCGCGGCGGCGAGCACCGGGTCGCCGAACAGTTCACCCCAGCCGGGTAGGCTGCGGTTGGTCGTCACGATCGTGGACGAGTGGTTCCCATAGCGGCGGTTCAGGACTTGGAAGAAGGCGTTGCCGGCGCCGCGGTCCAGTGGGGTGAGGCCGACGTCGTCGATGACCAGCAGTCTCGGGCCGGTGTAGGTCTGATCTTCTGCTCGAAGGTGCCGTCGCGGTAGGCGGCGGCGATGTTGGCGACCAGGTCGGTGGCGGTGGTGAGTAGTCGCGGTAGCCGGCCTCGACGGCTGCGACACCGAGCGCGATCGCCAGGTGGGTCTTGCCGCAGCCGGGCTGACCCAAAACAGCACCGGCCGTCCTTGGCTACCCGTACCAGCATGCCTCCCGGTGTCCCAGACGTGCGGGTTCTATCGAGGAGACGGCCGGTGGGGCTGGAGCACCTCCGGCCCAGGGGGGCTCAGCCCTCGATCCAGAAGCCGTCGTCCAGCGAGACGCGGAGACGCCAGTCCTCGGTGGTTCCTTGAATGGGCTCTTCTTCGGTCACGGCCATCCGTGCGCCCAGGGCACTGCCGTCGGTGCACCTCAGTTGCAGAGCGCCACCGACCTCCGGAGGGTCGTAGTAGTAGCTGTACCCGTAGGTGCCCGTACAGGTCGCCCCGTCGATGGTCGCGGTGATCGTGCCCCAGGCGTGCTGCACGGCGGAACCCGACCCCGTCGCCACATAGGAGGAGGACATGCCCATCCGCACCTCGCCGGTGCGCCGCTTGCCAGCATCGACGGTGATCGTGCCGACGACGATGCCGTCCCGGCCCTCTGCCTGATCGCTGCGGCCGAGGTCGACGTTGCGGTACTCCTGGATCACCAGATCCATCTCCCCGGTCAGCGACGAGGTGGAGGGGCTCCCGAGAAAACCGGGGGTCGCCCCTTGGGGCACCGTCAGGAAGGCCCCGACCAGGGCCACGCCCACCACCGCCGTGGCCGCAACGGCGAACAGGCGCGACCGCGCTCTGCGCTTACGGAGTCCATCCCTGAAGCGGGGGAGCTCACGCTCGGTGTCGGTCACGGTCATGATTGCCTCCAGGTGCTCGATGAGTGCCGCGCGCAGCCGCGCGTCGGTGAGGGCGTTGTCCGGTGGGCCGCTCATGTGCCAGCTCGCACGCGTGTGCCGAGAGCGGTGAGGCCGCGAGAGGCGTGCTGCTTGACCGAGCCTCGGCTGATGTTGAGCTCATGCGCGATCTGCGCTTCGGACAAGTCGAAGAAGTAGCGCAAGACCAGCACCTCTCGTTGTCGCAGGCTCAGGCGGGCAAGACCGGCGACCAGACCGCGGCAGTCCTCACTGCGGACCGCTATGGACTCCGCCGAGGGGGCGTCGTCCGGGCGAACTTGTCGAAAGGCGGTCAGCGTTCGACGGCGGCGCAGATGACTGCGTGCGCCGTTGACCACGGCGGTCCGGAGATACGCGCCGGCGGCGTACTCGTCCTTCAGTCGCGACCAATGCCTGTAGAGGCCGGTGAACGCCTCCTGGACCACGTCCTCGGCGGTCGGCAAGTCGTCGACCAACAAGCGGGCATAGGAAACCATGCGGGCGTGCTCACGCCTGAAGACCAGGGTGATGGCCTCGTCCCGCCCCATCTGTCGAAGAGGGACCGCCACGACGGGTTGCACGTAGACCCCCCTTCCGATGTGTGATCCCCTAACCACCGCTACAGACGCGCGACCGACCCAACGGTTGACAAGCTTCGGGCAGGACCGCCAAGACTGCCTCGTCGAGCTCGTCGTGCCGCGCGCAGCACAGCCTCGCCGAGATCCGTGTCGACATCGTGATCACTTCGTCCCCAGGGTGGACACGGTGCCGTCATCCGCATCGGTGCCTGGCCCATACCGAACGTGGGACTGCTTCCGGCGGCGGTCCTGGCATGGACGTGGCTCGACCCGGTCGACCGCCGGCTGAAGCTGGGGCGCATGGGGCAGCAGCGTTGCGAGTGCGCTGTTGGTTTCGGGTCGATGCTCACTGGTATGGGGGCGCCTTCCCTCGACAGGTTGCGTGACCTGGTTTCGACCGCCGTCGATGGTCGCGTGTCGCGGGCCTAGCCGCGAGGGGCTTGCCGTCTCATGTTCGCCAGTTGGTGTCTATGCGGCGGAAGCGAGGGGTGGCGATACCGAGATCACGAAACAGCCAAGCAGACGACCGGCTCTGCCCGGCTGCAGGTGTGACTGCCCTCCAACGTCCGCTTTTGCCGCGACCGGTGCAGTGAAGCAAGCCACCAACGACCTCTCGCATGGTTCCTTGCCTACGTGCAGGACTTGCATCCGGTACCTGAGTACAGGCTTACCGTCTGCGCATGACGACGACACCAAGCGCGGACCGCGGGTGGGCGCCGGCCGCATGCACCTTGCCGACAGCTGAGCAGCCGCTGCGGCTCGCCGAGTTCGACGCCCTGTTCATCAACCACGTGCAGCAAGTGCATCGGGCGGACGCCCGCCGGGTCGTGCTGGCGCTGACCGGCGGACCTCAGGTGGCGGGGACGGCAGCCGACCTCGCCGCGCGCGAGAGCGCCTGCTGCTCGTTCCTCACGTTCGACCTGATCATCACCAATGGCACCGTGACGCTCGCCGTCAGCACCACTGCGGCGCACACGGACGTGCTGGCTGCGCTGGCCGACCGGGCCGAGTTGCTGGCCGGAGCAGCGAGGTGACCGGGCTGCGGACCGGCGAGGTCGCCAAGGCGGCAGGCGTCAACATCCAGACACTGCGCTACTACGAGCGCCGCGGTCTGCTCGCCGAGCCCGACCGCACCCTCGGCGGGCACCGGGTCTACGACCAGCAGACCGTCACCGTCCTCAAGGTGATCAAGGCAGCGCAGCGGCTCGGATTCACCCTCGACGAGGTCGCCGGCCTGCTCGAGACCGCCCGGCACCGGCACGGCCGCAAGAACAGCAAGAGCCTGCAGGCCCGCGCGCAGCTGAAGCTCGCCGAGGTCGAGCAGCGCCTGGCGGACCTCACCGTGGTGCGCGACACCCTTCGCGCCGCCCTCGACGCCGGCTGCGACGACCTGGTCGCCTGCGCCAACACCCCTTGCTGCCCGCTGCCGTTCGTCGAACTGGCCCGGCCGGAGGAGCAGGCGTAAGCGCACAGCCAAGACCACCGCCGCGACCGGCATCGCTGCCTGCTGTGGCACTACCGAGCGAGAAAGCGCTCGCCGACGGGCGGCGATCGAGCCGGCCGCCTGGCCTGAGGCCAGGACGCGCATTGCCGCCGACTGGCGACGCTGCCGCCGCTCACAGCTGGTTGGTGATGCATTCGCAGCCGGTGCTCACGTTCCGTCGACGGCTACGCCGCTCCGTGCCGATCCCGTGGCCGACACCCGGTGGCAGCTAGTGGGGCGCCGGTCCCCAGGTTGCTCCACACCCGTAGCCTTCTCGTGTGGAGCCGTCGAGGGGACGTGATCGGCCCCTGCGCCGGCTTCTCGACGCCGCTGAGGACGCCAGCCCGGTGGAGGCCGTGGAGGCCGTCACGCGCGAGCTCGGCCGTGCGCTCGGCGCGAGGTCGGTGTCGTTCCTCATCGCCGACCTGTCCGGACGCGCGCTGGTTCGGTTGGCGCACGTGGCCCTCGATGACGCCCCCGCCGCTGGGGTTCGCCACGATGAGGAGGAGAGCGCCACCGTCATGCCCTTCGATGGCGGTCCCGCCGAGCAGGCGCTACGTAGCCAGCAGGTGCAGGTCCTGCCGCCTGATACAGGTCCGTCGTGGACGGTGCTCGCCCCGATCACCGAGCGGGGTGAGGCCATCGGTCTGCTCGAGATCGATTTGCCGCAGGAGCCGTCCGAGGATGTCGTCTCTGCGGTGCGGCGGACCGCCCATGTGCTCGGGTACGTGGTCATCGCGAGCCGGCGCCACACCGACCTGT
>JBBSKF010000182.1:0-5214 GCA_038256525.1 Mycobacteriales bacterium | reverse complement strand
GCCGTCGGCGTCTCGGACAGCACCACCGCCGCGATGGCGAGCGCACCGACCGGCTGGGCCAGCAGCAGGACGCTGGTCAGCGCGGCGGGCAGTCGGGGCAGCGAGCTGGAGATCAGCAGCCAGCCGAGCACCTGTGCGGTGAGGGCCAGCAGGGCGAGCCAGAACAGGGCGCGCCAGCCCGGGACGGCGAGCTCGCCGAGCGCAGCGCCGAGCAGCGCCGCAACGACGGCGGCCGAGGCCGTCGCCCACAGCAGCGGTCCGGCGAGCAGCCGCAGGTCGGTCGAGCCCTGCCGCAGGACGAGCAGGAACAGGGCGTACGCGACCGATGTCGCGAGGCCGAGCAGCACGCCGAGGCGCGGGTCGCGGCCGTAGGTCTGTCCGCCGAGCGCGCCGGAGACCAGAGCCACACCGAGCAGCAGCACCGGCAGGGCGGCGAGCAGGCGGGCCGGCGGTCGCTCGCCGAGCAGCCACCAGGCGACCGCGGCGACGACCAGCACCTGCAGGTTGCCGAGCACGGTGGCGAGCCCGGCCCCGACTGCCTCGATGACGTGGTGCCACAGGACGAGGTCGAAGGCGAAGAAGACCCCGGCGAGTGCGCAGACCTGGCGGGTGCGGACCGGCAGGGGGCCATGGCGGCGCTGCTCGCGACGGGCCAGGAGAGTGAGCAACGGCAGGGCGAGCAGGCAGCGCAGGTAGGCCGCGGTGGCGGGTGGGACGTCGGCCAGCTGGACGAGCGGGCCCGACCAGGCGATGCACAGGGCGCCGATCAGCGCCGTCAGCACCGGGCGCCGAGCGAAGGAGTCCACGACCATCCTTCCGGGGTTGGACCTCTCACGGGTGTTGGGCGTTACAGTCCTGACACAAGCAGATGCGATGTCAGGAGTCAACATGCATGTCGCCCATGACTCGGCCCGGTCTCTGTCCCTTGCGGTGGACCTGGTCAACAGCCGCGCCAACGGCACCGAGTTGCTGCCCGACCTGCCGTCCCTACGCGCCATGCTCGACGAGCACGACATCAGCGGCTCCAGGGCGCTGTCGGCCGAGGACCTGGAGGAGGTCCACGCGCTGCGCCTGCGGTTGCGTGCGGTGTGGACCGCTCGGGACATGCGTACTGCGGCCGCGGTCGTCAACGGCCTGGTCGCCGAGGCAGGTGCGCTGCCGCAGCTGACCGACCACGACGGCCTCGACTGGCACCTGCACTGGACGGCGCCGTCCGCGCGGCTCGGCAGTCGGCTCGCGGCCGACGCCGGCATGGGTCTCGCGGAGGTCTTGCGCGAGGACGGCGCTGCCCGCCTGCGAAGCTGCGAGGCGCCCGACTGCGAGGCGGTCTTCGTCGACCTCTCCCGAAACCGGTCCCGCCGTTACTGCGACACCGGCAACTGCGGGAACCGCCTGCACGTGGCGGCCTACCGCGCCCGGCTGCGCACGGTGGACGGCCCGGGCGGCGCCGAGGCCGGACGCGGCTAGACTCGCCTCGCGCGCCCTGGTCCCCCACGTGCTGCGCCGTCGTCCCCCCGGTATCTGCTCGCCCCCGCATCTGTTCTCAGGAGTCCCGCTGTGTCCGAGGTCCGCATCGCCGCCGAGCCACGCACCGAGTTCGGCAAGGGGCCCTCGCGCCGCATCCGCCGGGCCAACAAGGTGCCGGTCGTGCTCTACGGCCACGGCGAGCAGCCGCGCCACTTCTCGTTGCCTGGTCACGAGCTGATGCTCGCGCTGAAGCACGACTCGAACGCGCTGCTCACCCTGCAGACCGACTCGGGTGACCAGCTGGCGCTGCCCAAGAGCATCGTGCGCGACCCGATCCGCAACACCCTCGAGCACGTCGACCTGGTCGCCGTGCGCAAGGGCGAGACCGTCACGGTCGAGGTGCCGATCACGCTGATCGGCGAGGCCGCCCCGGACACCCTGGTCGAGCAGCAGACCATGACGCTCACCGTCTCGGCCGACGCCACCGCGCTGCCCGACCATGTCGAGCTCGACATCACCGGCCAGAAGCCTGGGCACAGCCTGTCGGCCGCCCAGGTGACGCTTCCCGCAGGCACGACGCTGCACCAGGACCCGGAGCACGTCATCGTCGCCTTCCTCGGCGTGCCCAGCGAGGAGGAGCTCGAGGCCGAGCTGGCCGAGGCCGAGGCCGAGCTGGGGTCCGGCCAGGCTGGCGCCGAGGCGCTCGAGGCCGAGGCGGCTGCCGAGGCCGGCGAGGACGTCGAGGGCGAGGCCGGCGAGGGCGAGGCGGCGGCCTCGGACGCCGACGCGTCCGAGAACCCCGCTCCCTAGGCCCCGCGCCGGTGTCCGAACCCGCCTGGCTCATCGTCGGGCTGGGCAATCCCGGCCCGGGCTACGCCGGCAACCGGCACAACGTCGGGGCGATGGTCCTCGACCTGCTGGCCGACCGGGTCGGCGGTCGCTTCAAGGCCCACAAGGGCCGCGCCGACCTCGTCGAGGGGCACCTGTGCGGGCAACGGGCACTGCTCGCGAAACCCAAGGCCTACATGAACCTGTCCGGCGGGCCGGTCGCCAGCTTGCGGGACTTCTTCCGGGTGCCCGTCGACCGCATCGTCGTCGTGCATGACGAGCTCGACATCCCGTACGGCGTGCTGCGGCTCAAGGCCGGCGGTGGCGACAACGGGCACAACGGCCTGAAGTCCGTCACGAGTGCTCTCGGCAGCAAGGACTACCTGCGCGTGCGGGTCGGCATCGGGCGTCCGCCCGGCCGGCAGGATCCGGCCGACTACGTCCTCAGGGACTTCGCGGCGGCCGAGCGTAAGGAGCTGGGCCTGCACGTCGACCGGGCGGCCGATGCCGTCGAGGCGCTGCTCGCCGGCCCCCTCGAGGCGGCCCAGAACACCTTCCACGTCGACCCGGCCTGACCCGCCCCCCGCCCCGCCCCCGCCCCCCGCCCCCCCGCCCCGCTGTTCTCGGCGCCACGGCTGCCCGTCCCGAGCCCGCGTGTGGCACCGAGATCAGGGGTCGGCGACGATGGAGGCATGCCCGCGCCCCTCGCCGTCTTGCTCGTCGTGCTGTCCTCTGCCGCCGTGCTGGTGCTGGAGGTGCTGGTCAGCCGGCTGGTCGCGCCCTACGTGGGCCTGACTCTCGAGACCTACACCGCCGCCATCGGGGTGGCCCTCGCCGCCATCGCGGCCGGGGCGGCGATCGGCGGGCGGCTCGCCGACGTACGGGACCCGCGACGGTGGCTCGGCCCCGCGGTCGCACTCGGCGGCGCCTTCGTGCTGGCTGCCCGACCGACGGTGTTCGCCATCGGCGACATCTTTCGCGGCACCGGACCGGTCGGCACCGTCGCGCTGGTCCTGCTCGCCGTCGCCCCGTCCGCGCTGGTGCTGTCGACGGTGACGCCAGGCGTCGTGAAGCTGCGGTTGCGCACACTCGCCGAGACCGGCCAGACCGTCGGCCGACTCTCAGCAGCAGGCACGCTCGGAGCGCTGGCCGGCACGTTCCTCACCGGCTTCGTCCTGCTGGCCGCGCTGCCGACCTCAGCCCTTCTGCTGCTCACCGGTCTGGTCCTGATCGTGGTCGGGGTGATCGTCGCGGTCGCGCTCCCGAAGGTGACGAACTCGCGGCAGCTGGCCGGTCTCGCGGCAGCCGGGGTCCTCGCGGCCGGTTGGCTCGTGCTCGCCGACGGACCCTGCGAGGTCGAGACCCGCTACTACTGCGCGGCGGTGCAGGCAGACCCGAATCGTCCGGGCGGCCGCACGCTGGTGCTCGACGGGCTGCGCCACTCCTACGTCGACCTCGACGATCCGGCCTACCTGGAGTTCTCTTACACCCGCCGGATCGGCGATGTGCTGGCTGTGCAGCCGCCCGGACCGCTGTCGGCCCTGCACCTGGGCGGGGGCGGCTTCTCGGTGCCGCGTCACCTGGCGGCCGTCCGGCCCGCCTCGCGCAGCAAGGTCCTCGAGGTGGACCCGCAGATCCCCGAGATCGGACGGGACCGGCTGGGCCTGGTCACCGGCCCCGATCTCGCGGTGCGGGTGGGTGACGCCCGCACCTCGATCGCGGCCGAGCCTGCCGGGACGTACGACGTGGTCGTCGGCGACGCGTTCGGCAGCCTCGCGGTGCCCTGGCACCTCACGACTGCCGAGATGGTCGCCGAGGTCCGTCGGGTGCTGCGCCCGGGCGGGGTCTACGTGCTGAACGTCATCGACTACCCGCCGCTGGGCCTGGCGCGGGCCGAGACGGCGACCCTGCTGGCCGCGTTCGACGATGTGGCCCTGATGGCGCCGCCGAGCACGCTGCGGGGTGAGAGCGGCGGCAACCTGGTCCTGGTCGCGAGTGACCGGCCGATCCCCGTCGACCGGCTGGCCGCCCTTGCGGCGACCCGTGGTGAGCCCGGCTCGGTCGCCGGTCTCGGGCAGGTGCGGGCCTTCGCCGGTGACGCCGATGTGCTGACCGACGACGACGCCCCGGTCGACCAGCTGCTCACGCCGTACTCGCCGCCCCGCACCTGAGCGGTCCGCCCCCCCGCCCCACCCCCGGTGATCCACGCGGCCCCGAGGTCGTCGGGGGGGAGCCCGGGGGAGAGCCGGGAGGCCGAGGAGGTCTTGACGGGGCGGTCGACGTAGGCTGGAGCCAGCGCCGCGAGGCGCCCCACCCCCCGGTTGCTGCGCCGTGCGGGGCCGATCGCGCTGCCCGGAAGGGGTCCGCCTTGTCCCTTGCCGGACTGCTCGACATCGTCACCGGCGACCCCGCGCTGCGCCGCGCCCTCGAGAACCCGACCGCCCCGACGCTCGACCTGACCGGTCCGCCCGGGCTGCGCCCGTTCGTGCTCGCCGGGCTGGTCCGCAAGGGCCGCACCGTGCTGGCCGTCACCGCCACCGGCCGGGAGGCCGAGGATCTGGTCGCCGCGCTGGCAAGCCTGCTGGACGGCGACCGGGTCGCGCTCTATCCGAGCTGGGAGACGCTCCCGCACGAGCGGCTCAGTCCGCGCGCCGACACGGTCGGCCGCCGGCTCGCGGTCCTGCGCCGGCTCAACCATCCCAGCAAGGACGACCCGGCGACGGGCCCGCTCGACGTCGTCGTGGCCCCCGTCCGCAGCATCCTCCAGCCGCAGGTCCCCGGCCTCGGCGACCTCGAGCCGGTCGAGCTGCTGGACGGCCAGGACGTCGACGGCGGCCTCGACGCGGTGGTCCGGCGCCTGGTCGACCTGTCGTACGCCCGGGTCGAGCTCGTCGAGAAGCGCGGTGAGTTCGCCGTCCG
>JBBSKF010000181.1:0-5441 GCA_038256525.1 Mycobacteriales bacterium | reverse complement strand
TCGGGTTCGAGCGCCCAGTTGACGTCCAGCGACACCGCGCCGACGGTGCAGCGCGCCCGGCAGGTGCCGCACACCCCACCCCGGCAGGCGTACGGCGCGTCCGCGCGCACCGCGAGGACGGCGTCGAGGACCGGCTCGCCGGCCGGGTCGACCAGCACCTCGGTGACCCGGCCGTGCAGCACGACGGTGACCGTCGCGAGCTCGGAGCGCGGGCGGACTGGCCTCGGCGCACGCGCCGGAGGTGGGTCGGCGAAGAACAGCTCGACGTGGACCGCGTCCGGGGGCAAGCCTGCGTCGAGCAGCGTCTGCCGCGCGTCGGTCACCATCGCGAACGGCCCGCACAGGAACCACTCGTCGATTGCGGTCGACGGGACGACGGTGGCGAGCAGCCGCTGCAACCGGGGCCGGTCGAGCCGTCCGCTGAGCAGCTCGGACGCCTGCTGCTCGCGGGAGAGCACATGCAGCAGCTGCAGCCGGGTGGGGTGGCGGTCCTTGAGGTCGGCCAGCTCGTCGAGGAACATCACGTCGGCGCTGGTGCGGTTGCCGTAGAGCAGCGTCACCCGGCTGTGCAGCTCGACGTCGAGCACCGTGCGGGCGATCGACAGCAGCGGGGTGATGCCGCTGCCGGCGGCGAGCAGCCCGTAGTGCCGAGCGCGGCTCGGGTCCACGGCCGGGCCGAAACGACCTGCCGGGGGCAGCACGTCGACAACATCGCCGGCCCGCAGCGTGTCGAGGATCCAGCTGGAGAAGGTCCCCCCGGGCAGCTGCTTGACGGCCACCCGCAACGGACCACCGGCCGCGCTGCTGCACACCGAGTAGGTACGGCGCACGTCCTGACCGTCGAGCACCCGGCGCAGGGTGAGGTGCTGCCCGGCCCGGAAGCGGAACTGCTCGGCGAGCTCTGGCGGGACCGCGAAGCAAATCGCCACCGAGTCGGGTGTCAGCCGGTCGACCGAGGCGACGGTCAGCCGGCGGAAGCCGATGTCGAGACCGTCCGTGAGGACGGACACCTCAATGGTCCTTGAAGTGGTCGAACGGCTCGCGGCAGTCCCGGCAGCGCCACAGGGACTTGCAGGAGGTGGACCCGAAACGGGTCAGCTCCTCGGTGTCGTCCGAACCGCACTGGGGACAGGCCGGCGGGCGGCGCCCGAGCTGGACCGGCACCGGCATTCCGGGGCCGAGCGACGGCGGCGCGATGCCGTAGTCGTGCAGGGCGCGCCGACCGGTCTCGCTCATCCACTCGGTCGTCCAGGCCGGCGACAGCACCGTCCGCACGGTCACGTCGTGCCAGCCGTGCCGCGCCAGCGCGGCTGTGATGTCGGCCCGAATCGTCTCCATCGCCGGGCAGCCGGAGTAGGTCGGTGTGATGGTGACGACGATCGACTCACCGTCGACCGCGACGGCGCGAAGAACGCCCAGATCCTCGATCGTGACGACCGGGATCTCGGGGTCGTGAACTCCGTCGAGCGCGCTGCGCACCTCCGCCACCGTGGTCACCAGCTCGCTCCCGGGTGGGAGCGGTGCAGGTGCTGCAGCTCGGCGAGCAGAAAGCCGAAGCTCTCGGTGTGCCGGCCGCTCCGGCCGCCCGACGGTCGCCAGGTGGGCTGCGGCACGGTGAGCGTGGCCTCGCGCAGCACCTCCTGGACCATTGCCCGCCAGGGCGACTCGAGCGCCGCCGGGTCGGCGGCGACCCCGCGGGCGACCAGCCGCTCGGTGAGGGCGTCGGCCTCGAACAGCTCCGCGGCGTACGGCCAGAGCTCGTCCAGCGCCGTCTGCATGCGACGCGAGCTCTGATCGGTCCCGTCGCCCAGCCGGACCACCCAGCTGCGGGCGTGGTCGAGGTGGTAGGCGACCTCCTTGACAGCCTTGCCCGCGATGCCGGCGAGGACGTCGTCGGTCGAGCGCGTCAGTGCGGTCCAGAGCGGCAGGGCGTACGCCGCGACCAGCAGCTGGCGGGCCATCGTGCGCGCGAAGTCACCGCACTCGAGCTCCATCAGCAGCGCGTTGCGAAAGTCCGGCTCGTCGCGGAGGAACGCCAGGTCGTCCTCGTCCCGGCCCTGACCCTCCAGCCGACCGGCGTGGGTCAGCAGGCTGCGGGCCCGGCCGAGGTCGTCCAGCGCCAGGTTGAGCAGCGCGACGTCCTGCTCGATCGTGGGGGAGCGGGCGGCCCACTCGCAGAGCCGCTGCCCGAGCACGAGGGCGTCGTCGCCGAGCCGCAGTGCGTACGCCGCGGTGTCCAGGTCGGTAGCCCTGGTCGTGGGCGGTGACACGGTCACAGGTGGGTCAGCCCCTCGGGCACCTCGTAGAACGTCGGGTGTCGGTAAGGCTTGTCGCCCGCCGGGTCGAAGAAGCTGTCCTTCTCGTCCGGGCTGCTCGCGGTCACCTCGGCGGACGGGACGACCCAGATGCTGACCCCCTCCTGCCGGCGGGTGTAGACGTCACGGGCGTTGCGCAGGGCGAGGTGCGCGTCCGCGGCGTGCAGGCTGCCGACGTGGGTGTGCGACAGGCCGCGGCGGCTGCGCACGAAGACCTCCCAGAGCGGCTCGGCGGTGTTCACGCCGCCGCTGTCCGAGCCGCCTGCTTTTCGGCGTACGCCGCTGCCGCCTCGCGCACCCAGGCACCGTCGGTGTGGGCGGCGACCCTGGCCGCGAGGCGCTGGCGGTTGCACGGCCCGTCGCCGCGCAGCACGGTGGTGAACTCGGTCCAGTCGATCTCGCCGAAGACGTAGTGCTCGCCGTCCTTGCGCAGCTCCGGGTCGGGGATGGTCAGGCCCAGGTGGTCGGCCTGCGGCGCGGTGGCGTCGACGAACCGCTGGCGCAGCTCGTCGTTGCCGAACCGCTTGATGCCCCAGGCCATCGACTGCGCGCTGCGCGGGCTGTCGGCATCCGAGGGACCGAACATCATCAGGGCCGGCCACCACCAGCGATCGAGCGCGTCCTGCGCCATCCGGCGCTGCGCGGTCGTGCCGCTCGCGAGCACCCCGATCGCCTCGAAGCCCTGCCGCTGGTGGAAGCTCTCCTCCTTGCAGATGCGGCTCATGGCGCGGGCGTACGGGCCGTACGAGCAGCGGGTCAGCGGCACCTGGTTCATGATGGCCGCGCCGTCGACGAGCCAGCCGATCGCGGCGACGTCGGCCCAGCTCGTCGCGGGGTAGTTGAAGATCGTGGAGTATTTCTGGCGGCCGGTGTGCAACCGGTCGAGCAGCTCGGCGCGGTCGATGCCGAGCGTCTCCGCGGCGCCGTAGAGGTAGATCCCGTGGCCCGCCTCGTCCTGCACCTTCGCGACGAGGATCACCTTGCGGCGCAGGGACGGCGCGCGGGTGATCCAGTTGCCTTCGGGCTGCATCCCGATGATCTCCGAGTGGGCGTGCTGGGCGATCTGACGGATCAGCGTCGCGCGGTATCCGTCGGGCATCGCATCCCGCGGCTCGATCCGCTCGTCGGCGTCGACGCGAACCTGGAAGTCCTGCTCCACCGCGGCGCCTCCTTTACCGAACGACTGGTCGGATAATCTCCCGGCATGGACAGTGGTGTCAAGCGCGGTCGGCCCGCGCGCTACACGCCGGACGAGCTGCTCGACGTCGTGGTCGGTGTCTTCATCGCCCGTGGCTACGACGCGACGACCATGGACGACCTCGCCCGGGCGACGGGGCTGACGAAGTCGTCCTTCTACCACCACGTGAGCGGCAAGGAGGAGCTGCTGCGGCGGGCTGTGGCCCGCGCCGTCGACGCGCTGTTCGCGGTCCTGGCGGAGCCTTCGAGCTCGCGCGGCCCTGCGGTGGACCGGCTGGAGCATGTCGTACGGCGGAGCGTCGACGTCCTGGCAGCCGAGCTGCCGTACGTCACTCTGCTCTTGCGGGTCCGCGGCAACACCGCGGCCGAGCGCTGGGCGCTGAGCCGCCGGCGCGAGTTCGACCGGCGGCTGAGCGCCCTGGTGCAAGCCGCCATCGACGAGGGCGACGTGCGGGCCGATCTCGATCCGGCGCTGGTGACCCGCCTGGTGTTCGGCATGGTGAACGGCGTGGTCGAGTGGTACCGCCCGGGGGGCGCGCACCGGGCCACCGAGGTCGCTGACGCTCTCGTGCGGCTGGTGTTCGATGGCCTGCGTTCACCCCCGTGAACCGCTCGGCCGGGCGCAGCGAACGTCTCCTGTGACCCTGCTCGCGTTGTCGTGCCCTGAGGCAGTCGCAGCATGACGACCACTGTCGAGCGGCCGCTCGAGGTCGACGTCCCCCCCGCCCGGCCGCGGGCGTTCTCGGTCCTGGCCGGCCTGCTGGCCGGCGCCGGCGCCCTTGTCAGCGCGGAGATCGCCGGCCGCGTCGTGCCGGGTGGCGTCAGCCCGGTCTTCGCCTTGGGCAACCGTGTTGTCGAGTTCACGCCGGACGGCCTGCGCCAGGCCAGCATTCGCGCGTTCGGGACGCTGGACAAGCCGCTGCTGCTGGGCGGGATCCTGCTCGTCGTTGCTGCGCTGGCTGCGTGGTGTGGGGTCCTTGCCGAGCGTCGCCGCAGGGCGGCCGAGCTGATCGTGGTCGGGCTCGGAGTGGTCCTGGTGCTGAGCTCGATCCCGGACACGGCCGCGACCCTGGTGGGCGCGCTGTGGGTCGGCGTGGTGGCGATCGCGGTCGGGGTCGCGCTGCTGCGCTGGCTGACGCCGCGGGCTGCTGTGCCGAAGCCGGTTGCGGAGTCGGATCCGGGTGCGGCGCCTGCCGCCGCCGGCGTGGACCGGCGGCACTTCCTCAAACGCACCGCGATCGTCGGCTTCGCGACCGTCAGCGCCGGTGGGCTGCTCAAGATGCTCGACGCCCGCGCCCGGGTCGGCGCCCTGCGGGATGCGCTCGGCCTGCCGACGCCTGCTCGCCTCGCGACCGGGAACCTCGCGGCCGCCGACCTCGGCGTCCCGGGCATCACGCCGGTGGTGACCCCCAACGCCAGCTTCTACCGGATCGACGTTGCGCTGCTGGTCCCGCAGGTCGACCCCCGCACCTATTCCGTCGCCATCGGCGGCATGGTCGACCGGCCGTTCAGCCTGTCGTACGAGCAGCTGCTCGACATGCCGCAGGTCGAGGCCGACATCACCATCCAGTGCGTCAGCAACGAGGTCGGCGGCGACCTGATCGGGCTGGCCCGCTGGCAGGGCGTGCTGCTGCGCGATGTCCTTGCGATGGCCGGCGTCCAGCCCGGGGCCGACCAGATCGTGGGCACGTCCGTCGACGGATGGACCGGGGGCTTTCCCACGTCGTACGGCCTGGACGACCGCAACGCGATGATCGCGCTCGGGATGAACGGCGAGCCGCTGCCGGTCATCCACGGCTTCCCGGCCCGGCTGATCGTGCCGGGGCTCTACGGCTATGTCTCGGCCACCAAGTGGCTGGAGAGCATCACGCTCACCACGCTGGCCGACTTCGACGGCTTCTGGATCCCGCGCGGGTGGGGGAAGTTCGG
>JBBSKF010000180.1:0-5485 GCA_038256525.1 Mycobacteriales bacterium | reverse complement strand
CTCGAAGGCGCCGACCCCGCCGCCGTACAGCCGGACGAAGTCCGGACCGACACCTGGCGGGACCGGCACCCGGGCGCTCTGCAGGTCGGCGTTGCTGCCCCGCGCGCTGACCCGCACCCGGCCGCGGTCGGTCTCGATCACGGCATAGCCACCGACCAGCCCGCCGGTGCCCCGTGCCTCCGAGGTCTGCTGCACGAGGACGAAGAACCGCCGGGGGCGGTCACCGCCCAACAGGGGCACCGCCAGCTCGAGGGCGCGGGCACCGTCGCGCAGCGGCCCGCCGAGTTCGTCGAGCTGGCTCACGAACTGATCCCGCGCCCGGGCCACCGGACCGACCACCCCCGCGCGTGGTGACCGGGTCAGCTCGGCGCTGACGGCGTCGAAGGTGGCGGCGCTTGCGGTCAGCGGCGGCTGGGCGGCCTGCAGCAGGGTGAGCTCGACGCCCCCGTCCGGCCGCCGCAACGAGTCGGCGTCGACGGTCTCGACGGCGGTCAGTGCGCCAGGCAGCACCCGGCGGGCGATGTCGTCGGCAGCGACCGCGACCGCCCGCCCCACCTCGAGCGAGGCCCCGGCGTAGGGGATCGCCGCGGCGAGCCGCCAGACCGGGTCGCCGGTCAGCTCCCTGGCCCGCTCGGTCTCCCGCCCGGCGGCGAGCACCGCTGCCCGGGCCGGCTCGACCTGACGATCGGTCAGTGCGGCGCGCGCGGCGGTGAGCTCGGTGCGGGCCTGCTCGAGATGGCGCTGAGCCGCGAGACCGCGCACGCCCAGCCACCCGCCTGCGGCGATGATCAGCAGCAGAGCGCCGAACACGTACAGCGAGCGCCGTCGCCGTCCGTGCTTGCCCGCCATGGGCGCAGCGTAGGGCGCCGTGGCATCGGCCGGAGGACTCAGATCAGGCGGACCTGCTCGCCCCGGACCGCGACGACCTGACCCCTGCGGAGCTGGCGTCCACGCCGCGCCTCGGGCCGGCCGTCCACCGTGACGACGCCTTCGGCCAGCAGCGGCCGTACGTCCGATCCGGCGGCCACGAGATCCGCGAGCTTCAGCAGCTGACCCAGTCGGATGCCGTCGTCGCGTACCTCGATCTCCCGCACGCCGTCATGCTGCCGCATCGCTCACTGCCACGAGGACCGGCTGCCGTACAGTCCGGGGCGACCCGCGGGAGCCTCACGCCGAGGCTGAGAGGGCGGCAGGACCGGCCGCTGACCGTTCGTACCTGATCCGGCTCGCACCGGCGTAGGGAGGAAACCCTCATGACTGCCATCCAGGACGCGACCACCCTGGGAACGGCCTTTCCCGGCTCCCGCAAGACCTACCTGCAGGGCAGCCGCCCGGACCTGCGGGTGCCGATGCGCGAGGTGGTGCTCACGACCGGCGACAGTGTCGTCCTCTACGACACCAGCGGCCCGTACACCGATGACTCCCTGCGCACGGACGTGCGACTCGGGCTCCCGGCGCTGCGCAAGGACTGGATCGCAGAGCGGGAGGATGTCGAGGCCTACGACGGCCGACCGGTGCAGCCGGTCGACAACGGTCTGAAGGCCCATGATCACCGCAACCTCGACGCGGTCTTCGACTCCGCCGGCCGTCGGCCGCTGCGCGCCCTGCCGGGCAGGACCGTGACCCAGCTCGCGTACGCCCGGGCCGGGACCGTCACCCCCGAGATGGAGTTCGTCGCGCTGCGTGAGGGCTTCGCCCCGGAGTTCGTCCGCGCCGAGCTCGCCCGCGGCCGCGCGGTGATCCCCCTCAACGTCAACCACCCGGAGGCCGAGCCGATGGCGATCGGCCGGGGGTTCCTCGTCAAGATCAACGCCAACATCGGCAACAGCTCGGTGGCGTCCTCGATCGAGGAGGAGGTCGACAAGATGACGTGGGCGACTCGGTGGGGCGCCGACACCGTGATGGACCTGTCGACCGGGCGCAACATCCACACCACCCGGGAGTGGATCCTGCGCAACAGCGCCGTCCCGATCGGCACCGTCCCGATCTACCAGGCGCTCGAGAAGGTCAACGGCAAGGCCGAGGCGCTGACCTGGGAGATCTACCGCGACACGCTGATCGAGCAGTTCGAGCAGGGCGTCGACTACGTGACCGTCCACGCCGGCGTGCTGCTCCGCTACGTCCCGATGGCGGCCACCCGCAAGACCGGCATCGTCAGCCGGGGCGGCTCGATCATGGCTGCGTGGTGCCTCGCGCACCACGAGGAGAACTTCCTCTACACGCACTTCCGCGAGATGTGCGAGCTGATGGCGGCCTACGACGTGACGTTCAGCCTGGGTGACGGGCTGCGGCCGGGCTGCATCGCCGACGCCAACGACGAGGCGCAGTTCAGTGAGCTGCGCACCCTCGGTGAGCTGACGAAGATCGCCTGGGAGTACGACGTGCAGGTCATGGTCGAGGGACCCGGCCACGTGCCGATGAACAAGATCAAGGAGAACATGGACCTGCAGCTGGAGGTCTGCGCCGAGGCGCCGTTCTACACGCTCGGCCCGCTCACGACCGACATCGCGCCCGGCTACGACCACATCACCAGCGCGATCGGCGCGGCGATGATCGGCTGGTACGGCACGGCGATGCTCTGCTACGTGACCCCCAAGGAGCACCTCGGCCTGCCGGACCGCGACGACGTGAAGGACGGCGTCATCACGTACAAGATCGCGGCGCATGCCGCGGACCTGGCCAAGGGGCATCCGGGGGCGCAGGTGTGGGACGACGCGCTGTCAGACGCCCGGTTCGAGTTCCGGTGGGAGGACCAGTTCCACCTGTCGCTTGACCCGACGACCGCGCGCGACTTCCACGACGAGACCCTGCCGGCCGGCGCGGCGAAGACCGCCCACTTCTGCTCGATGTGCGGCCCGCACTTCTGCTCCATGAAGATCAGTCAGGACGTACGCCGCTACGCCGCCGAGCAGGGCGTCGACGAGGCGGCGGCACTCGAGCTCGGGATGCAGCAGAAGTCGGCGGAGTTTGCCGAGCACGGAGGCAGGCTTTACCTCCCGGTCGTCGACTGAGTCGTCCTGTTTGCGGCCCTTTTTCCGGTGTCTTTCCCGTGGTCCGGTTCGCCTCTTCTATGACAGGGGTATGACAACCGTGTCGGCATCCGCCGACCGGAGTCGTCCCTAGAGCCGCGACGAGGTGCAGGCGTGCTGCTGAGGCAGGAGATCGACCATGGCGTGCACGTGCTCGCCGTGGTCGGCTCGGTGGGCGCCTCGTATGCCGACAGCCTGGTGGTTGCCGTGCAGGCAACGCTCGCGCGCCAGCCGCGTGGCGTCATCGTCGACCTGACCGAGGCCTCCGAGCTCGTTCCCGAGGCGGTCGCCGCCCTGCGCGCGCTCGCCACGTCGGCCGCGGGCTGGCCCCGCGCCACCCTCCAGTTCTGCTCGGCCTCCGTGGACGTGGCGGCCGAGCTCCGCGGGCTGACGGTGCACGCCGACCGGGTCGAAGCGCTGCGCCACATCGACGACCGCCCCACCGCAACGCGCGAGTGCATCGACCTGCAGGACGGGCTGGAGAGCCCCGCCCAGGCCCGGGCCGCCGTCGCGGCCTACGCGGAGCGGCTCGGCCTGCACGAGATCCACGACGACCTGGCGCTGATCGTCAGCGAGATGGTCACCAACGCGGTGCGTCACGCCGGCCCCCCGGTGGCCCTCGAGCTCCAGACCGACGGCGACGCGGTGCTCATCGCGGTCAAGGACGGCAGCCCGGACCGGCCGCGCCCGCGGGTCGCCGGGCAGGAGGCCGAGGGCGGCCGCGGGCTGATGCTGGTCGACCTGCTGAGTGTCGAGCACGGTGTGCGGCCGGACCCGCCCGGAAAGACCGTCTGGGCCGCAGTGAGGCGTGGCACAGAGGCCGGCAGCTGACTCCTACCGGAGGTTCGTCATGCCGGGCGGGGGCGCGAGCAGCGGCAGTGTCGGCACGGCGGGCAGCGTGGAGGGAACGGCACTGGGCAGAGGGAACGGCACGATGGGCGCGGGGGCTTCGATCCGACCGGGCAGGATCGAAGCCGGCCGCCCGTCCCGTCGGGGGAAGGACTGCTGCAGACCCGCCGGCAAGGTGCGGCGCAGCTGGTCGGCCAGCTGACGCGTCTCGGTGAGCACGCCCTGCATCTGTCGAGAATCCCCTTGGTCGAGCAGCACCTCGCTGCCGCGCTCGAGCAGCAGCAGCGCCTCGGCGGTCGCGGCGGGGCTGCCCCCGGACGCGGCGACAACGGCGGCGACCTCGTCGTTGAGCTGCTCGGCGGCGTTGCGCAGCTGCGCCGTGCTGGCACCGGCAACGGCCAGGCGGTTCAGCTCATAGCTGGCTCCCGCGGCGCTGCTCATCACCGGAGCCGGCTCGGCTCGCTCCGGCACGCCGCCCACCGCGAAGCCGATCAGTGCCGCGGCGGCGACGAGCAGGGGGGCGGTCGGGACCAGCCGGTGCCGCACGCCGCGCGCTCGGCCCGGCCGGCGGGTCCGGATCCGGGTGCTCCGCCGGGTCCGGGTCTTGTCGTCCATCGCCGCGAGCGCCGCGAACGCCCGGGCCTCGAACTCGCGCACCGCGACCACGTCGTCGGCGATCAGCTCCCCGGCGACCTGCTCGGCCCCCTCGTCGAGGGCTGCGGCGGCCAGGCTCAGGTCGGCTTGCAGGGTGGTGCGCAGGGTGGAGATGTCGGCCAGCAGCGCGCTGAGCCCGGCGACCCGCGGCCTGCCTCCAGCCCGCTCTGCTGCCCTGTCTGTCACCCCCGGCCCCTTCCTGGGCATGGCGCGTTGTCGCTGAGTCCTTCGCCGTACACCGGTCGACTCCTGCCGCCGCTCGGCGAACGTTCGGTGAACGGCTGCCAGGATGACCCGGTGAGCGATCCTGGGGCGGTGGAGCCGGCAGATCCGGTGGTGGCGGTGCTCGGTGGGACCGGTGAGCAGGGTCGGGGCCTGGCCCGTCGGCTGGCCCTGTCCGGTCTGCGGGTCGTGCTCGGGTCGCGGGACCCGGCCCGAGCGGTCGCGGCCGCTGCCGGACTGCCGGGGACGGTCTCCGGCATGGACAACGCCGGTGCCGCTCGCGCCGGGGATCTTGCCGTCGTCGCCGTGCCCTGGGCAGGCCACCGCGAGCTGCTGCTCTCGCTGGCCGACGACCTCCGCGGCAAGATCGTCATCGACTGCGTGAACCCGCTCGGTTTCGACAAGCAGGGCGCCTACGCGCTGGCCGTCCCGGAGGGCAGCGCGGCCGAGCAGGCACAGCTGCTGCTGCCGGCCAGCCGGGTGGTCGCGGCCTTCCATCACGTCAGTGCCGTCCTGCTGCTCGACGAGACGGTCGACACGGTGGACACCGACGTGCTCGTGCTCGGCGACGACCGGGCGGCCACCGACCTCGTCCAGGCCCTGACCGACCGCATCCCCGGTATGCGCGGCGTCTACGGCGGACGGCTGCGCAACGCCCACCAGGTCGAGGCGCTCACCGCCAACCTGATCTCGGTCAACCGCCGGTACCGGGCGCATGCGGGGCTGCGTGT
>JBBSKF010000179.1:0-5547 GCA_038256525.1 Mycobacteriales bacterium | reverse complement strand
GGCACGTACGGCGTCGTCGGCCTTCCCGCGCGGCGAGGCCCGGTCCTGCCAGGTCGCGGCCCGCTCGTAGGCGCTCCAGTCCGTGTCCTTGCTCCGGCCGACGACGAGCTCCCAGCAGGGCGCGTAGCTCCGGAGCACCCCGAAGTCGGCACTCAACTCCCTCCCGGTCCGATGCCGGGCGGGGAGCTGTACGGCGTCGTACTCGGCCGGCGCGACGCGGAGTGCCGCGAGCCCGATGTCGAGCGGCAGCGGGCGTTCGGTACGGCTCATCGCCGCGACCCGGGCCGAGAGCGCCGCCGCAGCCAGCGCGCCGTCCCGGGACGTCGGCAGCGACAGCAGCGACGCTCCGCCGCCGGCAACCGCCCGCGCCACCTCGTGGGTGCGCATCGTCACGAGCGCGGCGAGCGACCAGTCGGACCGCACCTGCCTGCCCCATGAGCCCATCCGTTGGACGTACGCGCCGTACGGGCGGCCCGGGTATCCCTTGCCCGGCTTGCGCCGCTCGAGCCACACCAGCGCCAGCGCGGCGAGATCTGCCCGAGGCTCCTCACCGGACCAGGGTCCCGGCTGGTAGGAGCCGACCAGCTCGTCGGCGCGTCGGGCGAGCACCTCGGCGCCATGCCGGGGACGAGCGCGCGCCAGCCGGGCAACGCCTTCGAGCAGGCGCTCGACGTCGGCGGGGTCGTCCGCCTCCTCGATCAGTCGGGTGAACAGCTCAGCGAGCTCGTCGACATCAGCCACCGGATCCAGGGGCGGCGCCGGGAGTTGGATCAAGATTGGCGCCTCGGACGCGCGCCCGGCACTCTCGGCGCTGGCCATCGGACGCACGCTCGGCGCCATCCTCTCCGCGTGTCCACTCACCAGCGCGGTGCGAACGCCCGCGTCCGGCACGAGGTTCCCGAGCAGCGTCAGGGTGCGCTCCTGCACGTCGGCGCGCTCATGCTCGAGCGCCCACGCGGCCGCAGCCGCGACCGCTTCCGAACGGTCCGGTGAAGCCTTGGCGACGCCGGCGAGCAGCTTCAGCATGGCGACGACCGGACCCTTGTCGGGACGCAGCAGCACAGGGTGGGCGGCCGCCAGCAGCGTGTCGATCTCGAGCCGACCGGCTCGCAGCAGCTGGGTGAAGGCCCGCAACGCGAGTGTGACCGCCGGACCGGCGGCAGCGGCCAACAGCCGCGCGTAGGTGCCTTGACGGACGTCGAGCTCCTGCAAGGTGGGTGCGAGCTCGTCGTGCAGGGCGATGTACCAGCCGAGATCGCCGGGAGTCCAGTCGCGCAGAAAGGCGCCGAGTGTCTCGTCGAGCACGCGGTCCCGGTCGACGGTGCCGTCTGCGACGAGCGTGAGAAGCGCGTGACGCCAGGTGAGCTCGGGTCGCGCGAGCGTCGAGCTACCACTCGCGCCAGTCCAGGATTGCAGGCGCCAGGTGTCATGGGCCGCCAGCTCGCGGCCGGCACCTTCGGTGCGGAGCATGCTCCAGATCTCGTGCTGGATCAGGTCAGGGTCGGCTTTCAGGTCGTCCAGCGGCGCCCGGTCAGTGCCGGCGGAGGAGGCGCTGACGGACAGCCCGGACGGCATGCGCAGGTAGTAGTCGGGAAAGTCCGGCCGCTCGACCAGACCGTCGCGCACCAGGCGTCGAACGAGCCGGAAGCCCCAGGGTTGAGCGTTGTCCCCGACGAGGAGAGCAGCCGGAAGCTCCGCGAGCCAGTGCGGCCGCCGGTCGACGAGCACCTGCACCGCCAGGGCCTCAGCCTCCCGCGGCAAGCTGATCCAGGTGAGCGCAGTGGCGACCTGACGCACGCCGTTGACGCAGCCGAGGACCGCGAGCACGAACCCGGTTCGGTCTCGGTCATAGCCGCCCTCCAGCGTAAGCGCGCGCACCGGGCCGGACAGCGTCTTGCGCTGCTTGTCGGTCAGGCCGCGCATGGCCACCACGAGCTCAGCCAGGCGACCCGGCCCACGCGCGAGCGCGAGCACCCGCTCGGCTATTTCGTCAGGCACGACCCGCCAGCTCCACGGCGAGCACGTGCTTGCACGGCCCCCGGTTGTCCTGGTGCTTGCCGAACCACGGGCACGAGCACCGGTGGCCGGTCGGCGTGCTTCGTACGACGTGCTCGGCGTCCCCGCTGCGGACGTAGGCCACGCCGTCGGCCAGCCGCACCGCGCCCGCGTCGAGAAGGGCGCGTGCGTCGCGCAGGCGGGGGTGCATGCGCTCGAGCGCTGTCGCGTCGTACGGCAGCTCGCGGTGGAAGTACGCGCCTTCGAAGGCGTCGAACCCGACCCGACCCGCGGCGCCGAGCCGCCCCAGCGCACGCAGGACGCGCGTGACCGGTAGGCCGGCTTCCCTGGCCAGCCGGTCGACGTCGAGCCGTGGCTCGAAGGCGAGCAGCGCCGAGACGAGGTCGGCGTCGTCGGTCGCGTCGGCGTCGGCCAGATCGCGCAGCACACCACCTTCGCCGGAGAAGCCGCGACTGACCTCGGGGCTGAGGGTGAGCACGAGCCGGGAGTCCGCCAGGTCGAGCTCCCACACGCTTGCCGCAGGTGCCCCGCTGGCGGTTACCGCCGGGGCGTACGCCCGCAGCGTCGTCGCGAAGCGCAGCAGCGGCTCGAGGACGCGCAACCGCTCGGGACCGGCCAGGCAGACCGCCCCGGGCCCCGGTCGACTGGTCAGCCGCAGCCCACGTCCGGCCGGCACCACCCACAACAGGGTCGTACGCGTGCCCGAGGCACTCGGCAGTGATCGCACGAAGCGGCGCGCCTCGACGGCCGGGACCGCGAAGGCCCGCTGCATGCCCGAGCCGGAGACCTGCACCTCGGCGAATCCCTTGAGCCAGCGCTCGGGCAACGGCACCTTCCGCTCGGTCACCGACGACTCGATGGTCGTCACGGTGACGTCCTCACCGACGGCCATGTGCAGCGGGTCCAGGCCGGCGATGCCCGCGAGTGCTTCGCGCATGGGCGGGTTGAAGTCGACGTTCGTCGTCCCGGTGTCCAGCGCCGGTCCGTCGAGCCCGCCCGGCAGGACGTCGAGCCGGGCGTACACACCGCAGCAGGCCGAGAAGCTCTCGAACCGCAGCCGGTCACCGTTGCTCGTCACGACCGGGTCGGCCGCGCGCAGCACCGCGGCGAGCATGCCCGGTGGCACGTAGTAGCGGGTCCGCGCGACGCGGGCGACGGCGAGCAGGGCGGTAGCCGTCTGCTCGGCGTGGCCGAGGAAGCCGTCGAAGAACTGCGGGTGCGGCACGAGGCCACGCGAGGTGATCCCGCCGCTGGTGGCGAGGCGCACGTCGGCACGTCCGTCCAAGGAGCCGACCTTGGACGGCTGGGCGTATCGATACAGCTGCTCGACGCCCGTCGCCACACCGCCGACCATAGGCGGGACACGTCCGCTTGCGGCCACTTCTCGAAACATGAGTGGCAGGCGAGGACGGGCGGCTACCTACGAGCAGCCGGCCCGGGCCGTCCGGGCGGGCACGTCAGCCAGACGTCTGCGTGATGTTGACCATCCACCCGATGCCGAACTCGTCTACGCACATGCCGAACTCGTCGCCCCACATCTGCATCTCCAGTGGAACCGAGACCGTTCCGCTGTCGGCAAGCTTGGCCCAGTAGCCGCGCAGCTCCTCGGCGTCGTCCCCGCTGAGGCTCACCGCGATGTTGTTGCCCGGCTGGTGCTCCATTCCCGGCGGTGTGTCCGCGGCCATCAGCGTGAACCCGCTGTCGGTCTCGAGCATGCTGTGCATGATGTTGTCGGCGCCGGGGCCAACGGGTGCGCCTGACTCCCCGAAGGTGTTGACCGTAAGAGTCCCGCCGAGGACGGACCGGTAGAACTCCATCGCCTGCCGGGCGTTGTCCGCGAAGGAGATGTAGGGGTTCAGTCGTGAGGTCATCGGACGCTCCTGATCTGTGACCTGCGGGACGGTATCGGCGCTCCGCAGCGTAGGGGCTGAACCGAGGATCGACCAGCCCGTGGACTCCTTCAGCAGTGAAGACTGCCGTGCCAGGGCAACCGCGACGCCACAAGGTGTCCTCGTGACAGCCGAAACGATCCGTCGCGAGCGCCTGCTGATCGTGGAGCGACTTCGGGGGTGTCGCCCGAGGACCAGTGGGACCGACCCAGCCTGTGCGCCGGCATCGCAGCATCGGCCGGGCGATGGACGTCGCTGCCCTGCGGCTGGCCACGCAGCGCACGCCCGAAGAGCTCTAGTCCTGCGCGGCGTGGCCCTCGTCGCAACAGATCAGCAATGGCGGCACGGGCAGGGGGCGGAGGTGCGCGGGCCGAGTCTCGCGCTGGCCATGGCGATGCTCGGCCGCGAAGTCGCCCTGACTGTCCTGTCCGGTGAAGGGGTGGTCCTGCTCACGTGACCTCGAGGTGTGCGGCGTGGAACCCCGCGATCAGACAACGCGATGTTGTCAAGAGGGGTTTGGGACGCGGTCGTGGCGCCCTTGTGGCAACTGATACGACGGTTTTCCGCTGCAACGCGATCAGCGCGTGAGCACCCAGCGGTGCTCGCGGTACCAGTCGATGGTCGCGCCGATGGCCGGCGCCAGCTCGCCTCGCGAGAAGCGGAACCCGGTCGACAGCAGGGCGTCCACGCTGAGCCGGTTGTTGCGGTTGGCCTTGCGCATGAAGCGCAGGCGCTGCTCGGTCAACAGGATCTGCGGGGACATTCCGCGCTCGACCATCTCGCGGTGGGCGGCGCTCCGCTTCGCAGAGCTCAACCCGCACTCGGGGTTCTCGGCCAGCTCCACCGTGAGCCCGAACGCCTCCGCGAGCAGCTGCGCCACCTCGTGGCTCGACGGGTACTGCGGGGCGACCACGTTGTACGCGTGCCCGATGGCGCCGTCGTGCACGGCCAGGTGCAGCGTGGCCCGCACGAGGTCGTCGATGTGCACCAGCCGCTGCTCGATGGTCTCGGCCGGCACCGCGAACGTGTCCAGGCCGGCCCACGCCTCGACGGCGGCGTCGAGCACCGCGCTGCCCAGCAGCTTGACGTTGCCGGGGCCGAAGACCGAGACCGGGCGGAGCACGACCACCGGCATGCCGGCCTCGCTCTGCGCCCAGACCTCCTGCTCGCTCTCCCACTTCGCCTTGCCGTAGCCGCGGCTCGGCGAGGGTTGCACATCCTCCGGTACGGGAGAGGGCAGCTGCACCTGTTCGCCGTAGACGGAGGTCGAGCTCATGTAGAGAGCGCACTCCAGGTCCTTCGGGGCGGCCGCCAGCACGTTGCGCGTGGCGACGACGTTGAACAGCTGCATCTCCTCCTGGTTGGCCGTCGAGCTGGAGGCCCCGGCGAGGTGGAGCAGGTGGGTGATCCCGTCGTAGAGACCCTCGAGCTGTTCCGTGCGGGTCAGATCGACCCGCCGGTAGTCGATCTGCTCCGCGAGTTCCGTGGGGCGGGGGCGCCGCCCGCAGGCACGCACGTCCCACCCCTCGGCGACCAGCGCGGGCATCAGGTGGGAGGCGATGAAGCCGGTCGCTCCGGTGAGCAAGGCAGACGGGGTAGGCACGGTGGACAACCTCGCACAGACGCCCCGCTCACGACCAGG
>JBBSKF010000178.1:0-5591 GCA_038256525.1 Mycobacteriales bacterium | reverse complement strand
CTGGTCGCGCACCGGGCCACCGGCGGCAAGCGCGACTTCAGCTCCACCCGCGGCCTGGCGGCGACCCGGTACGAGCTGCTGGTGGAGCAGGCGCGGGCGCAGGAGGCCGAGCGGATGCTGGCGGAGTTCAAGGGGCGCTGAGGTGTCCCGCCGCACCCGAGGATGGTCCGATCGTGCCCTGGTGGGCCGGGCCCTGGACGTGTTGCACTCCCGGTCCACGCCGCCGACCTCGTCGAGGAGACCCCAGATGGACCACCCCCGCCCGTTCCTGCGCCGGGCCGTCGCCCTGGTCGGGGCGCTCGCCCTGGCCGCGACCGTCACGCCCGTCACCGTCGCCGCAGCCTCGCCGCCGAGCGGCAAGGGCACGCCACTGACCGTCATGACGCGCAACGTCTACCTGGGCGGGGACATCACCCGGCCGCTGCGCCCCGGGCCCGAGGGGGTGCCGGCGGGCATCGCGCTGGCGAACCAGAACTGGGAGCTGCGGCAGGTCGTCGGGCGCACCGACTTCCCGGCCCGGGCCCGACTGCTGGCCCGTGAGGTCGCAGACACCAGGCCTGACATGATCGGGCTGCAGGAGGTCGCGACCTGGCGGCGCGGACCGCTCGAGCTCAACCCGCCGACGGACGCCGAGAACCGGGTCATCCCGAACGCCACCACCGTGGACTACGACTTCCTGGCCACGCTGCTCGCCGAGCTCCGGCGCGCGGGGGAGCGCTACGACGTCGTCCACGTCCAGGCCGAGTCCGACGTGGAGGGACCGGCCTTCCCCGGCGTCAACGTCGCCGCAGGCGCCGACTTCCGGCTGACCATGCACGACGTGCTGCTGAAGCGGGCCTCCTCCAAGGTGAAGGTCGAGGCCGCAGGCGGCAAGCAGTACGCCGCTGTCCTGCCGTTCGAGCTGGGCGGCAAGCGCTATGAGTTCATCCGCGGCTACAACTGGGCCGACGTGCGCGTCGGCTCCAAGCGGGTGCGGGTGCTCAACACCCACCTCGAGTCGCAGCTGTCCAGCTTCGCGATGATGCAGGCCCGCGAGCTGGTGCAGACGCAGGTGCTCACCGCGGACCGTCCGGTGATCCTGACCTGCGACTGCAACTCCGACCCGCTGGACACCAGCACCAAGGCCGGCGAGCCGATCGCCGGCATCAAGCACCAGGACCCGTACCTGTTCCTCACCA
Organism: Mycobacteriales bacterium; assembly: GCA_038256525.1. Taxonomy (GTDB): domain Bacteria; phylum Actinomycetota; class Actinomycetes; order Mycobacteriales; family SCTD01; genus SCTD01. Next base: position 4,413 of record JBBSKF010000178.1, on the reverse strand, counting down.
GCGTGCTCGACGACGCGTGGCTCGAGAGCGGGAACGGCTCCCCGGGCTTCACCAGCGGCCTGAACGAGGAGGTCAACGAGCCGGCCCCGGCCAGCTTCACGCACCGCATCGACCTCGTGCTGACCCGCGGCCTCGGCGGCGCACCGGTGCCGGCGGACAAGGCCGTCGTCGTCGGCGCCGACCCGACGAACCGCACGCAGTCCGGCCTGTGGCCCTCCGACCACGCCGGTGTCGTGGTGCGGCTGCGCCCCTGACGGGCGGGGGGAGTCGAGCCCCCTTACGACGGTGATCCGCGTGGTCGGCGGGCTGTTGTCCGTCAAGTCGTCCACGAAGGCGTGCGGATCGTCGCCGGCGGTGTCCACCCGACCGGTCCCGAGCCGGAACTGCGTGCAGCCGTCGCCGCCGATGGCGATGCCGCTGACCTTGTTGCCGCCGCACGGCGCAGCAACGGTCTCGCCACGGCCGACGCCAAGACTTCGCGGCTGCTGATCCGCGAACACGGCGGCGACACCACCCTGGACAACCTCGTCAATCACGAAGACCCCCCCTGCCACGTCGCGAGCGCGCGTCGACGCTGGTCGCTACAGGCTTCTCATCGGTAGACCTCGCGGCGGTGGCCTACGCGGACGACCTGGACGAGCAGGACCGCGTCGTGCACCTCGTACACGATGCGGTAGTCCCCGACTCGCACGCGATAGGTGCTGGCTTCTCCTGACATCGCCACACAGCCGGGTGGGCGAGGTGTCTGGCCAAGGAGGTCGATGGCGGCACGCACGCGTTGCTGCTCCCTGCGTGTCAGCCCCTCGATGGTCTTGATCGTTCGTCGGGCGAGCTGCACCCGATAGCTGCTCCCCGGCGCGGTCACGCCAGTCCGAGATCGGCCTTGACCTGCTCCCAGGGCACGTAGTCGTCATCCTTGCGGGCCGCTTCGAGCTCGGCCCGGTCAAGCGCGTCCTCGGCGAGATCAGCCAGGCGTGCATAGTCGTCGGCGTCGACGAGGACCGCGACGCGTCGACCCCGCCGGGTGAGAACGACCGGCTCGTGCGAGGTGCGGGCCTGGTCGATCGCGTCGGCCAGCCGATCGCGTGCTTCGCTGACCGTCATCTCGCTCATGTACGAACCATACAATCGCGCGCAATGTCAGGCAAGGGGCGCTCCCCACGTTGCTGCCAGCGGTCAGGACGACCTTGTGGCTGAGGCGCAGCGCCTCACTGGGACCACGGAGAAGACCGCCCTGGTCCGCGAGGCTCTGTGGGCCCTCATCGAGCGCGAGAGCGCCCGCCGCCTGGCCCGGCTGGGCGGCAGCGAGCCGCAGCTCGTCCTACCTCCACGACGACGCGACTCGTGATCGTCGTCGACACGTCGGTGTGGGTGCAGCATCTGCGCAACGGCGACGACCGGCTGGTGCTCCTGCTCGAGACCGGGGCGGTCCTGACCCACCCGTGGGTGCTCGGCGAGCTGGCACTCGGTCACCTCCGCGCCGGTTCCGAGGTCCTCGACCTGCTGCCCCGGCTGCCGCAGGCCGAGGTCGCTCCAGCAGCCGAGGTGCTGGCCCTCATCACGGCGCACCAGCTGCAGGGCTCCGGCATCGGCTATGTCGAAGCCCAGCTCCTCGCGGCTGTGCGCCTGACACCCGGGGCACGGTTGTGGTCGCACCACCGGCAGCTCTCAGCCGTTGCCAGTCGGCTGGGCAACGCCCATGTCACGTGATCGGCGCGGGTCTCGCCCTGCCGGCACTCGAGCCGCTGCCGTCGACGGCAGCAGATCCGCATCGTCCACGGCCACCTCTGCCGAGTCGCGCGCGGCGGCAGCCCAGTGACGCCCTAGGGTCGGGCGGGTGATCAGCCTGCGCACCAGTCCCGAGCCGCGCGTCTCGGTGCTGATCCTCACGCAGAAGGACGCCGGGCTGCTGCAGGGCTGCCTGGCCTCACTGGCCCAGCACCTGCCGCCGGACATCCCGACCGAGGTGCTGCTGCTCTGCAACGGCGCGCAGCCCGACGTCGTCGCCTTCGCCCAGCGGCAGGTCACCGGCGCCCGCGTCTTCGTCAGTCCGGTCAACCTCGGCTTCGGCGGTGGCAACGATCGGCTGGCCCGCGAGGCGCGCGGCGAGCTGCTGCTCCTGCTCAACGACGACGCCTCGGTGGAGGCGGGCTGGCTGGAGCCGCTCGTGCAGACCCTCGACGAGCACCCCGACGTCGCTGCGGTCGGCAGCCGCATCCTGTTCCCGGACGGGCGGGTGCAGGAGGCCGGGTCGGTGCTGTTCGACGACGGCAGCACCGCGCCCGTGGGCCGCGGCCTGCCGCCCGGCAGCGGCGCCTGGACCTTCCGCCGGCAGGTCGACTTCACCTCGGCCAACTCGCTGCTGCTGCGCCGCACCGCCTACGACCAGGTCGGCGGCTTCGACGAGGCCTTCTACCCGGCCTACTACGAGGACGTCGACCTCGCGCTGGCGCTCAGGGCCGCCGGCTGGCGCTGGCTCTACGACGGCCGCTCCCGCATCCGGCACCAGGAGTCGGCCAGCACCACCACGCACTTCAAACACTGGCTGTTCGCCCGCAACATCGAGCGGATCCGCAGCAAGTGGGCGCCCCAGCTGGCCGAACGGCTGCCCCGACCACCCGGCGGCGGCCCCGACGGACCGGTCCCCAGCACGATCCGCCAGCACGTCGAGCTGGCGCGGGGCAACCCGCCGCGGGTGCTCATCGTGGACGACCTGCTGCCGCTGCCGGGCCTGGGCGCCGGGGCGGTCCTCATGCACGAGCTGGCCCGCCAGGCCGGGCTCTCCCGCTACGCGCTGTCAATCCTGGTGACCAAGCACGAGGGCGCTGACGCCACCACCGTCGCCGAGCTCGGGCTCGAGGTCGTCGAGGGCGACCTCGCCCACCACCTGGAGACCACGACGTACGACGCGGTGGTCGTCTGCCGGCCGTCCAACTACGACCCGGTGGCCAAGCTGCTCGGCCCCGAGACGCCGGTGCTCTACGTCGCCGAGGCGCTGTTCTCCGCCCGGCTCGAGCGCGAGGCGGCGATGTTGCCGGAGGAGGACCCGCGGCGGGCCGCGCTCCTGGCCGAGGCCGAGCAGACCCGGCAGACCGAGCAGCGGATCGTCCGGTCCGTCGACCGGGTGGCGGCGGTGTCCTCCGTCGAGGCCGACGTGCTGCGCAGGATCCCGGGAGCGGCGCCGGTCGATTGCGTCCCCCCGCTCAATCCCGACCTGAGGGTGAGCCCGGCCGACCTGGAGCAGAGGTCGAACCTCGCCTTCGTCGCCAGCTGGACCGCGCGCGGTCACACGCCGAACAGCGACGCCTTCTGGTGGCTGGCCCGCGAGGTGCTGCCGCACGTGCTGCCGCAGGTCCCGTGGACCCGACTGAGGGTCACCGGTCACAACCCGCCGGACGACATCGCTGCCGTTGCCGGTCCGCACATCGAGCTGACCGGCTTCCTGCCGGAGCTGGCCGGCCTCTACGCCACCACCCGGGTCATCGTCGCCGCAGACCGCTTCGGCTCCGGCCTGAAGATCAAGACGCTCGAGGCACTGCAGTACGGCGTCCCGGTGGTCGCGACCAGCATCGGGGCAGAGGGCATCGAGCTACCGCCCGGCATCGCGCCGATGATCGTGACCGACGACCCGGCGGAGTTCGGCGCCGCGGTCGTGCAGCTGCTCACCGACAACGACGCCTGGCGCGCTCGCCGGGCCGACGTCGAGGCGCTGCACGCCTGGTGGCGCGACTCCCCCGGCCCGACCTGGACCGACGTCGTCGACGCCGTCCTCAAGCAGTCCCCGTCACAGGAGGCCGGCCGATGAGCCGCTACGCCCGCGAGCTCGACCTGCGCGAGCTCAACGCCCACACCCAGGGCATCCTGCTCACCCCGCCGGGCAGCGACGTGCTGGATGTCGGCACCGCCGACGGGCACCCGGTCGTCGAGGGGCTCAAGGCTCGCGGCTGCCGGGTCTGGGGCGTCGAGATCGACGAGGAGGCGGCCGCGGCGGCGGCGCCGCTCTGCGAGCAGATGGTCGTCGGCAACGTCGAGCATCTCGACCTCACCTCGACGTTCGGCGACAGGAGGTTCGACGTCGTGCTGTGCCTGGACGTGCTGGAGCACCTGCTCGAGCCGCTCGACACGCTCAGGCGCCTGAAGGACCTGCTCACCCCGACCGGCGTCGTCGTGGCGTCGATCCCCAACGTCACGCACGCCGCGGTGCGGCTGCAGCTGCTCGACGGCGCCTTCACCTACACCGACACCGGGCTGCTGGACCGTACGCACGTGCGTTTCTTCGACCGCACCGAGGTCACTGCCCTGTTCGACGACGCCGGGCTGACCGTCCTGGAGCGGCTCGAGGTCCGGCGCGAGCCGCACGAGACCGAGATCCCCCTCGACCTGGACAAGGTCCCGGCCGAGACGCTGGCGCAG
>JBBSKF010000177.1:0-5616 GCA_038256525.1 Mycobacteriales bacterium | reverse complement strand
GGGTGCCCCCGGCAGGATTCGAACCTGCGCCCCTGCCTCCGGAGGGCAGTGCTCTATCCCCTGAGCTACGGGGGCCCTGGGCGGTTCCGGACGTTACCAGCCGGCCCTGCGCCCGGAACCGCTCCGAGGCTGCCGCGCTGTAGCCTGCCGCGCATGTCGAGCAGCCTGGGTCGTGTCCTCGTGGTCGACGACGACGATGTCATCCGGCAGCTGATCACCGTCAACCTGGAGCTCGAGGGCTTCGAGGTCGCCACCGCTGTGGACGGGCAGGACTGCCTGGACAAGGTCAAGGCGGTCCGGCCCGACGTGATCACCCTCGACATCATGATGCCGAGGCTCGACGGGTGGGAGGCCGCCGGTCGTCTGCGGGCCGACCCGGAGACGGCGGAGATCAAGGTCGTGCTGCTCTCTGCCCGGGCGCAGGAGGCCGACCTCGAGCGCGGCAGCCGGATCGGCGTGGACGCTTACCTCACCAAGCCGTTCGACCCCGACGAGCTGATCGAGGTCGTACGCCGGCTGGCCGGCCTGCCGCCGTCTTAGCTTAGGGCAGGGCCCGGGCCCGATGCGTCAGCTCGCGACGGGGCTCGGGACGATGCTCGGGGCGGGAGCACTCGGAGCGGGCTCGCTCGGGGCCGGCGCACTCGGAGCCGGCGCACTCGGCAGGATGGTGCCGTCCGGCGCCGCCCCGCGAACCGGGCCGGTCGTGTTGTTGCCGACGCAGGCCGCTCCGCGCTCCGGGGTCGTGGCCCCGTTGCGGTAGGCGTTGAGGAACTCGTCCACCCGGGAGTCGCCCGCAGACTCGAGCTTCAGCTGACGGCCCCAGGCCGACAGCACGATCGGGCTGTCCTGCTCCGCGAGCGGGCTCATCAGCAGGTACGGGTCGCCGCTGGCCCGGCTGGCAAGCTCGTTGACCTGGTCCTTGGCCAAGCTCGGCTGGTAGGTGATCCACACGGCGCCGTGCTCGAGCGAGTGCAGCGCGTGCTCGGGGGCGATGGGGGCGGTGTAGACCGCGCACTGCTGGGGGGCGGCGTTGTGGTTCCCGCCGCTCGGCGGGGTCGTCTCGTAGTCCACCGATCCCTGGACGTGGTCGCGGCTCAGGGCCTCGGTGTCGGCGACGATCACGCCCTCGATGTTGTTGTCCGGGTCGGTGAGCACGCTCGAGATGCCCGACCCCTGGTTCAGCGCGGCGTAGGTGATCACGCCGATCAGCACCGTGGCCAGCACGAGCGAGCCGAGGACCGTGCCCCACGGGAAGGGCTTGGACACCTTCGTCGGAGCGGCCCGGCGGGAGGGGCCGCTCCGGGGCGGGGTGCCCTTGGACGGCGGAGGTGTCTTCGGCATGGACGGAAGTCTAGGTGGGACCGGGCGATAGCCTGGGGGGGTGACCCCGACCGAGCTTCGCGCTGCGGTGCGGGCGGCTGTCGTCGACGCGGTCGGCGCCGGCGAGCTTGCGGTGACGCCGCCCGAGGACGTCACCATAGAGCGGCCACGGGTGAAGGAGCACGGCGACTACGCCACCAGCATCGCCCTTCAGCTCGCCAAGCAGGCCGGCCGGCCGCCGCGTGAGGTGGCCGAGCTGCTGGCCGCGCGGCTGCGTACGGTCGACGGACTCGACGCGGTGGAGGTCGCGGGCCCCGGCTTTCTCAACCTGCGCCTGGCCCAGGCCTCGCTCGGCCGGGTCGCCGTGCAGGTGCTCCAGCAGGGCGCGACCTACGGCACCAACGACGCCGCCGCAGGCGAGCAGATCAACCTGGAGTTCGTCTCGGCCAACCCGACCGGCCCGATCCACATCGGCGGGGTGCGCTGGGCGGCGGTCGGCGACGCGCTCGCGCGGCTGCTCGAGGCCAGCGGCGCGAAGGTCACCCGGGAGTACTACTTCAACGACCACGGCGCCCAGATCGACCGCTTCGCCCGGTCGCTGCTGGCCGCCGCCACCGGGGCGCCGGCCCCCGAGGACGGCTACGGCGGCGCGTACATCGCCGACATCGCCCGCAGCGTGCTGACCAAGGTCCCCGACGCGCTCGAGCAGGACGACCCGCAGGAGGTCTTCCGCCGCGAGGGCGTCGAGCAGATGTTCGCCGAGATCCGGGCGTCGCTGCACGAGTTCGGCGTGGACTTCGACGTCTTCTTCCACGAGAACTCCCTGCACGAGTCCGGTGCGGTCGCCCGGGCCGTCGAGCGGCTCCGGACCGCCGGCAACCTCTACGAGGCTGACGGCGCAACCTGGTTGCGCAGCACCGACTTCGGCGACGACAAGGACCGGGTGGTGATCAAGAGCGACGGCGAACCCGGCTACATCGCCGGCGATCTCGCCTACTACCTCGACAAGCGCGAGCGGGGGTTCGACCGGGCGGTCATCCTGCTCGGGGCGGACCATCACGGTTACGTCGGCCGGATGATGGCGATGTGCGCCGCCTTCGGTGACACCCCCGGTGTCCACCTCGAGATCCTGATCGGACAGCTGGTCAACCTGGTCCGCGCCGGGACGCCGCTGCGCATGAGCAAGCGGGCCGGCACCGTGCTCACCCTCGAGGATCTGGTCGAGGCGGTCGGCGTCGACGCCGCGCGCTACGCCCTCGCCCGCTCCAGCGCCGACAGCACCCTCGACATCGACCTGGATCTGTGGTCGCGCCAGAGCAGCGACAACCCGGTCTTCTACGTGCAGTACGCCGCGACCCGCGCCGCCTCGGTGCTGCGCCACGCGGCCGAGCTCGGCATCGCCGAGCCGGTCCCGGGCGAGGTGGACCTGTCCCTGCTGACCTCCCCGCGCGAGGCCGATCTGCTGCTGGCGCTCGCGCAGTTCCCGCAGGTGGTCGCCACGGCCGCCGAGCTGCGCGAGCCGCACCGGGTCGCGCGCTACCTGGAGGAGCAGGTCGCCAAGTCCGCCCAGCGGTTCTGGGACGACTGCCAGGTGCTGCCGAAGGGCGACGAGCCGGTCGCGCCGACGACCGCCCCGCGCCTGCTGCTGTGGCGGGCGACCCGGATCGTGCTCGAGAACGGCCTGCGCCTGCTCGGCGTCTCGGCCCCGGAGCGGATGTGACCGCCGTGACCCCGGTCCGGTCCGACCTCGACCCCGCCGTCTGGCCGGTGACCGCGGTCCGGGCCGGTGACGGCGCGCTCCAGCTCGGTGGCGTCGACGTCCGTGACCTCGCCAGCGAGTTCGGCACCCCTGCCTATGTTTTGGACGAGGACGACTTCCGGGGCCGTTGCCGGGCCTGGCGCGAGGCGTTCGCCGGGGCCGACGTCTACTACGCCGCCAAGGCCTTCCTGTGCACGGCGCTCGCCCGCTGGGTGGAGCAGGAGGGGCTCGGGCTCGACGTCTGCACCGGTGGCGAGCTGGCCGTCGCCGAGCGGGTGGGCTTCCCGCCGGAGCGGCTGATCTTCCACGGCAACAACAAGAGCGTCGGCGAGCTGGAGCGGGCGCTGCGCTACGGCGTCGGCCGGGTGGTCGTCGACTCCTTCGACGAGATCGTTCGCCTGGCAGCCCTCGCTGAGCGCCTCGGGGTCCACCAGCGGGTGCTGATCCGGGCCACCCCCGGCGTCGAGGCGCACACCCACGAGTTCGTCCAGACCGGCCAGGAGGACCAGAAGTTCGGCTTCTCGCTGGCCAGCGGCGCTGCCGCGGAGGCGGTCCGCCGCATCGTCGCGCTGCCTAGCCTCGAGCTCGTCGGGCTGCACTGCCACATCGGCTCGCACATCTTCGACACCCGCGGCTTCTCGCTGGCGGCCCACCGGATGATCGGCCTGCTCGCCGACGTGCGGGACGAGCACGGCCTCGAGCTGCCCGAGCTCGACCTCGGCGGCGGCACCGGCATCGCCTACACCTCCGCCGACGATCCGATGCCGGTCGAGGAGTTCGCCGCCGGTCTGCGGGCGATCCTCGCCCGCGAGAGTGCCGCTGCTGGCCTCGCCCTGCCGCGCCTTGCCGTCGAGCCCGGCCGCGCTCTGTCGGGGCCGACGACCGTCACGCTGTACGAGGTCGGCACCGTCAAGGTGCTGCCCGGCCTTCGGACCTACGTCAGCGTCGACGGTGGGATGAGCGACAACATCCGCACCGCGCTCTACGACGCCCGCTACACCGCGGTGCTCGCCTCGCGATCCTCGGCCGCCGAGCCGGCCAACGTGACCCTGTGCGGAAAGCACTGCGAGAGCGGCGACATCGTCGTTCACGACGTGCCGCTGCCCGCCGACCTGTCGCCGAGCGACCTCGTCGCCGTCCCGGCCTCCGGCGCCTACCACCGGTCGATGGCCAACAACTACAACCACGTCCCGCGCCCGCCGGTGGTCGCCGTCTCCGGCGGCGTCGCCCGCCTGCTCGTACGCCGTGAGACCGAGGACGACCTGCTCGCCCTGGACGTCGAATGACGCCGGTCGTGACCCCGTCCCGGCGCCTCGGCGCCCTGCTCTGCGTCGCCGTGCTCGGGGTCCTTCTCGCGGGCGGCCTGGTCGTCGCGACTGTCGCCGGTCTGCCGGCGCTCGCCGCCTACGCCGTCGGCGCGCTCGCCCTGCTGCTCGTCGCCGCGCTGCGGGGCCGGCGCCTGCTCGCGCCCGTCCCGCCACCCGCGCCGGGGCCCGGCCGCACCTGCACCTGCTGCACCGCGTCGCAGCACGACCCGGTGCGGGTCATCTGATGGCCGGCCCGCTGCGCGTCGCCCTGCTGGGCTGCGGCACCGTCGGCGCGGAGGTCGTACGACTGCTGCACAGCTCCGGGAACGACCTCGCCGCGCGGGTCGGGGTGCCGCTCGAGCTGGCCGGCATCGCTGTCCGCCGGCTCGGCAAGGCGCGGGACCTGCCGGTGTCGGACGAGCTGTTCACCACCGACGCGGCCGGACTCGTCGAGCGCGACGACATCGACCTCGTCATCGAGGTCATCGGGGGGCTCGAGCCGGCGCGCAGCCTCATCCTCGCCGCGCTCGGCCGGGGCAAGAGCGTCGTGACCGCCAACAAGGCCCTGCTCGCCGAGGACGGCGCCACGCTGCACGCCGCGGCGGCCAAGGCGGGGGCCGACCTCTACTACGAGGCGAGCGTCGCCGGGGCCATCCCGCTGCTGCGCCCGCTGCGCGAATCCCTCGCCGGAGACCAGATCTCGCGGGTCACCGGCATCGTGAACGGCACGACCAACTTCGTCCTGACCCGGATGGACGAGACCGGTGCCGGCTTCGCCGACGCGCTCGACGAGGCGACCGCCCTCGGCTACGCCGAAGCCGATCCGACCGCCGACATCGAGGGCTTCGACGCCGCGGCAAAGGCCGCGATCCTCGCCGGTCTCGCCTTCCACACCCGGGTCGTCGCAGCCGACGTGCACCGCGAGGGGATCACCGAGGTGACCGCCGCCGACGTCGCGAGCGCGCAGGCGATGGGGTGCGTCGTGAAGCTGCTCGCCATCGCCGAGCGCTGCGGCGACGCGGCCGGCGCCGGCATCACCGTCCGGGTCCACCCGGCGATGATCCCGCGCACCCATCCGCTCGGCAGCGTCCGCGAGGCCTACAACGCCGTGTTCGTCGAGGCCGCGAGCGCCGGGCGGCTGATGTTCTACGGCCCCGGTGCGGGCGGCTCGCCGACCGCGAGCGCGGTGCTCGGCGATCTCGTGGCCGTCGCCCGCAACACCCTGTCCGG
>JBBSKF010000176.1:0-5667 GCA_038256525.1 Mycobacteriales bacterium | reverse complement strand
GGCAAGATCGAGATCGAGCAGCTGCTGGCCTGCCAAAGCTCGCTGATCGAGGTCGCCGCCGGCCGGGACCCGCAAGCCCTCGGCCTGTGGGTGCGGGAGCTGATCGCCACGCACTGCGAACCGCAACTCGAGCACGACGAACGCACCGCCCAGGACAAGCGCTACCTGCAGACCCGCAACAACCACGACGGCACGATCCGAGGCAGCTTCCTGCTCCCCGCTGGTGACGCCGAGAGCCTGCTGACCGCCCTGGAACCACTGGCCCGCTCCACCGGGCTCAGCGACAACCGGTCGGCCGGGCAACGCCGCGCCGACGCGCTCACCGAGATCTGCGAACAAGTCCTACGGCACGGCACGCTGCCCGACGCCGGCGGGCTACGCCCGCACCTGGCCTACATCGTCCCAGCCAGCTGGGCCGCCCGACAAGCCGCCGCACCACTGGCCGACATCGTCACCGCCGAGCTCGACGGCACGTTCGCCAAAGCCCGGCAGACCTGCGCCACCGCCGCCTGGACCGGACCGCAGACCCGGGCCCGGATCGAGACCGTCCTGTGCGACGCCCGGATATCCCGGGTCCTGACCGACGGGCTCGGGCAGGTCATCGGGCTGGAATCACTGACCGACGAGGTCACCACCGCGCAACGCCGGACCCTGGCCTACCGCGACCTCGGGTGCGTCACCCGCGGCTGCACCCGCCCCCCGGCGTTCTGCGACGCCCACCACCTGGTCGCCCGCAAAGACGGCGGCAGCACCGACCTCGGCAACCTCGTCCTACTGTGCAAACGGCACCACGTGATGTGGCACCAAGGCCGACTCCAGCTACGCGACCTCCACGTGCCCTGGCTGACCAACCAACCACCACAACTTGTCCTGCTCGAATGAGCGGCGGGAGGACTAGCAGGGGGCGATCGAGACCGTCAAGGTCTGCCTGTCTGTGCTTGTTCTTCCGGCGGAGTCGGTGACGGTGGCAACCACCGTGACGGTGTCGGTCCGGCTCGGGTCACGTACTGAGGAGAACGGTCCAACCGTTGCTGAGTGCGGTCCCTCGCCGGTGAAGCTCTGGGTGTTGGGGGAGGTGCCGTCCCAGGACAGGACCACCTGCAGTGGGGCGACGCCACCCGTCGCGCTCGCCACGGCGCTGGTGGTCGTGTCCGCGCCGCACGCGGTGTCGAGGGTCCGGTCTCGGAGGGTCAGGCCCACGGTCGGGGCGGGCGGCAGGGCCGGATTGCTCGGTTCCGGCGCGGTGGAGGGGACTGGGCTGGGAGCTGTCGCGACAGGCGGACGGCCGTCGCCTCCGAGCGGTGGGACCAGTGGAAACTGCTGTGCAACCGGTGACCTCGTTATGCTCGGTGACGGCGCCGGAGCCGGGCTCACCGACGGGACGGCGTCTGCCGTGAGCTCGGACGGGGTGGCTGCGCTGGCCACCGGCGTCTCCAGCGGCGTGACGGATGGCGACGTGGTCGGGACCGATGTGGTGACAGTTGATTCCTGTCCCGCGGCGAGGGTCGGTACTGCGGTGTCCCCTCCGGCCCAGAGGGCGCCGCCGGCAAGGAGCAGCGTTGACACCGCCGCGACGAAGGCGGCGGTCTTTCGCCGGCGGCGCGCTGACCGCGCCGGCCATGGCCGGGCGGCCGGCCAGCCGTCTCGCCACTGCAGGTTCGAGACAGCACGCTCGGGAGTCAGCTCTCCGGTCGCCTCGGTCGTCGTCGGCACCGGTGGCGGGGCGGTCGAGAACGACACCAGCATGGCACCGTCGAGCGCCCGGTCACGAAGTGCCTGCGGCACGACGAGCAGGGGCGCAGCACCGGCGAGCGAGAACAGCGAGCCGGCAAGCGCGGTGCGCGAGAGGTCGCAGGCGCCGCAGGCGTCGACGTGGCGCGCGATGCGCTTGCGCCAGAGAGAGGAGTACGAGCCGTCCCAGGCGCCGAGCAGGACACTCAGGTCGGCGCAGTCCCGGCGGGAGTGCCGGGCAACCATGAGAGCGCCGGCGGCCCGGCCGAGCGTGTCCTTGAGCCTCGAGACCTTGACGTAGACGGCCGACGGCGTCTGGCCGGTGATGCTGGCGACGTCGCCGCTGTCGAGGTCGGCCTGCAGCAACAGCGTGAGCAGCTCCCGGTCGGCCGGTCCGATTCCCTCGGCCGCGGCCCAGAGGAGCTCGGCGGCCTCTGCCGGACTGGTCCCGCCCGGCTCGCTCATCAGGTCCGCCCGGCTGTCGAGGACGGCGGTGAGGACGGTGGCCTCCACCGGCCGTACTCGGTCCCGTCCTTCCCACCGCTTCTGCACGTGGCGTCGGCAGATGGCGTAGAGCCAGGCCCGAAGCCGCTCCGGTTCCCGCAGCTCGCCGAGATGCTCGGCTGCCGTGACGAAGGTGTCGGCCACCGCGTCGGCCGCGTCGTGCTCGTCGGAGAGCAGGCGCCGGGCGTAGGCGTACAGCCGGGCTCCGTGCGCGTCCCAGATGAGCGCCCAGGCTTCGCGATCTCCCTCGGCCGCCCGTCGGACCAGCTCACGGTCGTCCATGTCGAGCCCTTCATCGGTAGGCACTGCGCTGCACGGTGTCGGTGCGGGGTAGTCACGTCAACTCCTCATGCGCCGATGCCGGCGCCCCCGGGGGAGCGCCGGCACGGGAGCGGTCTCAGCGGCGGGCGGTTCCAGCGCGTACTGCCGCCGCGCCGGCGGCCAGCAGGCCCAGGGCAAGGGCCAGCAGCGCCGTGGTGCCGGCGCCGGTGAAGGGCAACCGGTCTGCGACGACCGCGGTCTCGGTGCCTTCCTTGGACGCATCACCGGCGTCGGCGCTGTCAGCCTGGTCGGACGTCTGCTCCGGGCTGTCCTCGTCGATGCAGACCTGGACGTCCTGGACGTTGCCGTCCTCGTCGAGGCAGTGGCCGTCGCTGCCGACCTCGGGCTCGTCGACCGGCGGGACCTCAGGGCTGGTCAGGTCGTCCGGGCCGGGCTGCGGGTCCGGGCCGGGCTGTGGGTTGACCAGGTCGTCCGGGCCGGGCTTGGGGTGCGGCCCGGGGTCGCTGACGTTGTCGGAGAGCTCGGCCGGCCCGCTCGGCTGCGGCTGCGGCTCGGGATCGCCCTGCGGGGCGTTGAAGACGACCTTTCCCGGGGCGGGCTGCGGTGCCGCCGCCGCTGTCCCGGTGAGCAAGGTGAACCCGGCGAGTGCGGCGACGACGGTGGTGGTGGCGCGGACGGCGAGGCGAGCGGTCATGGCGATGGCTCCTGGTGTGTGCGCCGGACCCGTTGCCCGGCTTTCACCACCTGAGAGGGCTGTCCTCCCGCGACCTTGCAGCTTTTTGCGACTCTCTTCTGGACGGTCCTCGAGTTTCGTCGCGGCCTACCTGCGCGAAGACCGCCGGGTCGAGCCGGCGGGGGACAGCGACAGCCGAAGGTGCACGGCCAGGCCGAGGGCAAGCAGCAGGCCGGCGGCTACCGCCGGTGCAGTCGTCACCGGACGGCGAACGAGCTGCGTACTAGCCACGTCGAGCGGGAGACCGGACGGCGCCGGCGACGGGGACGCGCGCGGTGGCTCGGTGACGATCGCCTGCGCCGCAGCGATTGCGGGAACCGGGGGCGGTGGCGGCGCGGCCGTGACGGGGACCGGCTGACTGATGGTGACGGTGGAGGGCTTCGCGACAGGGGCAGCCTTCATGGGCGGCTGAGCCGGGGATGTCGCGGGCGCCGCAACCGGTGGCTTCACAGGCGCCGCAACCGGCGAGGTGACGGGGGCGCGTACGGGGGCTGCAGGTGGTGGCGCAGCCGCGGCTACCGGGGCGGCGTTGGACGCGGCCAGGGTGAAGAACGTCTGAGTGACCCAGACGGTAGAGCCGATCTGCGCGACGCCCAGGCCGATGTGTCGGAACTTCTCGGACAGCAGGTTGGACCGGTGAACCGGAGAGTCCATGAGCGCCCGGTGCAACTGGTCCACGCTGGCGCTGTAGCCGACGTTCTCGCCGACACTGATGATCGTGGGGAACAGCGCTGCCACGGCATCGAAGATCTGGTCGCCGGACCCGGAGTGCTCCAGTCGCCCGGCGGCGGCCATCTTCAGCGACCACGGGCGAGACAGGGTCTCGGTCACGACCGGCTGCGGCGTCAGTGGAGCCAGGCCGCGGCTCGTGCGCTCCTGGTTCACCAGCGACAGGAACTGCTGTTCCTGCGTCACCGAGGCGTGGACCGGCTGCGTCGAGGCCAGCAGGACAGTGCCGACGAGCATGATCATGACCAGCAGGCGGGTGCGGGCAAGGCACCCGAACGTCACTCGAGGCTGCGATCCGGGGGCGCTCACACTCATGCGGACAGTCACGCGGCGCACCATCTCTCGGGCCGATCACACGGGGACGTCCAGATCTCTCCGGTTCTCGGCGCGAGCGAGCGTGACGTTGAGTGATCACGAGACAGAAATCTCGGCCGGGTTGCTCAGCCCGGACAGCCCTGTGGACATCGCTGCGATGTCCACAGCCGCGCGGCAGCCCCTGCTCCTTGTCAGGCGGTCAGGGAAGCCTCTGGATCGGAGGTGGTCGGGGTGGCGCTGGCACGGGCGTACGCAGTGGGGCTCGTCGGGCTGGACGGCCATCTGGTCGAGGTCGAGGCCGACCTGGCGAACGGCCTGCCGGGGCTGAGCGTCATCGGCCTGCCGGACGCGGCGCTCGGTGAGGCACGCGACCGGGTCCGGGCGGCGATCGTCAACAGCGGGCAGGTCTGGCCGCAGCGCCGGATCACCCTGGCCCTGTCGCCGGCCTCGCTGCCCAAGCGGGGCAGCGCCTTCGACCTGGCGCTGGCGGCCGCCATCCTCGCGGCGAACGGGGTGGTGCCGCCTGCCTCGCTGCTGGGTCGGGTCCTGGTCGGCGAGCTCAGTCTGGACGGCCGCGTCCGGCCGGTGCGCGGGGTCCTGCCGGCCGTGCTCACCGCGGCCCGGGCCGGCGTGGACCGGGTCGTCGTCCCCCTGCACAACCTCGCTGAGGCGGCGTTGCTCCCAGGGGTCGAGGCCCGCGGGGTGGGCTCGCTGCGTGATCTCGTCCGCCTGCTGACCGGGCAGCCGTACGACGAGAGCCTGCCGCCCGCGCCCTGCCCGCCGGAGGTCGGACCCGGACCCGATCTTGTCGACGTCGCCGGGCAGGTGTCCGGCCGAACCGCGATCGAGGTGGCCGCCGCCGGCGGTCACCACCTGCTGCTGCTCGGGCCGCCGGGCAGCGGCAAGACGATGCTGGCCGAGCGGATGCCCGCGGTGCTGCCGCCACTCGAGCTGGCCGATGCCCTCGAGGTCACCGCAGTGCACTCGGTCGCCGGCACGCTGCCGCCCGGACCGCCGCTCGTGTCGCGGCCGCCGTTCCAGGACCCGCATCACACCGCGACCGTTGCCTCGATCGTCGGCGGGGGCAGCGGCGTCGCCCGGCCGGGGGCAGCCTCGCTCGCCCACCGCGGCGTGCTCTTCCTCGACGAGGCGCCGGAGTTCGCCACCGGCGTCCTCGATGCCCTGCGACAGCCACTGGAGAGTGGCCGGTTGTCCATCACCCGGGTCGGTGGCACGGCGGTCTACCCGGCGGTCTTCACCCTGCTGCTCGCCGCCAACTACTGCCCGTGTGCGAAGCCCGAGGACCAGTGCTCCTGCCCACCCGACACGCGTCGCCGATACCTGGCTCGGCTGTCCGGGCCGTTGCTGGACCG
>JBBSKF010000175.1:0-5905 GCA_038256525.1 Mycobacteriales bacterium | reverse complement strand
CCGGCAGGTGCGAGCCCGCCTGCCCGGCTGCGACGCTGCCAGCGCAGGACCAGCAGCCCGGCGCCGGCCAGCACGATTGCCGGCAGGACCCACACGGCCGCCCCCGGACCGGCCGGGTCGGGGCTGAGCAGGATGTAGTCCCCGTAGCGGTCGACGAAGTACTGCCGGATCTGATCGGCGCTACGGCCCTGCGCGACCTGCTCCTCGATGATCTGCTTCGAGCCGTCGGCGAGCACCGACGGGGAGTCCTTCACCGACAGCCCCTGACAGGTGGGGCACCGGATCGTCGCCGCGACGGCGTCCACCTGGGCGCGGCTGGTCGGCGCCGGATCGGGGCCGGCAGCCCGCATCAGGCCGAGCCCGGCGAACACCAGCAGGAGCAGGGCGGCGGCGGTCAGCACCCCGCGGCGCGCCGGCCTGGCAGTGTCAGGGCTCGTGGCAACCGCACTCGTCGTCGCAGTGTCCGGGCTCATGGCGGCGAGGCCGGCGAGGCAAGCAGGGGGACCACGTTGTCCTGGATCCAGGCCGCGTCGAGCTCCCCGACGGCCTTCGCGACGATCGTGCCGTCGGCCCCGACGAGATAGGTCTCGGGCAGGGCGAAGGTGCCCCAGTCGACGGCCCGCCGGCCGTCCTGGTCGACGACGCTCGGCCAGGGTGCATTCCCGAACACGCGCAGGAACTCGCGCGCCTGCTCGGGCCGGTCGCGCACGTTGATCCCGACGATCTGCAGCCCGAGCGGTGCCAGCTGCTCGTGGGCCGCGACGAGCAGCGGCTGCTCGGCCTTGCACGGCACGCACCACGACGCCCACACGTTGACCAGGACGACCTGGCCGCGCCACTGCTCGAGGTCGAACGGCTGGCCGGCGAGGGTGGCCCCCGCAAGCCCTGGCGCCGGCCGGTCGAGCAGCACCGATCGTACGGGCTGCGGCCCCTCCAGCCGGCTGGCCAGCACGACGCCGATGGTGCCCACGACAAGCAGCAGAGCCAGGCTCGACGCGAGCCGCCGGCGCAGCCGTCGTGGTGGAGCGGCGCGGTCCTCGACCGGCAGCTCGGCCAGGGTCGTCACACCCCGGCCCCGACCTTGGCGGGCTCGGGCACCTCGGGCACCGGCGGCGCCACCGGCTCCGCTGAGGGCTTCGTCCGCCGCCGTGGCCAGCCCGCCACCACCGAGCCCAGGATCATGACGCCGACCGACAGCCACAGCCACAGCACGAGCGGGTTGACCGCGAGGCGGACCGTGGCGAAGGCCTGCGCCTCGTCGATCTCGACCAGGACCAGGTAGGCGTCCTCGGTCCAGGTGGTGCGCACCGACGGGGTGCCCACGGCCTGGGCGAGGTTGGGATAGGTGCTCAGCGCCGGCTGGTAGACCCCGACGTCGGTCCCGTCACGTCGCAGCCGCAGGTCCGCGACGACCGAGTCCCGACGGGCCGACGGGACCGAGCGGACCCCTTCCAGGGTGGCCGTCCAACCGGCCACGGACAGGCTGTCGCCGACGGCCAGCCGCGAGGTGACCGAGGTGGAGTAGGTCGAGGACGCGGCGATGGCGACGGCCGCGAGCACGAAGCCCAGGTGGGCCAGCAGCCCGCCGTACGTCCGCCGGTGCTGCACCAGCGTGCGACCGGTGACCCGGAGCAGGGCCCCGGCGCCGGCCCCGCGTGTCCGGTCGACGTCCAGCGCGACCCGCGTGAGGGTGGCGGCGACGACGAACGCCGCGAGCCCGAAGGTGATGAGGGCGGTCACCCCGCGCAGGCCCCCCGCGCCGAGGACGCCGACGGTGAGCAGCCCGGCGGCGGCCGCCGGCATCAGCCGCCGGCCCAGGGTCCCGGCGTGCGCGCGCCCCCAGGGCAGCAGCGGACCGATGCCCATCAGCAGCACGAGAATGAGGGCGAGCGGCACCGCCATCCGGTTGAAGTACGGCGCACCGACGCTGAGCCGGTCACCGGTCAACGTCTCGACCAGCAGCGGGAACACCGTGCCGAGCAGGATGGTGAAGGCGAGGCCGGCCAGCAGCAGGTTGTTGCCCAGGAAGGAGGTCTCGCGCGACACCGTCGCGAGCAGCGCGTCGTCGTCGCGCAGCCGGTCGGACCGCCAGACGAACAGCGCACCCGACCCGAACAGCACCACCAGCAGGAAGACGAGCAGCACTGGTCCGATGGTGGACTGGGTGAAGGCGTGCACGCTCTCGATGACGCCGCTGCGGGTGAGGAACGTTCCGAACAGCACGAGCAGGAAGGTCGCGATGGCCAGCGTCAGGTTCCACAGCCGCAGGGTGGCCCGGCGCTTCTGCACCATGAT
The DNA here is from genome assembly GCA_038256525.1 of Mycobacteriales bacterium. Classification (GTDB taxonomy): domain Bacteria; phylum Actinomycetota; class Actinomycetes; order Mycobacteriales; family SCTD01; genus SCTD01. The sequence goes on along the minus strand of JBBSKF010000175.1, from coordinate 3,610 downwards.
CGAGTGCAGCAGTGCGGTCGCGGTCAGCCACGGCAGGATCGAGACGTTCTCGACGGGGTCCCAGCCCCAGTAGCCACCCCAGCCGAGCACTTCGTAGGCCCACCAACCGCCCATGACGACGCCCGCGGTCAGGAAGCCCCAGGCGGCGAGCGTCCAGCCGCGCACGACGGCGACCCACGCCGGTCCGGTGCGTCCGGTGATGAGCGCGGCGATCGCGTAGGCGAACGGGACGGTGAGCCCGATGTAGCCCAGGTAGAGCAGCGGCGGATGGATGCCCATCAGCGGGTGGTCCTGCAGCAGCGGGTTGGGTCCCGGGCCGTCGGCGGGGACCGGGCTGACCCGGTCGAACGCGTTGCCGGCGAACAGCGCGAGGCCGAAGAAGAACGTCGACACACCGGACAGGACCGACATCGCCCAGGGGTGCAGGTTCCCCGCCCGCGGGTGGACCCGGACCATCGCGATCACCGTGACCGCGCTGAGCACGAGGATCCACAGCAGCAGGGACCCCTCCAGCGCGGCCCACAGGCTGATCACCGTGTAGTAGGTCGGCACGGCCCGACCGCCGTTCTCCGCGACGTAGCGCACCGCGAAGTCGTGCTGCACCAGGGCGTTCAGCATCGCGAAGACCGCGACGACAGCGGCGATCAGCGAGGCCTTGGTGGCGACCCGGGCCTGCCGGGCGACGCGCGACTGCGGACCGCTTTGGGCGGCGAGGCCCCACCAGGCGGTGGCCGCCGCGCTGAACAGCAGCCCGAGGGTCAGGCCGGCCGGACCGATCAGGTATCTCACGGGCGGCCGATCTCGGCCTGCTGGTCACCGCCGTCGGCGGGCGGGCGGTATTGGTTGTCGTGCTTGACGAGCAGCAGGTCGGAGCGGAAGACCCCGTCGGCGCCGAGCACCCCCTCGACCAGTGCTCCCTGCCCTTCCTGGAACACCCCCCGCGGCTGCTCGCTGTTGACGACGCGGACCTCCTGGACGCCGTCGGTCAACGTGAAGCGCACGCCGTCGGGGCCGCGGCTCACCGAGGAGGCCATGACCAGGCCGCCGAGGCGAAGGCGTTCGCCGGCAAGGCTTGGGTCGGCGACCAGCTCGCTGGTCGTCTTGTAGTAGACGAGGTTGCCCTGCAGACCGGCTCCCGCGAGCACGCCGACCGCGCCGAGAACGACGACCGCGACAACCACCAGGCGCCAGGGAGTACGCCGGCGGCGCGCCCCGCCCGGGGCCGCCGGGTCCGCGGGCACGTCGGTGTCCGGTTGCGTCGCGGGCTGCTCGCTCACCGGGTGGTCCGCCGGCCCGGGCGGCTCCACGCGAGATAGCCCGCCCAGCTGCCGGCGGTCAGCAGATAGCCGGCGACGACCCATCCCCAGCTGGTCACGGCTGGGCCTGTGCGGTGACCACCAGCGGCCGGACCGGCTCGGAGTCCAGGATTTCGGGTTCGTGGTCGAGCAGCGCGAGCGCGCGGACCCGGCGGCGGACCACCAGCCACCCGGCGAGGGTGAAGGCGACCACCGCCAGCAGCAGTGCCGTCGCCATCTGGCCGTCGAGCACGGTCTGGTCCGGTGACAGGACGGTGGCCGGCTGGTGGAGGGTGCGCCACCACACGACCGAGAAGTGCACGATGGGGACGTTGACGAAACCGAGAATGCCGACTGCCGCGGCCCTTCGGGCCCCGGTGCCGCGGTCGTCACTGAGCCCGCGCACGCTCAGGTAGCCGGCGTAGACCAGCAGCAGGACCACGGTGGTGACCAGGCGCGGATCCCAGACCCACCAGGTCCCCCAGACCGGGCGTCCCCAGATGCTGCCCAGGGCGATCGCCAGAGCGGTCATGCCGACGCCGAGCTCACCGGCCGCCTGAGCCCGGCGGTCCCAGCGCAGGTCGCGGGTGAGCAGGTAGGCGACGCTTGCCACGAGCACGGTCGCGAAACAGGCGTAGGCCAGCCATGCCGCCGGGACGTGGACGTACATCAGCCGTTGCGCCTGACCCTGGACGGCGTCCGGGGGCGCGACGGCCAGAGCCATGACCAGCGCGACGAGCGAGGTGCTCGCGGCCGCCACGGTCAGGACCCGGTCGGTCGCTCGTGATGGGGCTGTCACGACGTTCTCACTCCTCGAGCAGGGCCGGAAAGACCGCCCAGGAGACGGTGAGCAGGACAGCGGCGTAGAGGGCCATCATGACGGCCCACGGCAGCGCGGGCACGTCGGGGGTCGTCAGTTGCGTGCCGGCGAGCAGCGCCGGAAGACCGGCGGGCAGGATCAGCGCGGCGAGCAGACCGCGGCGCCGGGTCCCGGTGGCCACGAGCACTCCGAGCGCCGTGCTCAGCGACGCAAGCCCCAGCGTGCCGAACACACCCGCCCACACTGCCGAGCCCGGCGGCGGCGCGGCGAACAGCACAGCGACCAGGGCCGACACCAGCAGCCAGGCCAGGCCGAGCGCCGCCCACACGGCCAGCAGCTTGCCGACGAACAACGGGCCCGGGTCCACCGACCCGCGCAGCAGATCCCAGCTCTGCTCGGCAATCTCGACACCCGCGACCGAATGTCCCACCGTCACGGCAGCGACGAGCACGGCCAGCCACACCGTGCCGGCCGCGGTCCGGGCGAGCTCTGAGGGAGCGGGTCCGAAGGCCAACCCGGCCAGGACCACGAAAGCCGCGATGTACGGCGCGGTGGTCACCGTCACCTCGCGGCCGGCGCGCTCCACATCGAACTCGCGGCGGGCGACGGCGAACACCTGCGCCGCCGGGCTCACGCGCTGACGGGGTCATGCCGACCCACCCTCCCGCCGGACAGGTGCAGATGGGCGTCCGCCCCGGCCAGCACAGCGGCCGGCTGGTGGGTCGCGAGCAGCACGGCGCACCCGGCGGCGCGCAGCTGCCGAAGGACCGCCAGCAGGTCCTCGACGCCCCGCTCGTCGAGCACCCCCGTCGGCTCGTCGAGGCACAGCAGCGAAGGCTCCGCGGCGAGCACGGCCGCGAGGGTCACCCGCACCCGCTCCCCGGCCGACAGCGTGCCTACCCGGCGCGGGGCAAAGCCGTCGAGCCCGAGCCGGGTCAGGGCTGCGGCCGCCGCCGGTCGCCGGCCCACGAGGCCCGCCGTGCCGGCGACGGCGGCTGCGACGGTCTGGACCCCACGCAGGCCCGCGCCTGCCCGTACGTACAGCGCGCGTCCCGTACAGCTCCGGCTGCCGGTGGACGGTCGCAGCAGGCCGGCCGCCAGCCGGAGCAGGGTGGTCTTGCCCGAGCCGTTGTCGCCGGTGACGATGCACAGCGCCCCCGCAGCGACGCGCAGGTCGACCGGAGCCCACACCGGTCGGCCGGCGTGCAGGCGGCTGACCCCGGAAAGCTCCAGGACCGCCGGCTGCGCCTGCGCGGCCGGCGCGGCGTCGCTGCCGACCTGCTCGCTCACCGCCGTAGCCCCGTGACTCACGCCTGGGAGCCTATGTCCGCCCGCACGACCGTGCCTGCCGCCAGGGCCGCCGCTACGCGAGCATCGTCTGCTGGGCTCGCCGAGCGGACATCAGGATGCTTGCCGACGCACCGAGAATGGCGAGCTCGGTGGTGACCGCGACGACGCCCCACAGGTCGACGTGCTCCGGCGAGTCCGCGCCGGG
>JBBSKF010000174.1:0-5912 GCA_038256525.1 Mycobacteriales bacterium | reverse complement strand
GAGGCACTGCACGGTGATCTGCGGATGAACTGCGACGCCTGTCTCTACCGGATCGCGCTGCCCGGCAGCTCGTTCGCGGTCGGCGCGCCGCAGCAGCCGCACACCCATCCGGACGACGAGGCCTGACACCTCCATCCCGTCAGGCAGGTGCCGGGTCGTTCGAGCAGGCGCACGAGGTACGCGCGGCCGGGGCGCCCGCCAGCCGTGCCGAGCTAGCCGGCACCCCGCCGGCAAGTGCGAGCTCGAAGCACGGCATGCAGAGCTCTTCGCCATGCAGCCGTCGCACGCGGGTCTCCATCGCCGGCTCACCGCACGCCGAGCACACCACGGAGGCCAGGACCCTGGCTGACGCCGGCGCTTTGACGGTGACCTGCTGGACGTCGTAGAGCTCGGCGAGCGGGGCAGCCAGGATGCGAGCAGAGCGCTCGGCCTGCATCGCGGCGAACCGAGACCGCTCCGCCGCACTGGCGGTGCCGTCCTTGACCTTGGCGAACAGCTCGAGCCCTGCGGCGTCGATCCGGCCTGCTGAACCGGCCCGGGTGCTGATGCGCACCGCGTGCCCGTCCGACCGGCGTACGAAGGTGTAGACGTTCTTGCCGTAGTCGCGATGGAGCAGGTTGCCCTTGCCGAGGGTGCAGCCGGTGAGGAACTGCACCGCGTCGATCCCGCACATGTCGGTCTCAACGATCGCCACCACCTCCTCGTCGGCCGCGTGCGCCCCGACCTCATCGAGCGCGACCTCGGCCGCCCGGATGCCCAGGGCCAGGCCGGCACACATGTGACCGTGAAAACCGACGACAGCTTTCACGGTCTGCTGGTCGATGCTCATGGTCGACTCCCTCGTTGCTCGGTGCGCTCGGCCTACCACGACACATGCACCGTCGGTAGTGGTCACTGACATCTACTGACGGCCAGTGATCGTGACCACTAGCCTCGCCTGGCAATCTCAGCAAACAACGCGAGGACGAACCCCATGGCACTGTCATGTTTCCACCGGCGGACCGCTTCGCTGGCACTGCTCGCTCTTGCGGCTGCTGCCTGCGGTGGCAACGACACCGACACCCCGGAAGCCGGCGCCACCCCGAGCGGTTCCTCCTCCGCCGGTGCCAGTGGCAACCCGGTCAAGGGCGGCACGTTCGTGATCGGCTCGTCCCCGCCGCTGCCGGCGCAGGGCACACTCAACCCGGCGGTCAACACCCAGGGCGGAATGCAGCAGGCCGCCGGCATGCTGTTCAACGGCCTGGTGGAGATCGACGGCAACGCCGAACCCGTCCCGGCGCTTGCGACGAAGTGGGACATCGCCGACGCCGGCGCAACCTGGGTGTTCACGCTTCGCGACAAGGTGAAGTTCCACAATGGTGCCGCGCTGACTGCCGCCGATGTGAAGTGGACGTACGAGGCGGCGTTGCTGCGCAACCACGCCCGTACCCAGTCTTCCATCGGACCCGCGCTTGCGACCCCGTGCGCCGCCGCGCCGGCCCCGCCGAGCTGCCCCTCGATCGAGGCTACGGAGGCGTCCGGCTCGACACCGGCCACGGTCACCTTCCGTTTCGCCAAGCCCTACGGACCTTTGCTGCAGCAGCTCACCCACACCGAGGGCGCCATCCTGCCCAAGGCCGTCTGGGACGGCCAGCCACCGCCGACAGCCGCGCAGCCGTGGCCGGCGGGCCAGGATCCGGTCGGCACCGGCCCGTTCACGTTCGACTCGCAGAACGCCTCCGAGATCGTCTACAAGCGCAACGCAGATTACTTCCGCTCACCGGAGCCCTACCTTGACCGGGTAGTGACGCGCGCGATCGAACCGGCCGCGCAGGCGCAGGCGCTGACGGCTGGTGAGATCGACTGGCTTTGGGGGGTGAGCGGCCAGGACGTGCCCGCCCTGGAGCGCAACCCCGACGTCACGATCAACCGCGGTACGCAGAGCGCGGGCGGCTCGACCAACTGCGTGCAGAAGCTGGCCTTCAACCTGTTCGAGCGAGGCACCCCGCCGCCTGCGGTCCGCGGCGGCCAGGGCAAGCCGCACCCGGTCCTCGGTGACCTGAAGGTGCGGCAGGCCATCGCCTCGGCGTTGAAGACCGACGTCTACGCCCAGCAGGTGCTGCAGGGCAACGGCGAGCTGGCCACCTCGCCCATCTCGAGCCAGATCGAGTTCGCCCACACCGAGGCTCCGATCCCCGCCTTCGACCAGGAGGCCTCCAAGAAGCTGCTCGACCAGGCGGGCTGGATGAGCGCCGGCGAGGGCAAGCCGCGTACCAGGAACGGTCAGCCGCTGTCGTTCGACATGTTCCACTTCGCCGGCACCGAGGGGACGTTGGCCACCAAGATGAGCCAGGACCTGGCCCTCGTCGGCGTGGAGGCGAAGCTGCAGCAGGTCGACGGGGCCGGCAAGAACGCCCTCTACAAGGAGCGTCAGTTCGACAGCATCGTCGTCTCCAACTGCCAGGCCACCGACCCCGAGATCGGGGTGCGCCGCTTCTACGCCACGGCGGCCATCACCGGCGCACCCTTCACCAACGGCGCGGGATACAGCAATCCCGAGGTCGACCGGTTGTTCACCGCAGCGGTGCAGGAGATCGAACCCGCTGCACGCGGCAAGCTCTACGGCGACATCCAGAAGCAGATCGCCGCTGACCTGCCGTACCTGTGGTTGCTCGAGACCACGTCCACCCGGGCCTACACCAAGGACTGCAAGCAGCTGCGCCCCTACACCGGACTGTTCCTGGAAGCCGCCTACTGCGAGCGGTAGGCCAACTAGCAGGTCTCGCTCATGGCAGGCTCCGGCGTGCTCGGCTTCGTGCTCCGCCGTCTGCTGTCGGTGGTGCCGACCGTGTCGGCGATCCTCATCGTCACCTTCGCGATGATCCAGCTCGCTCCGGGGGACGCGGTCGACGCGCTGGCGGGTGCGGGCGGGGACGAGGCGACCAACGACTACCTGCGGGCCTACCTGCAGCTGGATCAGCCGGTGTGGCGGCAGTTCGCCTCGTACGTGGTCAATCTCGCCCAGGGTGACCTCGGTGTCTCCTTCGTCCAAGGGGGGACACCGGTCACCGACCTGATCCTGGACCGCCTGCCCGCGACGTTGCTGCTCATGGGCACCGCGCTGGTGCTGTCGAGTGTGGGCGGGGTGCTGCTCGGAGCGCTCATCGCCCGCTGGCCGTACGGCCGGCTCGACGCGAGCGTCAGCAGCGCGTCGCTCGTCAGCGACGCGCTTCCCGGCTTCTGGTTGGCACAGCTTGCCGTGCTCGCCTTCGCGATCTCGGCCGGTTGGTTCCCGGTCCAGGGGATGACCGATGCGCGTGAGCAGTACACCGGTCTGGCGGCGTACGCCGACGTCGCCCGGCATCTGGTGCTGCCCGCGCTGGTGCTCGCCACCTCCGAGCTCGCGCTGGTCACCCGGGTGGCCCGGGCCGGGCTGCTGGCCGAGCGGAGCCGAGAGTACGTCCGCTCCGCGCGGGCCAAGGGGATGCGGGAGCGGCGGACGATCCTGGTGCACGCCCTGCCCAATGCCCTGCTCCCGGTGGCCACCGTCGTTGGCACCCGGCTGGGATTTCTGTTCGCCGGGGCCGTCGTCATCGAGACGGTCTTCGGGTGGCCCGGGCTGGGCACGCTGCTGCTGACCGCCTCGCAGTCACGTGACCGGCCCGTGCTGCTCGGCCTGGTGCTGCTCGTGTCGCTGTCGGTCGTGCTCGCCAACCTGCTCACCGACCTGGTCTACGGATGGATCGATCCACGTGTCCGTTCGCGCTGACCGGCCGGCGCCGCGGCGCAGCCTGCGCTCCCGCGTGCCGTCGGGCCGGCTGCTCCGGCACGTCGTTCGTACGCCCTCCGCCCTTCTCGGCGGGACGCTCCTGCTCGGCACCGTCACCCTGTCGCTGCTGGCCGGCGTTCTCGCGCCCGGCGACCCGCTTGCGGCAGCAGGACCGGCTCTGCTGCCGCCGTCGGCTAGCTTCCCCTTCGGCACGGACAATCTCGGCCGGGACATCCTGGGGGCCGTTCTCCACGGGCTGCGCACCTCGATGACCATCGCGGTGAGCGTCGGCGCCATGTCGCTGGTGATCGGCTTGTTCGTCGGGCTGGTCTCCGGCTACCGGGGCGGTCGGGTCGACAACGTCCTGATGCGGGTCACGGAGATCTTCCAGGCGGTTCCGCTGTTCTTCCTCGCACTGCTGGTGGTCGGCTTCTTCGGGGCCGGCGTCGACCACCTCATCCTGCTGCTGGGCTTCACGTCCTGGGAGCTGCTCGCCCGCGTCGTGCGCGCCGAGACGCTGACCCTACGGGAGCGGGACTTCGTCGACGCGGCCCGCTCGCTCGGCGCGTCCGATCTGCGGATCCTGCTGCGCCACCTGCTACCCAACGTGCTGCCGACTGCAGTCGTCGTGATCGCCCTTGTCGGATCCAGGGTGATCCTGATCGAAGCCGCCCTGAGCTTTATCGGTCTGGGCGACCCCAATCAGGTCAGCCTCGGCTACCTCATCTTCAACGCCCAGCCGTTCCTGCAGGTGGCCTGGTGGATGTCGGTCTTCCCGGGCCTGACGATCGTGGTCGCCGTGCTGGGGCTCAACCTCACCGGAGACCTGGTGAACCAGGCGCTCGATCCACGTGGTCCGTCGGCCAAGCGGCGCGGGTCGGCGCCGTCGGATGACAGCCTGAACCTCGGGGCGCCGGAGGTCGAAACCCGCGTTCGCTGAGCTTCCCGGGGTCGGGCCGTGGTGAATGGTCCGAGGTACTTGTCATTATCAGGTACTCGGCTTAGTCTGGCATGTGGCCGGTCACGACGCGCAGATGCTCAAGGGGGTGCTCTCGATGCTGCTGCTGCAGGTGCTCCGGGACCGGGAGGACTACGGCTACTCGGTCGTCGTCCGGCTCCAGGATTCCGGCGTCACCGATCTGGGGGAGGGGACGGTCTACCCGGCTCTGAGCCGGCTCGAGTCCAGTGGGCTGCTGACCGCACGGCTCGTGCCATCGGCCTCGGGGCCGGCTCGCAAGTACTACACGATCACCGCCGCCGGGCTGGCCGAGCTGGGCCGCTCCGTCGGCGCCTGGCGCTCCCTGGTCGACGCGGTCGACGGGGTCATACCTGAACGTTCCCGGGACAGGAGCAGATGATGAACCTCATCGAGCGGATCCGTCTAGAACGCGCGGTGCAGTCTTACAGCTGGTGGCTGGACCTGCGGGGGGCCTCAGGCCGGAGACGCCGTGGGATGCGTCGGGAATTGCGGGCCAACCTGTTCGAGGCGACGTCTGGCACCAGCGCACGCGAGGCCGTACGACGTCTCGGCAGCCTTCGCGTCATGGCCGCCGAGGCCGTTCCGGTGGAGCGTGCGCGGCCGCGCTGGAACAGCGGTCTCCAGGTGGCCGTCGCGGCGCTCATGACCACGTTGCTCGTGGAGGTTCTCGCCGCACTCGCTTGGCTGGACGGTGCGATGACTGCCGCCCCGGAACGCGCCGTGACCGGACCGATGACGCTGTTCCCGGGCTCCTCGCTGGCGTACGAGCCTGAGGGCGCGGGCTTCTCGCTACTGTTCGAGCCGGGGTGGCTGTGCCTGGCCGTCGGCCTCGTGGCGTTCGTCGGTGTCGCCCGGCCGTGGCGGGTGGTTCGTGCGAGGACCCGGAAGGACCGGGGACCCGTCCCCGCCTGAGGGTGCAACTGGCGGCTGCGGCGACCTGGTGGCTGTCCACAGATCTGCGCTGAGGTCTTGCGGATGCGGCCGGTGTGTGTATGGCGAAAAACGCTGTTGGGCGCCAGAACTCGTCTTCTGGAGGGCTTGCGTTCCGGGCCGATCCTGGTACTCTCGAACACACGAGCGAAGGTGCTGGGCGGGAAGGCGGTGGGTCGGGTGGCGGTGATCGTGGACTTCCCGCGGCCGGCTGCTGTGCCGTTGTCCGGTCCGGCTCAGCTGGTGGTCGATGCG
>JBBSKF010000173.1:0-5960 GCA_038256525.1 Mycobacteriales bacterium | reverse complement strand
CCGCTGCCTCCGATACCGGCGGCGCCTCGGCGGGCTCCGGCTCTGGTGCAGCCGGCGCAGCCGCCACCCCCGCCGCCGTCGGGCTGTCCTTCGCGAGGTCCACGGCCGACTCGCGGGTCGCCGGCGTCGGCGCCTTGGTCGGCGCGATCCGGGACCCCCGCGCCCGCTCCGCCTCGCCGACCGCCTGCTGGCTGACGGTCAACGCCTCGACCAGCTCGATGATCGCCATTGGGGCGTTGTCGCCCTTGCGGTTGCCAAGCTTCAGGATCCGCGTGTAGCCGCCGGGCCGGTCCGCGTAGCGCGGTCCGATCTCCGCGAACAGCGTGTGCACGACGCTCTTGTCGTTGAGTCGCTTGAGCACCTGCCGGCGGGCGTGCAGGTCGCCACGCTTGCCGAAGGTGATCAGGTGCTCGGCGTAGGGGCGGAGCCGCTTGGCCTTGGCCTCGGTGGTCGTGATGCGGCCGTGCTCGAACAGCGCGGTCGCGAGGTTGGCGAGCATGAGGCGCTCGTGCGCCGGGCTGCCGCCCATGCGCGGGCCCTTGGCGGGTGTGGGCATCGCAGATCCTTCGGGTGCGGGACTCCGAGACTGCCGGGGTCCGTGGGGGCGCCGCGGCGGTTGCCGGGGCCCTGCCTGTCGGGCGGTGCTGCCGTACGCAGATCTTAGAGCTGCTCGGTCTCCTGGAAGCCCGTGTCGCCCTGCTCGTCGACCACGATGTCGTCGGGCCCGTCGGAGAAGTCCGGCGCGCCGTACTCGTCGGTGCCGTAGGTGCTGACGATCTGGCTCGGGTCGAACCCGGGCGGGCTGTCCTTGAGCGCGAGACCCATCGAGTGCAGCTTGACCTTGACCTCGTCGATCGACTTGGCGCCGAAGTTGCGGATGTCGAGCAGGTCGGCCTCCGAGCGGGAGACGAGCTCGCCGACCGAGTGGATGCCCTCGCGCTTGAGGCAGTTGTAGGAGCGGACCGTCAGGTCCATCTCCTCGATCGGCAGGGCGAGGTCCGCGGCCAGCGCCGCGTCGGTCGGTGACGGCCCGATGTCGATGCCCTCGGCGGTCTCGTTGAGCTCCATCGCGAGTCCGAACAGGCCGACGAGGGTCTTGCCGGCGCTCGCCACCGCGTCGCGCGGGGTCATGCCGGGCTTGGTCTCGACGTCGAGGATGAGCTTGTCGAAGTCGGTGCGCTGCTCGACGCGCGTGGCCTCGACCTTGTAGGTGACCTTCAGGACCGGCGAGTAGATCGAGTCGACCGGGATCCGGCCGATCTCCTGGCCGGCCTGCTTGTTCTGCACGGCCGAGACGTAGCCGCGACCCCGCTCGACGGTGAGCTCGATCTCGAGCCGGCCCTTGCCGTTCAGCGTGGCCAGGTGCAGGTCGGGGCTGTGGATCTCGACATCTGCAGGGGGCGCGATGTCGGCGGCGGTCACCGGGCCCGGACCTTGCTTGCGCAGGTACATGACCACCGGCTCGTCGCTCTCGGAGGACACGACCAGCTCCTTGAGGTTCAGGATCAGGTCGGTGACGTCCTCCTTGACGCCCGGCACGGTGGTGAACTCGTGCAGGACGCCGTCGATGCGGATGCTGGTGACCGCGGCACCGGGAATCGAGGAGAGCAGGGTGCGACGCAGCGAGTTGCCGAGGGTGTAGCCGAAGCCGGGCTCCAACGGCTCCAGGACGAATCGCGACCGGGTGTCGCTGACGGACTGCTCGGTGAGGGTGGGGCGCTGTGCAATGAGCACGTGGTGTCCTTCCAGGGCGTTCCGCGACGTCCGCCATATGACGTCACGAGGAGTGCACAGGGTGGCGAATCCGGTGCTGGCCGATACGTGTGCGGACCTGCGCGACGACCGCAGCCTGCGCTGCGGCTCGCACCGGCTACTTGCTGTAGAGCTCGACGATGAGCTGTTCCTGGACGGGGGTGTCGATGACCTGCCGGGCCGGCAGGTTGTGCACGAGCACGCGCATCTGGCTGGAGATGACCTCCATCCACGCCGGTGACGGGCGGTCGCCAGCGGTTTCCCGGGCGATGATGTACGGGGTCAGCTCGCGGCTCTTCGGGCGGATCTCGACGATGTCGCTCGGCGTCACGCGGTAGGACGGGATGTCGACCTTCTTGCCGTTGACCAGGACGTGCCCGTGCCGGACCGCCTGGCGCGCGTGGTCGCGGGAGGTGGCGAAGCCGGCCCGGTAGACGACGTTGTCGAGCCGGCTCTCCAGGATGATCAGCAGGTTCTCACCCGTCTTGCCGGACTTGTTGTTGGCCTCCTCGTAGTAGCCGCGGAACTGCTTCTCGAGCACGCCGTAGATGCGGGCGCACTTCTGCTTCTCGCGCTTCTGCAGGAGGTATTCGGAGTCCTTGGTCCGGCCGCGGCCGTGCTCGCCCGGGGGGTACGGGCGGATCTCGATCGGGCACTTCGGGGACTCGCACTTGCTGCCCTTGAGGAACAGCTTCATCTTCTCGCGGCGGCAGCGACGGCAGTCAGCACCTGTGTAACGAGCCATCTTCAGACAACCTCTGTTCTTTGGGGACCCCGCGGCGTTTCGAGCGCAGCGAGAAACGGCGTGGGGAAAAGCATCACACCCGCCGACGCTTGGGCGGGCGGCAGCCGTTGTGCGGGACCGGGGTGACGTCCTGGATCGCGCCGACCTCGAGCCCTGCGGCCTGCAGGGAGCGGATCGCGGTCTCGCGGCCGGAGCCGGGACCCTTCACGAAGACGTCGACCTTCTTCATGCCGTGCTCCTGCGCCTTGCGGGCGCAGTTCTCGGCGGCCATCTGGGCCGCGAACGGCGTGGACTTGCGGGAGCCCTTGAAGCCGACGTGCCCGGCCGAGGCCCAGCTGATGACGTTGCCCTGCGGGTCGGTGATCGAGACGATCGTGTTGTTGAACGTCGACTTGATGTGCGCCTGGCCGTGGGCGATGTTCTTCTTCTCCTTGCGCCGGACCTTCTTGACCGCGGCGCCGGTTCGAGTCTTGGGGGGCAATGCGCTTCCTTAGGTCGAGACGGAGGTGATCAACGGGTTTTGGGGGGCGTGTGGGGGGCGAAGCCCCCCGCATCCTTTACTTCTTGGGCTTCTTCTTGCCGGCGACGGTCTTCTTCGGGCCCTTGCGGGTGCGGGCGTTGGTGTGCGTGCGCTGCCCGTGGACCGGCAGCCCGCGGCGGTGACGGATGCCCTGGTAGCAGCCGATCTCGACCTTGCGGCGGATGTCGCCCGCGACCTCGCGGCGCAGGTCGCCCTCGACCTTGTAGTTGCTGTCGATCCAGTCACGCAGCTTGACCAGGTCGTCATCGGACAGGTCCTTCACCCGGACGTCGGGGCTGACGCCGGTCTCGGCGAGGGTCTTCTGGGCACGGGTGCGACCGATGCCGAAGATGTAGGTGAGCGCAACCTCGAGCCGCTTCTCGCGGGGGAGGTCGACGCCGGCTAGACGTGCCATGCGGGCCGGTCCTTCTTCCTGTACGCGGAGGTCTGACGCGGCACGTCCCCTGCCAACCCGGTGAGGGGCAGGGGCCCCGGCCTCCGACCGGGGGTACTGCGTCCGGGGACGCAGGCTGTGCGCGGCAATGCGGTGGTGCGGTGGAGCTCCTAGCCCTGGCGCTGCTTGTGGCGCGCGCTGGCCGAGCAGATGACCATGACGCGACGGTTGCGCCGGATCACCCGGCACTTGTCGCAGATCGGCTTGACGCTCGGCTTGACCTTCACGGGCGGTTCGTGTCCTTACTTGTATCGGTAGACGATGCGACCCCGGGTGAGGTCGTACGGCGAGAGCTCGACGACCACCCGGTCCTCGGGCAGGATGCGGATGTAGTGCTGTCGCATCTTGCCGCTGATGTGCGCGAGCACCTTGTGGCCGTTCTCGAGTTCCACCCGGAACATCGCGTTGGGAAGTGGCTCGACCACGCGACCTTCGATCTCGATGGCCCCGTCCTTCTTCGGCATGTCCTCCGCTCTTGATCTTCAGTGGTAGGCGACTCGTACGGACTCGCTCACGCTGGCCCGCCGTGTCAGGCAGTCACGTAGGCAGGTAGGCAGGTAGGCAGGTAGGCATGCCGTAGCGACGGCACACAGTCCGAACGGAGAGTCTACGTCGCGCGTGCGCTCTGGTCCAATGCGGGAGTCTCAGTGCCGGATCGGCTCGGCCAGGCGCGGCCGGCCGAGCCGCTCGACGCCGCCGTCGAGCGCCGTGAGCACCCACGGCCCGTCGGACAGCACGGCGACGGTGTGCTCCCAGTGGGCGGCCTGCGAACCGTCCGAGGTCACGATGGTCCAGGCGTCGTCGAGCTCGCGCACCGCAGCGCTGCCCAGCGTCACCATCGGCTCGACAGCCACCACGATGCCCGGCTCGAGGCGCATCCCCCGGCCGGGCCCGTGCGGCGCGAGGTTCGAGACGTTCGGCGGCTCGTGCATCGACCGACCGATGCCGTGGCCGGTGAAGTCCTCGAGCAGCCCATAGCCGTGTGGGCGTACGACACCCTCCACGGCCGAGCCGATGTCGGACAGCCGGCCCCCCGGACGGGCGGCGGCGAGCCCGGCCCACAGCGCATCGCAGGTGACGCGGGACAGCTCCAGCAGCTCCGGGCCGCACTCCCCGACCGGCACGGTCACGGCGGCGTCACCGTGCCACCCGGACAGGATGGCGCCGCAGTCGATGCTCAGCAGCTGACCGGCCTGCAGCACCCGCGTCGGCGACGGGATGCCGTGCACGACTTCCGCTCCCAGCGACACACAGATCGAGCCGGGGAAGCCGCGGTAGCCCAGGAAGCTCGGCACCGCCCCCTCGTCACGAATCGACTGCTCGGCGAGCCGGTCCAGCTCGCCGGTGGTCACTCCCGGGGCAACGGCCGCCACCAGACGTTCGAGTGTCCGGCCGACGACAAGGCCGGCGAGGCGCATGAGGGTGATCTGCTCGGCGGTCTTGACGGTGACCCCACGGGGACGACGCGGGCGGCGCCGGGCCGCGGTCATCGACCGTCCCTCACGCGTCGGACACGCCGGCCCGAAGCCGGCGCAGAGCATCGATGGCTCGCTGCGTGACGTCGTCGACGGGGCCGGTCGCATCGATGCCGATGAGCACGCCGCGGTTGGCGTAGTAGGCGACCAGCGGCGCGGTGGACTCGACGTAGACCTCGAGCCGGTTCGCGATCGTCTCGGCCTGGTCGTCATCGCGCTGGTAGAGCTCGCCGCCGTCCAGGTCGCACACGTCGGTCTGCTTGGGTGGGTCGAAGTCGACATGCCAGATGTGGTTGCAGGTACGACAGGTGCGGCGTCCGGACAGCCGCCGGATCACCTCGTCGTCGTCGACCACGAGCTCGAGCACGACGTCGAGCTCGCTGTCGGCCGTCTTCCTCAGGATGTCGTCCAGCGTCTGGGCCTGCGGCACCGTACGCGGGAAGCCGTCCAGCAGGAACCCGCCGAGCGCGTCGGGCTCGGCCAGCCGGTTGCGCACCATGTCGATGGTGACGTCGTCGGGGACGAGATCGCCCCGGTCCATGTAGGCCTTGGCCTGCACGCCGAGTGCGCTGCCCTCGCTGACGTTGGCCCGGAAGATGTCCCCGGTGCTGATCTTGGGCACCGCCACGTGCTCAGCGATGAACTGGGCCTGTGTTCCCTTGCCCGCTCCCGGTGGTCCGACCAGGACGAGGCGCACTAGCGCGCTCCCCTCACTAGCGCAGGAAGCCTTCGTAGTTGCGCAGCATGAGCTGGCTCTCGATCTGCTTCACCGTCTCGAGGCCGACGCCGACGATGATGAGGATGGCCGCTCCGCCGAACGGGATCTGCTGACCGGCTCCGGTGAGCCCGAACAGAAGGTAGGGCAGGACCGCAACCAGGCCGAGGTAGACCGCGCCGAAGGAGGTCACCCGGGACAGGATGTAGTCGAGGTACTCCGCGGTCGCCCGGCCCGGCCGGATGCCGGGGACGAAACCGCCGTACTTCTTCATGTTGTCGCTGACCTCGACCGGGTTG
>JBBSKF010000172.1:0-6145 GCA_038256525.1 Mycobacteriales bacterium | reverse complement strand
TGAACGTGACCCGCCCGTCCAAGCCGGTGGTCAACGCCCCGCCCACGGCCGTGTCGACACCCGGCTCGTACACGCCGACCGGGGCGTTGTCCTGGTAGAGCGTGAAGCCAGCATCCTTCAGCGGGTTGGCAGTCGGAATCACGTCATCGGTCTTCACCACCTTGATCGTCCCCCGCACGGGGGTGTTGACGAAGATGGCGTCAGCCGTAGGTGGCGTGCCGGCCAGCCTGGCGGAGCAGGTGCTTTGGCTGCCCACCGTGACGCTTACCGGCGCGGCACCGGTGTAGCCGTCCGGGACCTGGGACTCGGTCACGGTGTAGGCACCGAAGAGCAGGTTGTCGAGGCAGAACGTGCCCGGGGGGCCCTCCTCCATCGGCAGGGAATCCGGAGTCACGGTGAACTCGGCACCGGCAAGCGGCGTGCCGGCGGGGTCGGTCTTGTTCACCAGGATGCTGCCCCTGTGTCTCACGTCGACGAAGTTCAGCGGGCCCGCGGGAGTGTTGCCGGCCGGGTAGATGGTCACTGACTGATCCGCAGCGGTCGCATGGTTGGCCGGGGTTGTCGTCTCGACGACCCAGTAGGTGCCGAACGGAACGTTGATGATGGTGCAGTCACCCAACGCGTTCGTCGTGCAGGTCAGCGACGTTATCGAGTCGTCTACGCCACGAGAACCACCCACTGGCGCGACGTCCCCGTGAAGGGTGAAGACCGCCCCGGCGAGTGGCGCACCAGCGTCGTCGACCTTGTGGATCGGCACGCTTCCGCAGTTGGTGACGTTGACTGGTCGCGGCGCGATGAAGTCCTTGAGCGCGGAGCTGAACGAGTCCGACGAGCGGCTCTTCAAGTACGCCGACCCGAACGAGGAGCACTGCCCGGGCGGGAAGACCGAGGCCAGGTTGATGGATGCCTCTCCGAACGTCCGAGCGCTCAGTGATCCGAGGCCACCGGAGTTGGCCGCGTCGATAGCTGAGGTGTTGATGGAACCGATGGCGTCACCGCTCAGGGCGACGGCGGCTGACCAGGAACCGCTTGCCTGCCAGGTGCGCTTGGACAGGGTCGCTACGGTCCCCCCGTTACCCAGGTCGTACGTGATGAGCAGGTCCCCCGGGCTCCGCACCGGCGTCACGCCGTTGGACAGCGTCGTCGAGAGGTTGAACTCGAAGTCCATGTTGGTCGTGCCGGTCGGCTCCTGCACCCGGGTCCAGAACAGATGCAGGAACGCCGCCGTGCTCGTCTGCTCCTGCATGACGCCGAAGAACTTCAGGTCGCTCTTGTTCGGCGGGATGCTCCCCTCGGTCAGGCTCGGGACGGCAGTGTCCTCGCTCGTCCCCTTCCCGAAGGAGTCGTCGCCGGGGCCGGTCGGCTTGTCGGCGAACGCCGGTGTCCGCAGCGCTGTCCCGGCTCCGCCTAGCAGCCAGTCGCTACCCGCTCCGTCCACCGTCAGGTTCGCGTCGGTGTCGATCTCGAAGGTGCTACCGCTCAGACTCGCTCCGGTGAAAACCGCCGACGCCTGCGGCGCGGACGCGAAGCTCAGCATCAGCAGCGCCGCACTCCCCACCGCAAGTCCGCGCAGGCGGGCCGAGCTAACCGTGCGTGCATGCCGACAGTCTTTACCCACGAGAGTCCCCTTGGTCTGCGGCGTATCCCATACGCCTCGCAGTAGGCAAACTCACAGAGTTTGCCCAGCACTACAACCCCCAAACCCGCATTTTTTTTCGAAACCCCCCGTTGCCGCTCATTTGCTGACTTCTCGCAGCCGCCTACTCACTCTCGGTCGCCATTTCCCGATCGTGGGTCACGTCGGGCTGCGAGCCCCCACCTCGCCTTACGACTCGAGTCCCAGATCCGCCCGGGCTCCTCGCCGACTCGTCCAGCCAAGAACGGCCGACCCGGGCTCGCGGCCCCGGCTGACCGCGGCCTACCCTGACCGGCATGGCGACCCGCCAGCTTCTGGCTCTCGCTGTGGTGACTGCCTCGCTCGCCACGGCGTGCGGCACCCAGCCCGACACGGGACGGCCGCTGGCCGTAGGGCCGTCCGCTACGGCCCGCTCTCCCACGCCGACCCCGGTCCTGCCCAACCTGCTGCCCGGGATGCCGCCCCCGCTCCAGGCCGACGATGTGTACGCCGCCACCCGGGACGGGCTGGCCCCGGCGGTGGCGAATTTCCCCGAGCTGATCTACGTCCCGAACGGCGTCTCGAACACGGTCACGGTCATCGACGCGAAGACGGCGACCGTCATCGACGAATTTCCGGCGGGCGACGTCCCGCAGCACGTCGTGCCGTCCTACGACCTGTTGACCCTGTGGGTGAACAGCAGCACGAGCAACAGCCTCACCCGGATGGACCCGGCCTCGGGTAAGGTCGTCGAGACGATCCAGGTGGACGACCCGTACAACCTGTATTTCACGCCGGACGGCAAGGACGCGGTCGTGATCGCCGAACGCCTGCGGCGGATCGACTTCAGGGATCCCGAGACGATGGAGCTGCGGGCCTCCCTGCCCACCCCCTGCAAAGGCGTCAACCACGTCGACTTCTCCGCCGACGGCCGCACCTTCGTCGCCAGCTGCGAGTTCAGCGCGCAGCTGCTCGAGGTCGACACCGCCGCCCGAGCGATCACCCGGACGTTGGACCTGCCCCGCGGCAGCAAGCCGCAGGACGTCAAGCTCTCACCCGACGGCGCGGTCTACTTCATCGCCGACCTGAACCGCGACGGCGTCGTGGTGCTGGACGCCGCGAGGTTCACGGAGATCGGCTTCGTCCCGACCGGCACCGGCGCGCACGGCCTCTACACCAGCCGCGACAGCCGCGACCTCTACGTCACCAACCGCGGGGCCGGCAGCGTGTCGGTCCTGGACCTGGCCACCCGGACGGTGCGCGCCACCTACCAACTGCCGCGCGGCGCCAGCCCCGACATGGGCAACCTGTCTGTCGACGGCCGGACGCTGTGGGTCTCCTCCCGCTACGGCTCGCAGATCTACGCCCTGGACATGACCAGCGGGCAGACCACCGCCACCGTCGAGGTCGGCCAGGGGCCGCACGGGCTGACCGTCTACCCCCAACCGGGTCGCTACTCGCTGGGGCACACTGGCATCCTGCGCTGACCGGGGTCTCAGCGGCGGCTCGTAGACTGCGGCGTCCCCTATCCCCATCTTGGGAGTTCGCCACGTGCACAAGGTCCTGATCGCCAACCGGGGCGAGATCGCGGTCCGTGTCGCCCATGCCTGCCGCGACGCCGGTCTGCGCTCGGTGGCGATCTATGCCGAGCCCGACCTCGAGGCGCTGCACGTCCGGGTCGCCGACGAGGCGTTCGCCCTCGGCGGCACGACCCCGGCCGACTCCTATCTGCAGCTCGACAAGGTGCTGCGGGCGCTCGCCGACTCGGGTGCCGACGCGGTGCACCCTGGCTACGGATTCCTTTCGGAGAACGCAGCTTTCGCTCAGGCGGTGCTCGACGCGGGTGCCACCTGGATCGGCCCCTCACCGCAGGCCATCGCCGCGCTCGGCGACAAGACGACCGCCCGCCACATCGCCCTGCGGATCGGCGCTCCGCTCGCGCCCGGCACCGCCGACCCCGTGAAGGGCGTCGACGAGGTCCGCGCCTTTGTCGCCGAGCACGGTCTGCCGGTGGCCATCAAGGCGGCCTTCGGCGGCGGCGGGCGCGGTCTGAAGATCGCCCGCAAGGACGAGGAGATCGAGGAGCTGTACGAGTCGGCGGTCCGCGAGGCGGTCGCCGCCTTCGGGCGGGGCGAGTGCTTCGTCGAGCGCTACCTCGACAAGCCGCGCCACGTCGAGACCCAGGTGCTGGCCGACAGCCACGGCAACGTCGTGGTGGTGGGCACCCGCGACTGCTCCCTGCAGCGGCGCTACCAGAAGGTCATCGAGGAGGCGCCCGCACCGTTCCTCACCGACTCCCAGCGCGAGCAGCTCTACGACGCCTCGAAGAAGATCATGCTCGAGGCGGGCTACGTCGGCGCGGGCACCTGCGAGTTCCTCGTCGCACAGGACGGGATGATCTCCTTCCTCGAGGTCAACACCCGGCTGCAGGTGGAGCACCCGGTGACCGAGCAGGTCACCGGCGTCGACCTGGTGCGCGAGCAGTTCCGCATCGCCGACGGCCTCGAGCTGTCCTTCGCCGACCCCGAGCCGCGCGGGCACGCCTTCGAGTTCCGGATCAACGGCGAGGACGCCGGCCGGGGGTTCCTGCCCGCTCCCGGCGTCGTGCGGACGTTCCGCCCGCCGTCGGGTCCCGGGGTCCGGGTGGACACCGGCGTCGAGTCGGGCTCGGTCGTCGGCGGGGCCTTCGACTCGCTGCTGGCCAAGCTGATCGTGACCGGCGCCACCCGCACCGAGGCGCTCGAGCGCTCCCGCCGCGCGCTGGACGACATGCAGGTGGAGGGGATGGCGACGCTGCTCCCCTTCCACCGCAAGGTGGTTCGCGATCCGGCCTTCGCCCCGGCTTCGGCGTCAGAGCCGTTCACCATCCACAACCGCTGGATCGAGACCGAGTTCGAGAACGACATCGAGCCGTACGCCGACGGAGGCGACCTGGCGGCGGCGGGCGAGCCGCGGCAGACCCTGACCGTCGAGGTCGACGGGCGCCGGCTCGAAGTCACGCTGCCGGCCAGCTTCGGCGCGTCGTCGGGCGGTACGAGCCCGGAATCGGCCAGCAAGAAGGAGGCGCCGCGGGCGGCCAAGAAGGCTGCCGGTCCGCCGGTCTCCGGTGACACGCTCACCTCGCCCATGCAGGGCACCATCGTGAAGGTCGCCGTCGAGAACGGCGCGACGGTCGCGGCCGGCGATCTGGTCGTCGTGCTCGAGGCGATGAAGATGGAGCAGCCGATCAACGCCCACAAGGCCGGCACTGTCACCGATTTCGCCTCGGCGGTCGGCGAGGTCGTCACCAGCGGCGCCGCGCTCTGCACCATCAAAGGTTGATGGGCAAAGGACTGAGCCCGAGCAGGCTCAGCCCTCGTGCAGCATCAGCTGGCGTGCGGCCTCGGCGATCGACCCGGACAGTGACGGGTAGATGGCGAAGGTGTGCGCCACCTGGTCGACCGTGAGCGCGTGCTGCACCGCCAGGGACATCGACAGGATGAGCTCGCTGGCGTTGGGGGCGACGACGACGCCGCCGAGCACCGTGCCCGTGCCCGGCCGGCTGAAGAACTTCACGAAGCCGTCGGAGATGCCCTGCATCTTGGCGCGCGCGTTGGTGGCGAGCGGCAAGGTCACCGTCTGCGCCGCGACGGCGCCGGACTCCACCTGCTCCTGCGTGACCCCGACGGAGGCGACCTGAGGGTCGGTGAAGACATTGGCGGCGACCGTGCCGAGCCGCAGCGGGGCCACCGCCTCGCCGAGCGCATGCCACATCGCGATCCGCCCCTGCATGGCGGCGACCGAGGCGAGCATCAGCACACCGGTGCAGTCGCCGGCGGCGTACACGCCAGGGACGTTGGTGCGGGAGACGCGATCGACGCGTACGAATCCTGCTTCTGTCAGGGTGATCCCAGCCTCGGCAAGGCCCATGCCGCTGGTGTTCGGCACCGAACCGACGGTCATCAGTGCGTGCGAGCCCTCGACGACGGTGCCGTCGGTCAGGTAGACGCAGACCCCGTCCGGCGTGCGCTCGACCCGCTCGGCGCGGCCACGACGGATGTTCATGCCGCGCCGCTCGAAGACCTGCTGCAGCAGCTCGGCGGCGTCACCGTCCTCGGCCGGAAGCACCCGCTCGCGGCTGGACACCAGCGTGACCTGCGATCCGACGGCGAGGTAGGCGTGGGCGAACTCCGCCCCGGTCACCCCCGAGCCGATGACGACCAGGTGCTCCGGCAGCTGTGGCAGGTCGTACAGCTGGCGCCAGTTCAGGATCCGCTCCCCGTCGGGCTCGGCGCCGGGAAGGACCCGCGGGCAGGCGCCCGTCGCGATCAGCACCACGTCCGACTCCAGCGTCCGCCGGCCGCCGTCCGCCGTGGTCACCTCGAGTGCGTGCGGTCCGACGAACCGCGCGGAGCCGGCCAGCACCGTGACTCCCTCGCGCAGCAGCCGCCGTCGGATGTCCGCCGACTGGGCCAGGGCCAGCGCCTTGACGCGTGCGTGCACCTCCTCGACCGCCGTCGTGACCTGACCCGTCACATGCACACCCAGCCG
>JBBSKF010000171.1:0-6155 GCA_038256525.1 Mycobacteriales bacterium | reverse complement strand
TCGGCTCGGTCATGCCTGCTGTCGTACCCACTCGCGCGGCCTTGACATGACGCAGACTGGACAGGTGAAGCGCCTCGCGGTCGGCCTGACGGCCCTGGCCCTGACGCTGAGCGCCTGCGGAGGCGGGAGCGGGGCAGTGGCCCAGCCCGAGGCGAGCACACCGAGTGCGGTCGAAGCGCCGAGCCCGCCGACGACACCCGAGTCGCCCCCGCCCGAGTCGCCCCCCACCGAGCCGCCACCCCCGCCTCAGCCACCCGCGCCGCCGCCACCCCCACCCCCGCCGCTGGTGTGGAAGGCCTGCGAGAGGGGCTTCCAGTGCGCCACTCTCGTC
Organism: Mycobacteriales bacterium; assembly: GCA_038256525.1. Taxonomy (GTDB): domain Bacteria; phylum Actinomycetota; class Actinomycetes; order Mycobacteriales; family SCTD01; genus SCTD01. The sequence continues at coordinate 5,824 of JBBSKF010000171.1, read as the reverse complement.
GTCCCGCTCGTGGATGCCGACCCCGGACGGGGCACCGTCGAGCTCGCCCTGACGAGGAAGGCCGCTGCCGAGCCGGCCCGGCGACTGGGCTCGCTCGTCGTCAACCCCGGCGGGCCGGGCGCTTCGGCGGTGGACTACGTGCAGGGCGCCTTCACGCAGATCCCTGCGCCGGTCCGTGCCCGGTTCGACGTGGTCGCCTTCGATCCGCGCGGCGTCGGCCGCAGCGCCCCGGTCCGCTGCGGGACGACGGCCGAGCTCGATCGCTTCTTCGCGCTCGACCCGTCGCCGGACGAGGCCACCGAGCTGACCGACCTGGAGCAAGGCACCGCCGCACTGGTCACCGGGTGCTCGCAGCGCGCGGGCGGCACCCTGCCGTACGTCTCGACGGCGGATGCCGCCCGTGACCTGGACAAGGTCCGCGCCGCCGTGGGCGACGAGGCACTCACCTACCTGGGCTACTCCTACGGCACCGCCCTCGGGGCCGCCTATCTCGAGCAGTTCCCGACCCGGGTCCGGGCGATGGTGCTGGACGGTGGCATCGACCCGGCGCTGACGTGGGACGCGCTGCTCGAGGGCCAGTCCAAGGGCTTCGACCAGGCGCTCATCGCCTTCCTGGCCGACTGCGAGCGGACCCGCTGCGCCTTCCGCAAGGCGGTGACGGGGGATCTGGGTGCGGCGTACGACCGGCTGGCCGCGCAGGTCGAGCGGGCGCCCCTGCCGACCGGCAGCAGGCGCACCGTCGGGCCGGGGGAGTTCTCGCTCGGGGTGGGCGCCGGGCTGTACAGCAAGCGCTCCGGCTGGCCCGCGATCGCCTCGGCGCTGGCGGCCGCGGTGAGCTCGGGCGCCGGTGAGCAGCTTCTCGCGCTCAGCGACAGCTATCTCTACCGGACGGGCGAGGGCTACGAGAACATCAGCGAGGCCAATCTCGCGGTGAACTGCCTGGACCGGCCGTGGCCGCGCGAGACCGCGCCCTACGTCGCGCTCGCCGAGCGGGTGCGCGCGACGGCGCCGCGCTTCGGACCGGCGATCGCCCTGTCCGGCCTCGCCTGCTCGATGTGGCCGGTCCAGGGCCCGAGCGTCCCGCACCGGGTGAGCGCACCCGGGGCACCGCCGGTGGTGGTGATCGGGACGACAGCCGACCCAGCGACCCCGTTCGCCTGGTCGGTCGCGCTCGCCGAGCAGCTCTCCTCCGGGGTGCTGCTGACCTACCGCGGCGACGGCCACACCGTCTATCGCACCGGCGCACCGGACTGCGTCCGCAAGCCGGTCGACCGCTACCTGCTGACCGGCGTCGCGCCTGAGCCGATCACGTGCTGATCGTGCCGAGCCCCGGTCGGTGACAGGAACGAGCGGTGCCCGGCGCAAGCTCGCGGTGGCCACCTGGCGGGCGCCGCGGGAGGGGCGGCTGCACGGCCGACTGGCCGTCGACGCCACCGCGCTGGTCGAGTACTGCGCGCGGCAGAGCGCGCGATGCGGCGCCCGCGTCAGCCCGACGCTGGTGGTCGGTATGGCCTTCCAACGCGGCGTCGTCCAGGTGCCGGCCTTCCACCGCCGGGTGGTGCTCGGGCGGGTCGTGTCGTACAGCACCTATGACATGGCCTTCGCGGTCGACATCGGCGCGGGCGCCGACCTCGCTCCGACCAAGGTGTCCGGGGTCGATCGCAAGAGCGTGATCGACGTCGCCCGTGAGCTTGCGGCGGGAGCCGAACGGCTGCGGGCCGGGCGAGACGGCGACTTCGAATCGGTCAACGTCGTGGCCCGGGCGCTGCCCGGGTGGGCGCTGCGGCCGGTGCTGTCGGGGGCCTCACTGGTGCACGGCGGCCTGGGGGTGAGCGCCTTCGGCCTGCCGGCCCATCCGATGGGCTCGCTGTTCGTCACGAGCCTCGGCCCGGGCGGCCTCGACGAGGCGTACGTCGCGCCGGTGCCGTTCGGGCGAGTGCCGTTGTACGTGTGTGTCGGTGACGTCGCCGACGCTCCGATGGCCGTCGACGGCCAGGTGGTCGTGCGGCCGCAGGTGGTGATCACCGCCACCGCGGACCACCGGCTCGTGGACGGTGCACACGCCGCGACGCTCGCCCGCTTCGTACGGGCGGCGCTCGCCGATCCCGACTCGCTGGACCGGACGACCCCGCCGGTCTCCTAGGTGCGCTGCCGCCTGCTGCGCTCCGCGGTGAGCGAGATGACCGTCTCGGTGACGTCGGTCAGGCCGAACGTCGGAAGCGGCAGCTGGGGGACCTCGGGCGCCGCGCTCGCCAGCTCGGCGAAGGCATCGGACTCGAGGCGCAGCAGGTCGGACAGCGCCGCCAGGTGGGTGTGGATCCGCTCGCTCGCCGCCGGCCCGTAGTGGGTGAGCTGGGTGACGGCCTCGTCGACCGTACGCCGCCGGGCGAGCCACACGGCCAGGCGCCGCAAGTCCTCCCGTCGGGCTTCCACGGGAAGAGAGTGGACCTTCCGCGTCCTTCGCGCAGCCGAATGGCCGGACCCGTTCTTCTCAGGCGGTACGAGGGGCCGTCCGGGCCCGGCCGGCGTGCAGCAGGCCGATGCCGACGAGCACGAGGAGCACTCCGAGGGCGGCGCCTTCGGTGGTGCTGACGCCGGTGAAGGGAAGCGCGGCGGGCGTGACTGCGGCAGCGGCGACCTGCGTGCGGGCGGCCACGGGAGCAGCGGCAGGGGCGGCCGCTACGGCTGCGGGGGCGGCTGCCGCCGGGGCGGTCACGGCGGCCGGCGCGGTGACCGGGGTGGTCGTCTCGACCGGCGGCGCGCTGAGCGTCGTCGTACGGCTGGATCGGTTGTCGGCCAGCGTATCTGCGGACTCGCCCTCGGCCGGGCTGACCACAGCGCCGATCTGCTGGGGACCGAGCAGGGAGGCGTCGAAGGTCAGCTCGACAACAAGGTCGGCCGCCTGCGCCCCGGCCGCCAGCTCGCCGCCGTAGGTGCAGGACAGGTCGCTCGGGACCGAGACCTCACCCGCGCCGACGGCAACACCGAGCACGCAGGTCGACCAGTCGTCCGGGGGGGTGCGCAGGGCCACCGTGACGCCGGCCGGCACCGCGGTGGACACCGTGAAGTCCGCCGCTGCTGCGGTGCCGTCGTTGCGGACGGTCAGCGTCCAGACCTGCGTGCTGCCGGCCACCGCCGTGTCGGGTCCCTCGAAGGCGACCGAGAGGTCGGGGGCCGGCGTCGGGACCGGTCCGGGGTCCTGCGCGTAGGCGGCGGTCGGGGTCAACAGCATCAGCAGGGCGAAGCCGGCGAGGCCGAGAGCGGAGTGCGAGGTGCGTGTCATGCTTGAGGGGTCCGTCCGGTCGGGCGCTGGGCGCTCGGAGCCGGACAGGTCGGTCTCGCCACTGGCTCCCCGGACGGTCTTGGCGACCGTGCTTCCTCCGTGCGCCCGAGGGCGTCGGTGAGGACCGTCCGGATCGACGCTCCCTGTCCGTACGGCCGGGGGTTCCCGGCGCGCAGGGGCAGTACGAAGGGATGTCGAGCCGTCGGGCCGGTGCAGCGCCCGGGACGCGTCTTCCCCGTACGAGCAAGGATGCCGCGTGCACGGTGGTCCGTCATCGCCCGTTCGGCGTAATCTAGGCACGAAGAGTGAGCGTGTCAACACTGTCCGTTACTGTGCGTTTTACCCGATCAGCCATACTTTGCCCGTGACACAGACCCTGCGAGCCGTGGTGCTTGACGTGGACGGCACCTTGGTGGACAGCGAGCGGGACGGGCACCGGGTGGCCTTCAACCTCGCCTTCGAGGAGCTGGACCTGCCCTACCGCTGGAGCCCGGAGCTGTACGGCGAGCTGCTGCTCGTCACCGGGGGGAAGCGCCGGATCGCCGGCTACCTCGAGGGCGAAGGGGTCGGTGAGCCCGAGCGCGACGACCTCGCCGCCCGGCTCCACCGCCGCAAGACCGAGCTGTTCCAAGGGCTCATCGAGGACGGCAGGGTCCAACCGCGCCCCGGCGTGCCGGAGCTGCTCGACGAGCTGGCGACCGAGGGGGTGCGGGTGTCGGTGGCGACCACCGGGAGCCGGCAGTGGGTGGCGCCGCTGCTCGACCAGCTGTTCGGGCTGGATCGCTTCGAGGTCGTCATCACTTGTGAGGAGGCGCCCGACCTGAAGCCGGACCCGAGCGCGTACCTGCTCGCCCTCGAGCAGCTGAAGCTCGAGCCCGGGGGTGAGGTCGTGGCGTTGGAGGACTCCCACAACGGCCTCGTGGCGGCCAAGGCGGCTTGCCTTTCCTGCGTCGTCGTCGTCAACGACTACACCCGCGAGCAGGACTTCGCCGACAGCGAGCTGGTGCTCGACGGCTTCGGCGCCGACGGCCCGGTCGGCGTGCTGCACGATCCGTACCAGCTGGCGCCCGGGCCCCGGCTGGATGTCGCGACGCTGCGCCGGGTGGCGAAGAGCTCCAGGGGGCAGGGGTGAGCCCATGGAGTCCTACGACGTCGTCGTGCTCGGTGCCGGCTCGGCGGGAGAGGCGGTGGCTCAACAGGTGGCCGAAGCCGGCCGCTCAGTGGCGCTGGTCGAGCTGCTGCGGGTGGGTGGCGAGTGCCCGTACGTCGCGTGCATGCCGAGCAAGGCGATGCTGCGCAGCGCCGAGGCGCGCCACGACGCGCGGTTGCTGCGCGAGCTCGGCGGGAGCTCGGCCGCCCCGACCCTCGACGACGAGCGACTGGCGTACCGCGCCGCGGCCGGCAGGCGGGACGAGATCAGCGAGAATCGCGACGACACCAGCGCCGCCACGAGCATCGAAGAGGCAGGCGTCGAGCTGATCCGAGGGCGCGGCAAGGTCTCGCGTCCGGGCGTGGTCTCGGTCGACGGGCGGGAGCTGCAGTGGACGGACCTGGTCATCGCGACCGGGTCGTCGCCGGTGCGGCCGGACATCGAGGGCCTGGACCGGGTGCCGACATGGACGAGCGACGAAGCGCTGTCCGCCCAGGACCGGCCGGCGTCGCTCGTCGTCATGGGCGGCGGCGCGGTCGGCTGCGAACTCGCGCAGGTCCACGCGCGCTTCGGGGTGACGGTGACCCTGGTGGAGTCCGGGCCCCGACTCGCGGCCACGGAGGAGCCGAGTGTCGCCGAGCTGCTGGCCCAGGTCCTGCGTGACGACGGTGTCCAGGTGCGCCTGGGGGTGCAGGTGGAGCGCTGCGAGCCTGTCGACGAGGGAGCCCGGGTCCATCTCTCGGACGGCACCTGTGTCGAGGCGGAGCGGGTCCTGGTTGCGGTGGGTCGCCGCCCCACGACGGAGGACCTCGGCCTTGATGTGCTCGGCATCGCGTTGTCGGACAAGGGAGCCGTCCCCGTCGAGGACGACTGCCGCGTCACCGGACAAGCGCATGTGTGGGCGGCGGGAGACGTCACCGGCAAGGCTCCCTTCACGCACACCGCCAACTACCAGTCGCGGATCGTCGGCGACAACATCCTCGGCGGCAACCGCACGGCGGACTACCGCGCCATCCCGCGCGCCATCTACACCTCGCCGGCCCTGGCCAGCGTGGGCATGCACGAACAGCAGGCGCGCGAGCAGGGGATCGACGCCGTCACCGCCTCCATGGACGTGGGCGAGACCGCGCGGGCCGCGACCGAGGGTGCAGGGGGAGGCCGGCTGGTCCTCACCGCCGACCGCGCCCGGGGGATCCTGATCGGCGCGGCCGCGCTCGGGCCGCGGGCGGACGAATGGCTGTCCGAGGCGGCCGTCGCCATTCGCGGTGAGGTGCCGATCGTCGTACTCGCCGACGTGGTGCACGCGTTCCCGACCTTCGGCGAGGCGTACGAACCCCCGCTGCGGGAGCTCGCAGCCGAGCTGTCGTGACGGTGCGGGCCCACGCGCCCTC
>JBBSKF010000170.1:0-6385 GCA_038256525.1 Mycobacteriales bacterium | reverse complement strand
AGGCACTCGGCGACCGACGGCAAGTCCAACGGATCGGGCTGGACGTAGGAACGCGGAGGCTGGGGGACCGGCCGGCCGGCCGTGGCGGTCATGTCCGGGCTCGCAGCGCGCAGGACACAGCCAGCAGCGCGTGAACACCGGCGCGGGCGAGCTGCGGCATGAGCGAGGTGTCGCCGCCGCCCTGGTCTGAGAGGAGCCGCTCAGCCTGCGCCTGATGGTCGACCGCGAGGCCGGTGGGCGAGTAGACGGTGATCGGGCCGAAGTCTGCGCGTAGGTCCGTGATGGTGGCGGTCATCACCGACTTGGTCAGGCACTCGAAGGACCCCTCGTACTCAGCCCACATGTCCCCGTCGCCGTCGATTGCCAGCGCGGTCGCGTTCGGCGCTCGCTTCATGAGCGGGCCGCCGTACGGGACTCACCCTGGCGGCCGAGGTCCCGCTCATCCCGCTCGACATCGACGGCCGTGACCTCACCCGCCATGTGCTGCACCGTCGCGGTGTGCGTGATGAAGCCGAGGGTCGTGAACCGCTGCGTGCAGCGGGCGTCATCGACCTGGTGGTGCTGCAGCTGCCCGTCGAGCACGTCGACGCGCAGCTGCGTGCGGGCGGCCGCCCCGGACACGTCGGCCGGGAACCTGTTCGCCGCGGCGATGACGGCGTCGACGGTGATCACAGCCGGCCGGTCAGGTCACGGACGACGACGAACGCGCCCTTGCCGTCGCACGCCGGGCACGGCTGCACCTTGCCCGGGCCGGGATCACCGACCGAGCGGGCGGTCATCACACCGCGGCCGTCGCACGGCGAGCAGTCCACAAGCGGGCGCAGCGCCGGCGTCGGGGTGCTCACGCCGACACCGAGATCATCCGGTCGAACAGGCCCAGCGAGGCGGTGAACTGCTCATCGCGCAGGGCCCGCACCGACGCGAAGGCCTCGCCGCCCTCGTAGTGCTCACGCATCGCCTTGTAGACCGCGTTGTACACAGCAGACCCCGCGTACGGCGCGGCGACGGCGACGGCATCGGCGGCGACGGCATCGGCGGCGACGACGGCATCGGCGGCGGCGACGGCGGCGACGGCGACGGCGACGGCATCGGCGGCGGCGACGGCGGCGACGGCGACGGCGACGGCATCGGCGGCGACGGCATCGGCGGCGACGACGGCATCGGCGACGGCGACGGCATCGGCGGCGACGGCATCGGCGGCGACGACGGCATCGACGGCATCGACGGCGGCATCGGCGGCGGCGGCGGCATCGGCGGCGGCAGGTCGCTCCCGCTTGAGCAACTCGGCCTTGACGTGCTCCTTGAGCTCTCGCCGCCACTTCTGGCGAGCCGCCCAGGCACCGTCTGAGATGGGACGCAGCGCCGCCCGCAGCTCGCGGCCGACCAGCCCGGATGCGTTCTCGGCCTGACCGACGAGGTCCTCGAGGTTGGCCAGGCGCAGCCACGCCGGGAGCCACTCGCGCATCAGCACCTCGGAGGCCAGAGCGCGCCGGCGGTCGTCCAGGCCGTCGTTCGCGGTGCCGATCACCCGCAGGATGAACGGCTTCAACGCCTGTCGCTGCTCATCGGTCAGCCGGTCGTTCAAGCGCATCCCGTAGGAGCGCAGGACCGGGCTGGCGCACATCGGCATCGCGCTGTGCGGCTCGCCGGCGGCGAACGCGACCGCCTCGTTGAAGCACAGACCGGCCTCGGGGGAGTCGTGCCCGCCGGCCTGCAAGACCAGGCTGTCCAGGTCGAGCGTCCGCGCGGTCACGACCGCACCTTCGCGGGCAGCTGCGTGACCACCGGCGCCGAAGGGACCCGGGCGTACGGGGCGAAGACCCGGGCGAGCTGCGCCCGGCGCAGACGTCGCTGTGCTTCCTGGCAGGCGTCAGCGACCGCGGCCGCCGCGTGCGGACTGCCGAAGATCAGCCGGGCGTCAGGCCCGATGTGCAGGTGGGCCAGGCCGGCAGGCCGGTCCTGCGACGGTTCGGTGACGGTGACGGTCGGGGCGGTGTCGTCGGCGACGTGCACCGAGCTCGACACCCAAGTGGTGGTGGTCATGGGACTGGGCTCCTGTCGTGGGATGATGGGCGGGTTCGGCTCTCCTGTGGCCCTCGTCCCTGTCGGGGGGCGGGGGCCGAGCCGCGTTCAGAGTTGGCGTGGCTGCTGTGATCGGCGGGCTGCTTCGGCGCGGATGTCGGCGGGCGGCCACGGCCAGGCGTCGTCGGGGGCGAGCAGTTGCCGGCGTTGGCCGCGGCTGTAGGCGATCTCGTAGGTCACGATCGCCGCGGCGATCTGAGAGAGCACGAGCAGGACGAGGCACAGCGCGCTCATGCGGTGCGCCGCCCGACCAGCCGCGGCCGGTCAGCGACCGGCACAGCGGTCGCGCGGTCGATCGCCCGGACATCAGCCGGCGAGAACCGGACCAGCCGGCCGACCCGGTGATGAGGGAGCCGCTTCGCGGTCACCTCGTCCTGCACCCAGCTCTTGCTCAAACCGAGCAGAGCAGCCAGGGCAGCCGAGTCCAGCCAAGACGTCTCCGGCGCGGTACCGGCGCTCACGCCGGCACCCGCTCGGCGACTGGGTATGTGATCGCGTCCAGCGACACGCCAAGACGCGTCGCAATCCGCTTTGTCACCGCCGGGTCCGGCTGCTTGCGCCCGGCTTCGATGTTGCTCAGGTAGCCCTGGGACACGACGACGTCGCGAGCCAGAACACCCTGAGGGATGCCCAGTGCCTCGCGCAGCGCCTTGACTCCCGCGCCGTTGGTCTCTCTGAGTGCCATGTAGGCGAGACTAGGCAAGTACAGGCAACCTGTCAAGCAAGGCAAGGAAAGTACGTGCACTCTAAGGCAACTAAGCCGCTGACCTGCATATCTGTGTTACCTACATCGGCGTAGTTACGCCCATGGTTTCCCGACATCTCGGGCTCTTGCCTTGTTCGGAGGCATTCGACTTTCCTTGCCTTGCCCGTCAGGATCATCGACGTGCCGCAGTCCCCTGATACCGAGCGCCTTCGTCAGTACGTGGCCCGTGCTCGAGCAGAGAGAGGCTTGCGCGCCAACACCGACGTCGCGGAGGCGGCTGGTATCGGTTACCGGACGCTGGTGAACCTTCTTGCTGGGAAGTCCACGCGGGCAGAGGCCGCGGTTGAGGTCGTCCTCGGCTGGGGGGTGGGAAGCGTCCAACAAGTACTGGCTGGCGGGGAACCCCGGCCCGGGGCTGCACCTTCCGCCACTCCGGACGCGCCTGTCAGACCCTCATCGCAGGATGCGGAGGCGCTGCGCTTCCAGCGTCCGGCTGGTCTGTCAGATGACGAGTGGGACGAACTGCGGCGGCAGCAGGCGGACTACTGGGAGTACCTCGTGAGCAAGGCGGCCAAGGAACGATGACCTACGTCTACGACCCGGGCGACGACATGGCAGAGCGCTACCCCGGCTGGGTGGTCCGCAAGGTGGCTCTGCGCGGGGTGCCCGAACTGCTCTGCCGCCGCCGGCGGGTGATCCTGCTCGAGCGCTCCCTGTCGGCCGCTGAGTACCGGTGCGCGCTCGCCCACGCCGTCGCGCACCTCGACCTGGGCCATGAGGTGGCGATGGACCGGCGCGCCGAGACCCGCGAGGAGATCGCAGCCGACGACCTTGCTGCAGAGCGCCTCATGCCGCTGTGGCGGTTCGCCGACGTCGGGGCCTGGTCGATGAGTCCGCAAGAGGCCGCGGTCGAGTTGGACGTAACGGAAGCCCTGCTGTTGATCCGGTGGGACGGGCTCGGACCGGCCGAGCTCGACCACGTACGAGGCCGCGTCGCGGCGCGAGAGGACGCCGCATGAGCAACTGGACGCCGCCGCCGAACTGGCCGAAGCCGGAGCGCGGATGGTCTCCGCCCCCTGGCTGGCAGCCGCCGGCGGACTGGGGTCCTGTCCCGCCAGGGTGGGACTTCTGGCCGCAGGGAGCGGTCTACCCGCCGTTCTGGAAGGCGAGGACCGTCCGGGAGACCAGCCCGCGTTTCAAGAAGGGGCTGGGAGGGCTGTTCGCGGTCGTCGTGCTGTTGCTCGCTGCCGGAGCCGTAGGTGACGAACCGGCCGAGCGAGACTCAGTAGCGGCGGAGGCCTCGGCGGAGCCGTCACCTTCCCGCAGCCCCCGGCCGAGCCCATCGCCGAGCCCATCTCCGACGACGCCTCCCACGGTCGAGGAGCTGATCGCCGGTGCGGGTGGAAACACGGCTCTCGCCGCGCTGGGTGGCCTAGCGGTCAAGGGTCGGGCACCACAAACCGGGTACGACCTCGAACTGTTCGGACAACGCTGGGCCGACACGGACCGCAACGGGTGCGACACACGCAACGACATCCTCAAGCGGGATCTGACCGGAGCCGCCTTCGAGCCGGGAACCCGGGACTGCGTCGTCCTCACTGGGATGCTCGCCGAGCCGTACACCGGAGCCACCGTCACCTTCGCCAAAGCGCAGGCCGACTTGGTGCAGATCGATCATGTCGTCTCACTCTCGGATGCTTGGCAGAAGGGCGCTCAGCAATGGGAGCCCGGCAAGCGGCTGGCCTTCGCGAACGACCCTGTGAACCTGCTCGCCGTCAATGGGTCGGCTAACGCAGCGAAAAGCGATGGGGACGCCGCTACCTGGCTGCCGCCCAACAAGGCGTACAGATGCCAGATGGTGGCGCGCCAGGTGGCCGTCAAAGCTAAGTACGAGGTGTGGGTCACCGAGGCGGAACGCGCCGCCATGGCTGTCGTTCTGTCGGAGTGCCCGGCAGAACTGACGCCGAGCAGCACCGCACCCACGGTGGCCCCTGTCGCTGCACCCCCACCCCCACCCCCACCCCCACCCCCACCCCCACCCCCACCCCCACCACCGCCACCCGTCGTGCGGGCGCCGGCGCCTGTCGCACCGCCTGAGCCGCCGGCGCCCAGAGCAGGGGTGACACCGGGCGCGTTTTGCTCCCCCGAAGGCTCAACAGGCATAGGGGCGAAGAACGGCGAGTCCTACACCTGCACCCGACTGCCCGGTGAAGAGCGAGCTAGGTGGCGGCGGTCGTGAACGCGCCTGGAGGACCACTTACGAGGCCGCGTCGCGGCGCGAGAGGACGCCGGGTGAAGGCCTACATCGTTGCGGGAGGAGCCCTCATGATCGCACTCGCGGGCTGTGGTGGTGGCGGAGCGACCGAGGCAGGAGACGGTCCACCGTCCGCTTCCTCGAGTTCCGCCGCTCCCTCCCGAACGCCGTCTCCTAGTCCCAGTCCGTCCCCGAGCCCGAGCCCTTCACCGGTACCTCTGCCTCCGGAGGCTGAGATCGCCTTGGTCGCGAAGGTGGCGACGGATGGCTTCACTGAGGCACGGGAACCGTTGTTGGCCGCGATTAAGGCTGACGGTCAGGTCCAGGCGGTCGACGCGTTCACCTTCGAGCCAGATAAGCGGACCCTGACGCTCGATATCGCGACGATCTACTCCGTGTCCACGGAAGCCAAGACCGGGGTGGCCTACAGCCTCGCCACTCAGCTCGCGCCGTTGTTCTGGGGGCCGAGCATCGCCAGCAAGGTGCGGCCGTCTTCGCTTCCCTCCCTGGTCGTCATCGCGGACGACTTGACGTTCCGGTGCCCGCCAGAGTCCGTGGTGGCGCTCGCGATCAAGGAACTCAGCCAGGTCAGATTCGTAGAGCAGTGCAGGTGACACCTCTCACCGAGCGCGAGCAGGCGGTCTTGGCGTTCGAGCGTGGGTGGTGGAAGTACGCCGGCGCGAAGGAGACCGCGATCCGGGACCTGTTCGGGGTGTCAGCGGTCCGGTACTACCAGCTGCTCCGGGCGGTTGTCGAGAAGCCTGAGGCACTCGCGTACGACCCGCAGCTCGTCAACCGGCTGCGGAGGCTGCGGGACGCCAGGCGGGCACGGCGGGCGGGGTGAGCACTAGGGGGGACGACGGCGTCGTCAAGGAGGCCTCCGGCCGGTGGCGGGCGACGGTGCGCACCGGCAGCGGGCGGGGGGCGCCGCGTACGTCCCGGACGTTCGACACGAAGGGGGAGGCGCGCCGGTGGCAGACCGAGCTGCGCGCGCAGGTGCAGCGGGGGAGTTGGGTCGATCCGCGGTTCGGTGACGTGCACGTCGAGGTTTTCGCCGAGCAGTGGCTGGAGAGGTTGCGGCGCGGCGGTCGCGCGCCGGGGACGATCGACAGCTACCAGTACGCACTGAAGCGGGTGCTGCCGGCGATCGGTGACCTGCGCCTGGACCAGCTGCGCCGGCCGCTGCTCGAGCGGACCATCGGGGCGGTGGTGGGTGCGCCGTCGACGAGGGCGGCGACGCACGCGGTGATGGCGATGCTGCTGCGGGCGGCCGTCGACGAGGGGCTGCTCGTGACCAGCCCGATGAGCGGCATGCGGCCACCGACGGTGCCGCGGCGGGAGGT
>JBBSKF010000169.1:0-6562 GCA_038256525.1 Mycobacteriales bacterium | reverse complement strand
CGAGCGTGCAGGTCGCCGTCTGGGCCGGGGCGTCGTCGGTCGAGAAGGTGATGGCGACGGGGTAGGCGCCCGCCGCGGTTGTGGCGGCGACGGTCAGGGTCGCCGAGCCGGGCAGCCCGTCCGCCGTCGAGGCGGCGAAGCCTTCGAGGGTGATGCCCGATACCGCTGCGGAGGTGATCTCGGCAGCAACGATCCGGCTGTCCGCGTCGGTCGCGTCGACACCGGTCGAGCCTGCGGTGCCGGTCGTGACGGCGAGGCTCGACTCGCAGTTGGCCACCGGCTGCGCGGGTCCGGGGTCCACCCCGCCGCACGGCGACGGGGTGGTCGACGAGTTGCGTGGCGTCGGGGCACCGGTGGTGACGTCGGCAGCGTTCTGGTCGGTGTCGGTGCAGCCACCGGCGACGCGGACGGCCGCGGTGCTGTTCGTCAGCGCCGGCGCGGCCGCGCTGCCCTCGAAGAAGTTCGCCGTCCCGTACCCGACGAGGTCGACGATGCGCGCGAGCTGCTCGGCGGTGCAGGGCGTCGACCCGCCGTTGCAGCCCAGCCCGGCGGTACCGGTCACCAGGGCGAGCTTGCCGGCCGTACCGCTCATGTTGATCGTGCCGGCGGCGTCCGGCGTCGGCAGCGAGCCGGCCGGCGTGGTCCCGGCGGCGAGCTGCACCAGCAGGTAGCCACCCGGCGGCACGGTGCGATCCGGAAGGGCGACCAGCTGGCTGCTGGTGCCCCCGAGGTTCCCCGTACCGGTCGCGCTGGCGTACTGCAGCGACAGCCCGGTCGTGGTCGTAGAGGTCGCGCCCCGATTGAACAGCTCGACGTAGTCGTGAGTGAGCGGCGCACCGCTGTTGCCGCCACCGCCGTACACCTGGCTGAGGACGAGGTTCGGGGAGGGGGCGGCCTGCGCGGACACGGGCGACAGGGCGATCAGGCTGGCGGTCATCGCGAGCAGGGCAACAAGACCGACCGGACGGCGAAGCGGCATGGAGGAAACCCCTGGAGACGGGCGGCGACCCGCAGTCCGGAGGGACAGCGGGCGGGAACCCGCCCAGTGCACTGGTCCCACCCGGCCAGTCGGTGCCAGGCAGATGTCCGTCAGGTGAACGGCGAGCGTCAGACTGCCGAGAGGGGGAACGCGTCCTTCCACACCGGCTCGTAGCCGGCGGCCACCAGCATCGCCGCGACCTGCGCCGGGGACCGCTCGTCGCTGATCGAGAACTGCTCCTGGGCAGCGCCCGGCGTGAGGTAGCCGCCGGGTTCGGTCGACGAGCCCGCGCTCATCGAGGTCACGGCGATCCGCACCAGCCCGTCGCGCAGCGGTGCCGGCTCGCGGGTCGACAGCACGATGCCCGCCTCCGGCGCGGCCAGCCGCAACGCCGACAGCGCCTGGACGTACTCCGCGTCCGTCACCTCGACGAGCGGCTGGAACCCGGCCGCCGAGGCTTGAATGCGGGGCAGCGCGACCGTGACCTCGGTGCGCCAGAACTCCCGCTGAAGCCAGACCGCATGCCGGGCGACGGCCAGCACGTCAGCCCGCCAGTCAGCGGAAAGCCCCAGCAGCGCGCCGATCCCGAGCCGGCGCACGCCGGCCTCGGCGGCCCGTTCGGTGGACGACAGACGCCGGTCGAAGTCCCGCTTCCAGCCGGCCAGATGGGTCGCGGCGTAGCGCTCCCGGTCGTAGGTCTCCTGGTAGTGCACCACCCCCTCGAGCCCGGCCCCGACCAGCCGGGCGTAGGTGTCATCGCTCCACGTCTGCGTCTCCACCGAGACCGACGGGGCGATCGGCTGCAGCGCCTGCACGCAGTCCACCAGGTAGTCGGCGGACACCTCGACGCGGTGCTCACCCGAGACGAGCAGCAGGTGACGGAAGCCCCGCCCGGCAAGGATGCGCGCCTCGCCCACGACCTCGTCGACGGTCAGCGTCCGGCGCGCGACGTCGAGCCCCTTGCTGAAGCCGCAGTAGGTGCAGCTCGACAGGCAGGCGTTGCTGACGTAGAGCGGCGCGAAAAGCCTTACGGCGCGGCCGAATCGCTGCAGGGTCACCGCCCTCGCCCGCTGCGCGAGCTCCTCGAGACGCGGCAGGGCGGCCGGGGACAGCAGCACGGGCAACGTGTCGAGACCGGGCCTGGTGAGCGCGGAGTCCAGATCCATGTCGTACGAAGGGGAGGCCGCCCTCGCGAGGTGCTGGGCGAAGCGTCCGGGCGGAGCGCTCATGACAAGAAGCCGGTCAGCGGCGAGGACGCCGAGGCGATTGCGCCCACCGGCGCGCGTCCGGCGAGGTAGCCCATCCGGCCGGCCCGCGTCGCGAGCGCGAAGGCCTGCGCCATGCCGACCGGGTCGGCAGCGATGGCGATGGCGGTGTTGACGAGCACCGCGTCGGCGCCCACCTCCATCGCTTCGGCGGCGTCGCTGGGAACCCCGAGGCCGGCATCGACCACGACCGGGACATGGGCCTGCGCGACGATGACCTCGATCGCGTCGCGGGTGCGCAGCCCCCGGTTGCTGCCGATCCAGGCGCCGAGCGGCATCACGGTCGCGCAGCCGGCCTCCTCGAGATGCCTGCACAGCACCGGGTCCGCACCGCAGTAGGGCAGGACCACGAAGCCCTCCGCCACCAGCCGCTCGGCGGCCTTGAGCGTCTCGATCGGGTCCGGCGCGAGGGTGCGTGGGTCAGGCGTCACCTCGAGCTTGACGAGGTCGGTGCCGGTGCCGGCCCGGCCGAGTCGAGCCAGTCGGACCGCCTCGCCCGCGTCCACGGCGCCGGAGGTGTTGGGCAGCAGGTGCATGCCGGCCGGCACGAAGTCGAGGACGTCGCCCCCCGCACCCCCCGCCCGGTCGAGGTCGACCCGGCGCAGCGCAACGGTGACCAGCTCGGCCTGCGAGGCCACCAGCGCGTCGCGCATCACCTCGTGGGAGCGGAACTTGCCGGTGCCGACCAGCAGCCGGCTCGACAGGATCAGATCGGCGACCGACCACGGGTCTGCCACCGGGTACTCGCGTTGGTTCACGGCTCGACTCCCCACGCGGGCACGACCCCGATCGGGTGCTGCGGGTCGCCGACGGTGCCGCCTGCGCGGCCTGGCCGGCCTCTCAGCCCGTGTCCGCGGGCTCCCCGGTCTGGACGGCCCCATCCTACGTCGCTCCCCCCCCCACCCCCCCGCCCCCATCTGGTGATCCACGCGGACTTTGAGGTGGATCGCCCCGGGGATACCACCTCAAAGTCTCCGTGGATCACGGTGGGTCGTGATTGTGGATCATGGTGCGGGTCATGGTGGGGGTCGTGGTGGGTCGTGGTGGGGGTCGTGGGTCGTGGTGCGGCGCCTCAACTCAGCAGGGGGCCGCGGGGGATGATCTCGATCCCGGTCGGCTCGCCCAGACCCCGCGACCGTCGTTCGACGACCTTGCCGAGCAGCCGGGCCCGAAAGGCGGCCGGGTCGGCGCGGTAGCGGCTGGGCGTGACGTGCACCAGCGACAGCCCCCGGGTGTCGGCCCGATCGTGCCGGGCCAGTGTGTCGTCGAGCGCCTCCTGCTGGCCATGCCGCTCTTTGCTGTCCACCTCGGCGCCCACCCCCGTGCCGACGAGGTAGACGTCCAGGTGCCCGACGAACGCGCCGGCCACGCGCACCTCCGGGTTGACGTAGAACGGGTGACCGCACCCGAGCAGCCCGTCGACGAGCTCGGCCTCCGGTGGTGACGCCGCACCGCGCACGGCGTCGCCGACTGCCTGGCGCGCCCAGGCGGTCGCTGCGACGGCCCCGGCGTCGAGCAGCTCGAGCAGGTCTGCCGGACCAGCATGACCGTCAGCGACGGCTCCGAGCACCAAACCTCGTACATCCCGCAGGGACGTGCATTCTCGTGCACCGTCCACGACCAGCCGGGCAGCGTCGGCAACGGCGAGCCCGCCCCAGCGCCAGGTGTCGATGCTCGCGACGTCGGCGGTACGGCGGATGAGCACCTGCTCGTTCGAGCCACGGTGCACCTGGGGACCGACGAGCACCTGCACCCGTACGTGCTCAGGCACCCAGCGCAGGCCGAGCGCCTGCGCGCCGGCCAACCCGCTGATCACCGGCGGGGGTTGGGGCCGGGCCGTGGGCAGGCGTTGGCTGGCGTGCTTGGCCGCGGCGTGGGCTCGCACCAGAGGGCCGACCGGGTGCGCCGCGCACAGGTAGATGCCGCGCCACAACCAGGTCCAGCTCCCCTCGTGCACCAGCCGGGCCACCACACTCATGTCGATCTTGCTGTCCCGCAGCTCCGTCGCGCTCACCACACCGAAAGTTGCCTCGCCCAGCTCGGCGCCGAGCTCCCGTGCTTCCGACATCCGCATGCGTTCAGTGGAGGACGACGGGAGGCTCGGCGTCTCGCTCGTACGGCGACCTGTGGACAACCTTCGGTGATCCACGCGGAGGTTGAGGTGGATCACCCACTGATGTCCACGTCAAAGGCCGCGTGGATCACCGCAGGGAGGGGCGTGGGCGTTGTCGGCGTGTCGCGCGCAGCGCCCCACGTGACACAGCAGTAACGTGAACATAACCCTGCCCCGCTTGTCACAGTGGCCACTTCTGCGTAGCGTCGCGGCGTCCACACCCGTGCAGGAGACCGAAGGCCCTCCCTTGCTGACGTCACCGCTGTGGTCCCGCCCCACCGACGAGCCCACCCGGTCGGGCGGTAGGCGAGCCCGACGCACCCTCGGCGTGCTGCTCGCTCTTACGGTCGTTGTCACGGCCGGCGCCCCCGCCGTGATCACCATCCGGCCGGGAGACACCCTGTGGGACCTGGCCAGGGAGCACCGCACCACGGTGAAGGCCCTGCAGGAGCTGAACTCCCTTCCGGGCAACGGCACCATCTACGCCGGCGACCGGTTGCGCATCGCGGGGACGACACCCGCCGCGCCGGTGGCCGGCCGTGGCGAGCGAAGGCACCTGGTGGCCGCCGGCGACACCCTCGGTGGCCTGGCCGTGCGGTACGGCGTGAGCGCGAGTGACATCGCCGCGGCCAACCAGCTGCGCGGCAGCACCATCCAGCTCGGACGGCATCTCACCATCCCGGGCGCCGGGAGCTCGGACCTTTCGGCGGTCCCGGCCACCAACGCCGGTGTACGGGTCCCGGACCGCGTGCGCCAGTCGGTCGCCCAGCACCGGGCAACCCTGGCCGCCCGCTCCCAACCGAGCAAGGCGCAGGTCCGCCAGATGGTGGCCGGGACCGCACGAAAGCACGGGGTCGACCCGTCACTTGCCGTCGCGGTCGCCTACCACGAGAGCGGTTTCCAGCAGCGGGTCGTCTCCGGCGTCGACGCCATCGGGGTCATGCAGGTCCTGCCGTCCACCGGTCGGGTGCTGGGGCAGCAGCACGGCCGTACGTTCGATCTGCTGGACGCGCAGGACAACGTCACGGCGGGCGTCCTGCTGCTGCGCCAGCTGACCCGCTCAACGGGCTCGGACGATGCGGCGCTGGCCGGCTACTACCAGGGCCTGGGCTCGATCAGCCGCCGGGGCGTGCTGCCGCAGACGCTGGACTACCAGCGCAGCATCGCCGTGCTCCGCCCGCGCTTCGCGAACGGCTGAGCAGCCGATCGCCGCGCGCCTCTCGGTGGATCACCCCGGCCGATCTAGAGTGAATGTCGTGGACCTGACCGTCGAGGGGCGCACCGACCCGATGGTCGGCGTGCTGCTGGACGGTCGCTACCGCATCGACGCGACCATCGCGCGCGGCGGGATGGCCACCGTCTACGGCGCAACCGACACCCGACTGGACCGCACCGTCGCGGTGAAGATCATGCGCCCGCTGCTGGCGGAGGACCCCGATTTCGTCGAGCGGTTCGCCCGCGAGGCCCGCGCCGCCGCCCGGCTGTCCAGTCCCGAGGTCGTCGCCGTCCACGACCAGGGCACCGACGCCGCGACCGGGACCGCCTACCTGGTGATGGAGCATATCGCCGGCGGGACGCTGCGTGACCTGGTGCAGAAGCGCGGCGCCCTGCCGCCGGCGCACGCTCTCGACCTGCTCGAACCGGTGCTGCGGGCGCTGGCCGCCGCCCACGCCGCCGGGCTCGTGCACCGTGACGTCAAGCCGGAGAACGTGCTGCTGGGCGACGACGGCCGCATCAAGGTCACCGACTTCGGTCTGGCCCGGGCTGTCGAGACGAGCAACCTCACGGCCACGACCGGCTACTTCATGGGCACGATGGCCTACCTCGCGCCCGAGCAGGTGGAGCAGGGCCGCACCGACACCCGCACGGACGTCTACGCAGCCGGCATCCTGCTGTGGGAGCTGCTGACCGGAGCACCGCCGTACACCTCCGACAACCCCATGACGGTGGCCTTCCGCCACGTGCACGAGGACGTGCCCGCACCGAGCACCGTCGTGGCCGGCATCCCGCCTGCTCTGGACGAGCTGGTCGTCCGAGCGACCCGCCGCGACGCCGACGCGCGGCCCGCCGACGCGGGAGCGTTCCTTGCCGGGCTGCACGCCGCACGGCTCGGCAGCGGCGATCTCGGCGCTGCCTCGGCCGAGCACCCGCCCCGCCCCACCACGGCGCCGACCCTGATCGTCCCGCGCGCCGAACTCCCGGGTG
>JBBSKF010000168.1:0-6692 GCA_038256525.1 Mycobacteriales bacterium | reverse complement strand
TTTCTCGTTGAACGTCGGGGCGGGTTCCGGCGGCGGTGACGGGGGTGTCGGGGGTGAGCGATGCGGCGTCGGCGGCGTCGGCGGCGAAAGGGCGACAGCCGCCGCCGCGCGCGGCGTCGGGACAGCCGCGGGAGACGTCGGGACCGCAGCGGGCAGCGCCGGCGGCTGAAGGCAGCTCGTACAGCCGAGCCGCTGCTTGCCGGCGACCAACGCCGCCTCGGCGGCGCAGTGCGGGCAGCGGAACGGCGCGACCGTCTGCAGCGGCAGCAGCCAGCGGAAGGTGAAGGGGTATTCGCGCGCCCCGCGCCGGATCGTCACCGGCACGCGAGCCGTCGGCACGAGCAGCTCGTGCACGCGGTACCACCGGATCGCCCGCGAGCCGCGGAACTTCTGCTCCACCTCGGCCAGCCGGCGCTCCTGCTCGGCCCTGGTGGCGTCGGCCCGTGCGTCGAGCAGCGCCTGCCGGTCGGTCGGTGCGACCGCGCGACGGCGGGCCAGTGCATCCAGCGCCGCGCGGTAGTAGTCGTGCACCCGGATCAGCTCGGCGTCGCGGGCCCCAACAGACTGCGCGGCCAGGACAGCCAGCCGCTCGTCAGCCGCTTGCTCGAGCAGCAGGTGAGCGGTAGCCGCTGCGTGCGAGCGGTCGGCCGGCAGCACCAGATGGGTCAGCCCCGAGCCGGACGACTTCGCCGCCAGCGCCGCAGCGACCGACGGTGTCAACGACAGCCCGGTGTCCGCGTCGACCCAGACCTCCTGCCGCTCCTGGAAGCGGTCGTCCAGGCTCAGGTCGTAGGTGATCAGCGCGCCGACCCGCAGCACCGGCGCGTAGCCCGACACCGGCAGCTCACCGGTCGCGTCGATGCGCCCGTGGTCGACCTGCACCTTCTCGCGCAGCCGCTCCACCAGCGCCTGCGGGGACGGCGGCACGCCGGTCGGCCAGGTCAGCGGGACCCGGCCGACGTCGCCCCGGTCGAGCACCCGCTCGGTAGCACGGTCGAGCACCGGATGTCCCGGCGCCAGCAGCAGCGCGCCGTCCTCACGGGCCACCTCCGGGTCGGCGGTGACCGTGATCTCCTCCGGCAGATCGAAGGCGTCCCGCAGCGGCGACGGCAGCAACACCACCGCCGCGTCGGCCGCCTGCTCGTGCAGCGCGCCCTCCGCCTCGGCGGCCCGCAACCAGAAGCCCAGCGCCGGGTCGGCGCTCACGTCGGCTCTCCGACCAGGCTGTCGACTCGTTCCCGGCCGGAGAGGTAGCCCTCGCGGGCCTGAACCAGCTCGTCGCCGAGCACGGACACCCGGCGGGCGAAGTCGGCATCGTCGTCCGCGTCGACGTAGGAGGAGAACAGCGCCGCCTCGAAGTCGAAGTCGTCGGACACCCGGCCGAGGATCATGTCGAGCTCGCCGACGACCAGCTCGAACAGGTTGATCTTGCTCTCCAGCACGGTGAGGATGTGCTCCTCGATCGTGCCGCAGCCGACCAGGTTGGTCAGCACGACGTCGCAGGTCTGCCCGATCCGGTGCAGCCGGCCCAGTCGCTGCTCGATGCGCATCGGGTTCCAGGGGAGGTCGACATTGACCATCACGTGGCAGAACTGCAGGTTGCGGCCCTCCCCGGCCGCCTCGGTCGTCAGCAGCACGGGGACCTCGTCACGGAACGCGGTGACGGCTCGCTCTTTGTCCGCGCGCGACAGCGCCCCGTGGTAGACCGCAGTCGGAATGCCGGAGTCGTGAAGCGACCGCTCGAGCAGGGCCAGCGTCTGTCGGTAGGCGGTGAAGGCGACGACCTTCTCGCCGGCGCCGAGATGCCTTCGCAGGAGCGCCAGCAGCACCCGCACCTTCTCCGTGGTCGTCACGGACACGGCCCGCTGCGCCAGGTCATCCCAACCCAGCCGGGCAAGGGTCGGGGCGACCGCAGCGGGACTCGACCCCGCGAGCTGCGCGAGGGCGCGAAGGGCCAGCCGCCTGCTGGGCGGCGCCTGCCTGCCCTCCGCGCGCACCCGCGCCATGATGTCGTCGTAAAGGGACTGCTCCTGCTCGGCGGCCGCGACGCGCACCGTCTCGGCCAGCCGTTGCGGCAGCTGCACCGCGACCTCGCTTCGACGGTGACGCACCATGACCTCGCGCGTGCGGGCCTGCAGTCCCGCGATGTCGCGCGGCTCGCCGTCCCCGCCGCCGTGCCGCGCCCGGAACTGCGCCGGCGTGCCGAGCAGGCCGGGCGCCACCAGGCTGATCAGCTCGAAGAGCTCGTCGAGCCGATTCTCCACCGGGGTCGCGGTGAGCAGCAGCAGGTAGCGGGCGCGCAGCGCGCGGGCGAGCCGACCCGACGCGCTGCGCGGGTTCTTCACCCGGTGGGCCTCGTCGACCACCACCAGGTCCCAGGACCGATCGGTCAGCGCTGTCCGCAGCGGGTCGCGCCGGGCGGCGGCCAGCGAGGCCACGACGACCGGGCGGTCCGGACACGACACCCAGCTGCCACCGGTCGCCACCGTCGTGGGCAGCCCGAACTTTCGGTCGAGCTCTTCCTGCCACTGCTCGACCAGGCCGGCCGGCACGACGACCAGCGCGCGGTCGGCCAGCCCGCGAAGCCGGAGCTCGCTCAGCACGAGCCCGGCCTCGATGGTCTTGCCCAACCCGACCTCGTCGGCCAGGATCGCCCGGCCCCGCATGCGACGCAGCGCGCTCAGCGCGGCCTGGAGTTGATGCGGGAACGGGGTGAAGCGCAGCCGTGGGAGCGAGGCCAGCGTGTCGAAGCCGGGACGGCTCCACAGCGTCGCTGCCTCGTCGACCAGCGCCGAGACGATCTCGTCGACCGGCCCTGCAGCGGCGAGCCGGGACAGCAGGCAGTCGTACGGCCGGGGGTCGGTCAGCTCGGGTTCGAGCGCAAGCGTCATCTGGGCAGCGTCCTTCCGGGAGCTCTCGTGCGTACAGCGCCCGGGGGAAGGACGGGCGAGACCGACGATAGGGCGCGGCTGCGACAGAAACGCGGTGACACTCCGTCGGCCGACTCACGATGCCAACCACTCGTGCCAACGTCGTCGGCGAACGGGCAGGCGCTCCTCGTCATCGGCGTCGTCAAGGGCCGGTCCGTCGTCGTTCTCCTTGCGACGGAGGCGGACGACGTCCCGCTCGACGTCGAGCTCACGGACCTCGTGCCAGCCGTCGAAGGGCGGCACGGCGGGCAGGGTACGAACAGGTGTGGTCACGGCTGCTCCTGAGGCGGGTGGAGCCCCGGTCTACGCCTCAGGTCCGACAGGCCTGGCTAGGGTCAGACCCGTGCCGACGTTGCAGCGGGTGCCGGCGAACGGCATCGAGATCGCCTACGAGAGCTTTGGCGAGCGCGCCGCTCCGCCGCTCCTGCTGGTCATGGGGCTCGGCACGCAGATGATCGCCTGGCCCGATGAGCTGTGCGCCGACCTCGCTGGGCGGGGCCACTTCGTGGTGCGCTTCGACAACCGGGACGCCGGGGCGAGCACGCACTTCCATGGCGTGCCGGCGCCACACGCGGCACAGGTCATCGCGCGGCGCCGCCGCCCCCCGTACACGATCGACGACATGGCCGATGACACGATCGGTCTGATCGACGCGCTCGACGTCGGCCCGGTGCACCTGGTCGGGCTGTCGATGGGCGGGTTCATCTCGCAGACCGTCGCGGTCCGTCAACCCGACCGGCTGCGCAGCCTCACGCTGATCATGACCTCGACCGGCTCACGTCGGGTCGGGCAGGCCGATCCGCGGTTGTTCGGCCGGCTGATCCGGGGGCGGATCGCGGTCGACCGTGAGGCGGCGCTGGACTCGGTGGTCGAGACCTTCCGGGTCATCGGGTCGAAGGGGTTTGCCCTCGACGAGCAGTGGCTGCGTGACGTCGGCGGGCGCAGCTACGACCGCGGCTATGACCCGGCCGGCTACCACCGTCAGCTCGCGGCGGTGGTGGGCCAGCCGAACCGTACGGCGCGGCTGGCGCGACTGGACCTGCCCACCCTGGTGATGCACGGGCTTCACGACCCGCTGGTCGCGGCCACCGGGGGGCTGGCGTTGGCCCGGGTGATCCGCGGTGCGCGCTTCGTCGGCTTCTCCGGGATGGGGCACGACCTGCCCCGCGAGCTGTGGCCGGAGTTCGCCGATCACATCACGGCCCTGGTCCGGCGGGCGGAGGGGGCGTCACGGGGGGAGCTCCAGCAGCGCTCGTAACCGGTCTGGCCGCAGCCCGAAGGCGCCCGAGGACGGCTCGATCGTGGGGAAGCTGGCGATCAGCCTGATCAGTGCGTCTCGGCGCGTCGGGTCGGCCGCGGCCTGGATCGGCGTGATTCCGCCCAGCGCCGGCACCTGCTCTTCGCACCACCGCTGCTCGTGGCGTTCCACGAACTCCAGCATCGCCTGCTGGATCTGCGGATCGTCGCCGACAGGGCGGGCACGGCGTCACCCGGCAGCTCGCGCGGCCCGAGGTCGCCGATGTCGATGACCTGCCCGTCCGGACCGACGATGACCGGGGGCTGGTGCAGGTCCGCGACGTAGGCCAGCAGGGCGAGGCCGTCCCCCTCGTCCAGCAGATCGAGCAGGGCGCCCTCCCTGCCGGGCGCCACGCCGAACAGCCCACCGATGAACTGATGCGACTCGCCGTCGGGGACGGCGCGTCCGCAGACCAGCGTTCCGGGGGTCGCCGCTGCGCTGAAGGTGCGCTCCCGGACGTCGAAGACCTCGCCGGTACGGAGGTCGCGCACCTTCACGCCAACGCCGGCTCGCACCTCGAGCAGCTCGTAGATCGTGCGGTCCACCAGCGTCCACGCACCGGCGAGCAGAGCCTCGTCCTCGGGCAGCAAGGCGCCCCGCTCGGCGAGGAAGCGGTCGAACCAGCCGCTCTCGTGCAGCACCACGTCGTTGACCAGTGGATCCTCGAGCGCCTCCAGAATGGAATCCTCGTCGTCCGGGTCCAGCGCGCGCACGTAGGCGTGCTCGTAGATCACCTCCTTGAGCGAACCGCCGCGTCGCTCCAGGTAGGCCGTCGCCTTGCGACAGAGCCAGCCCACTCGCTCCGGCAGCGGGGGCAACACGACCTGGCCCAGATGGCACTGCTTGAACTTGCGGCCGGATCCGCACCAGCACCGGTCGTTGCGCCCGAGCCGCGGTCCGTCCGGTGAGACGGCGAAGGACTCGAGCAGGCTGATGTCCTCGCTGTTGGCCGAGTCCGCACCCACACCGCGCCACAGGGTCAGCGCCGCCTCGGCACTGCCGCGGTCCGAGCAGTACCACGCCAGTCGGGCCGCGGCGCACTCCCAATCCGGGTCGAGCCGCACCGCTGCCCGTAGCTGCGTCTCGGCCGCTGCGACCCTTCCTTCACGTTCGGCCACCACCGCGGTCAGCCAGTGGGCAACGGCCCGTTGGGCCGGGCGGGAGGCCGCTGCCATCAGCCGCCGGGCGAGTGCGCCGGTCGTCTCCAGCTGTCCGGAGTCGTCGTCCACGGACAGTAGTTCGTTCGTGACGACCTCGAGCACGACCGGGTCGTAGAGGTCGTCGAGCATGTGGCGAGCTGTCTGCGCATCCGGTGGTCCGGCGCCGAGCCTGTCGATCAGGTCGAGGACGTGTACCACGGTGCCGGTCAGCTCCTCCGAACCGAGCTGGGTCAGCAGGCGAGCGGTCCGGCGGAGCGCTGCCACGCTCTGCCACACCGAGTCCTCGTGGGCGACCTCAGCGCCCCGGACCTCCAGACCCGCCGCGTCCAACAGTTGCGTCAATGGAGCCGCGGGCGTCGCGAAGGCTGACGGATCGGCGAGCAGGGCATCCAGCACGAGCTCCTCGACGGGCACGGGCAGCCATGGTTCATGGAGCGCCTCGTCATAGCCCGCGCGGAGCAGCGCAACCAGCCTGGTCGAGACGGCTGGCTCGACCTCCAGGGGGGTGACGGACAAGACGTTGTCGTCGATGCGGATCGCGAGCAGGCTGTCCGCCGGGATATCGGCCAGCCAGCCGGGGGGACCTGTCCACGACTCCTCGGTCACCGTAATAGCCTGTCCATCAGTCAGACTCAGCTTGCGGCGGCGACGGAAGCCCGACAGGTCCGCGCCGACCGGCAGCACACTGCTGGCCCGTTCGGACTCGTGAAGTCGGTGCGTGAGCACCATGCCGTCGGTGAGCGCCTCGACATGGACCACCCGCTGCCCGGCCAGCAGCTCCAGCGGCCCGTCCGGGTCGAGCACCTGCTCAGAGACCTGGTCGACCAGGAGTGCGCCGACCGGGTCGTCGACTCCGAGCCCGAGCCGGGTGGCGACGAGCCCGTCGAGTTCGGCGAGGGGGCTCGACGGCCGGGCCATGGCGACCTCCAGCAACGCCCGCTCGCAGTGCTCTGAGCTCGGCAGCGGCAGCCGATCAAGGGCTGACACGTAGTGCTTCCGATCGAAGGGCTGATGTTCCTGCAGCGCTGACATCAGCTGCGGGGTGAACGCGAGGACGAGCTGTTTCAGTACGTCGTGGCGGTCCAGGCCCTCCCCTGACAGTCGCTGAGCGGTGGCCCACACCTGTGGCGGGTCGTCGTTCGCGATCTGGTCGGCCACCGCCAGCCTGAGTGCCAGCTGGATGATCGCGCCGGGCGCGTCCTCGTCGACCTCCCGGGACACCAGTTCGGTCCGCTCGTCCGGATCGTCCGGGTCGGCCCAGGCCGGAAGTGTCCCGAACAGGAACGCCACCTTGTCGGGATGCAC
>JBBSKF010000167.1:0-6708 GCA_038256525.1 Mycobacteriales bacterium | reverse complement strand
GTCAAGATTGCCATGATCGGCCTGACCAACCCCGAGGCGCCGACACTGGTCGCACCCGGGGCGACCGGCTCGATCCGGATCACCGACCCCGTCCAGGCCGCGCAGAAGGCCCGGGCCGCCGCCAAACGGGAGGGCGCCTCGGTGTTCGTGGCATTCGGGCACCTGGGGGTGACCGGGCAGGACGCCACCGGCGCCGCCACCGGCCCGCTCGTCGACTTCGCGCAGGCCGTCGACGGCTTCGACGTCATCGTCGGTGACCACACCGACCGGCAGTTCGAGGCGACCATCAACGGTGCGCTGGTCACCGAGAACCTCAGCGCCGGCAAGACCTACTCGGCAACCACGCTGGTCGTCGAGCCGGCGAAGGCCAAGGTCGTCGCCAAGAGCGTCGAGTTCGTTCGGCCGGTCGTCAGCGGCATCACCCCGGACCCGGTCATCGCCGCCAAGATCGCAGACTACCGCCGACAGCTCCAGGCGAAGCTCGACGCCCCCATCGGCATCGCCACCAATGTGCTCCCCCGGAGCGGCGAGCGGGTCGGCGAAGCGGCCATCGGCAACGTCACCACCGACGCCCTACGCACCGCCTACGGGACGCAGATCGCCTTCACCAATGGCGGTGGCCTGCGCTCGCCGCTGCCGTCCAGCTACGCGCCGGCGGACACGACCCTGCGCCGGACGACGGGCGGGTACGCCGCCGGCCCGCCGTACGACCTCGTGCTCGGCGACGCGTACACCCTGCTGCCCTTCGGCAACAACACGCTGACGCGTACGGTCACCGGCGCCCAGCTGTGGGCGACGCTCGAGCACAGCGTGGGTTCGATCCCGGCAGCGAACGGCAAGTTCCTGCAGATCTCCGGGTTCCGCTTCAGCTACGACGCCACGAGAACCGCTGGCTCGCGGGTCACCGCCTTGACGCTCGATGACGGCACCGCGATCGCGAACGACCCGACCGTCAGCATCACCGCCACGACGAACGACTTCACGAACAGCGGCGGCGACGGATACACGATGCTCGCCGACGGCCAGGGCGTCACCCGCGACCTCATGGCCAACGTGGTGGCCGACTACCTCGAGGCGGTCGGCAGCGTGTCGCCGACCCTGGACGGCCGGATCACCCGCATCGGCTGACCGGTCCACTCGACCCGAGGGCCCGGCCTGCACCAGGGGGGGCCGGGCCGGGCCCTCGACCTCAGTCCTCCGTACGCAGGACGCCGCGGGCGATCAGCTCCACCGTCGCCACGACAGCCACCGACTGCACCGCCACCACCCCGACGAGGATCAGCACCTGCACGGCGCCGGCCTCGAGCGGCGTCGCGCCACCGAGCAGAGTGCCGACGAAAGCGCCTGGCAGCGCAACGAGACCGACGGTGCGTGTCTGATCCAGAGCGGGCACCAGCGCCTCGGAGGCGGCGGGCCGGCACACCATCAACGCCGCGTCCCGGGCGGCGAAGCCGAGTGCCTGCGCTGCCTCGACCTCGCCGGCTCGGGTCCGCAGCTCGGCCAGCGCCCGACGCCCGGCCAGCACCGTCGCCGTCATCGCACCGCCAATGAGGATTCCGGCGACGGGTACGACGGCCACCCCCTCGGCCGGCAGGACCCCCAGCACCAGCAGTCCCGCCACGACGGGCAGCGTCCCGGCACCGATGGGGATGGCGCAGTACAGCCCGCAACGCGAGCGCACCAATCGCCGGCCGGCAGTGAAGGTCGCCACGGCGTACATCGCGGTGACGAAGGCGAAGCTCGCCGCCAGCGATCCGACGATCGCCGTCAGCAGCAAAGCGACCAGCGCCAGCTGCACCCCGGCGCGCACGGCGGCGGTCAGGACGTTGCGCCCGTGACCGAGCTCGCCGTAGACCGCTACGGCGGAGCCGAGCAGGACGAGGGCGACGAGCGCGACCGCCAACGGCGGTCCGATCTCGACAAGTGTGGTCACACTGCCACTCGATCACGCCCCGCGTCGATAGGCTCCATGGGTGCTGACCGCGACCGGACGCAGCTTGCGCTCAGCCGTGACGGCTGTGCTCGTCGTGCTGGTCCTTGCCGGCACCTTCGTGGGTGACGACGACGACTTTCCGTTCGGTCCTTTCAAGATGTACGCG
The DNA here is from genome assembly GCA_038256525.1 of Mycobacteriales bacterium. Taxonomy (GTDB): domain Bacteria; phylum Actinomycetota; class Actinomycetes; order Mycobacteriales; family SCTD01; genus SCTD01. Next base: position 4,609 of record JBBSKF010000167.1, on the reverse strand, counting down.
GGGCGCGACGACCCGAACGGCCTGGTGCCCGACACCCGCGTCGAGGCCGTCGACAGCAGCGGCCGGCTGCGGGTCGTCGACGAGAGTGCGACCGGGCTGCGACGGGCCGAGATCGAAGGGCAGGCCGAGCGCTTCCGGGCCCAGCCGGAACTGCTCGCGGCGCTGGCTACCGCGCACGCCCGGCTGCGACCGGACGAGCCGCGCTTGGTCGAGATCCGGGTGGTCGAGCGCCTGTATCAGCTGCGCGACAGCCGACCGACCGGTGAGCAACGCGAGCTGGTGCTGGCCCGATGGCAGGCGCCGTGAGCACCTCCACCGCGGCCCGACCGGCCCGCCTCGTGGCGCGCTGGCCGTACTCCCCCGCTCCCCTGGCCCGCATCGCTGTCCTGCGGGTGATCGTCTACCTGTTCGTCCCGGTGGACGTGCTCCTGACCACGGCGTGGGTCAACGGACACGCCTCGGTCCCGGGTGAGCTGTACGTGCCGTTGCGCATCGGTCGGCTCCTGCCGTTGCCCACACCCGGGCCGTGGGTCGAGGTCCTGCAGGTGGTGCTGGTGCTCGCGGCCCTCGCGGCTGCACTCGCCGCCGTGCGCGACCGGCTCCCCCGGCTCACCGGCTGGCTCGTCGCGGTGCTCTACTTCGAGTGGATGGTCGTGGCGATGAGCTACGGCAAGGTCGACCACGACCGGTTCGCTTTCCTGGTAGCCCTTTTCGTACTCCCGAGCGTGGGCCGCGCCGCGCTTCGGTCGCGGGACCGGACCGAGGCGGCCGGCTGGGCACTGGCGGTGATCGCGTTGGCCGTCGTCGCGACGTACACCCTGGCTGCGGTCGCCAAGATCCGGTTCGGCGGCTGGGACTGGGTCGACGGCGCCACGCTGACGCGGGCCGTCGTCCGCCGCAACACCCCCCTGTCCGAACCGCTGCTGGACGTGCCGGTCGTGCTGCATGCCGCGGCGTACGGGGTGATGCTGCTCGAGCTGGTCGTCGCTCCCCTGCTGCTGGTGCGCTGGCGGGACCCGCGGGTGACGTGGGGGCTGGCCGGGCTGTTCCTCGGCTTCCACCTCATGACGTTCTCGATGGTCACGATCATCTTCCTGCCGCACTGCGTCGCGCTGCTGGCGTTCCTGCCGCTGGAGCGGTTGGTTCCGGCCCGGTCCCATACCGGGGCGGTATGCTCCTGGCGTGAGCATCCAGATGACGGTCCGCGTGAGCGACCGCGCCGCTGACCACATCGACGCCGTCGTGCGGAACGGCCGGTTCGAGAGCCGGGCGCAGTACTTGACCTGGTTGGTCGAGCGGGAGGCTCGGCGCCAACGGGACCTGGCTGATCTCGAGAAGTTGCGAGCAGCCGGAGCGCTCGATGATCCCACCCCTGAGCTGGCTGACTTCCGACGTAGGAACGCCGCGCGCTCGCTTGCGCACCTCGACTGATGCGAGCCATTCACAAGGTGCAGCTCGACAAGGTCCGGCCGGCAGTCCTGCTCACCCGAGAGGCGGCCCTCGGGTACTTCGCCGGAATCACCATCGCTCCGATCACCAGCACCACGCGGGGCTTGGCCAGCGAGGTGCCGGTCGGCACCCGGAACGGCCTGGATCACGACAGCGTGATCAACTGTGACGACGTCACCACCGTGCCAGCCGACCTCATCGGGGAGTTCATCGGCTACCTGGACGATGACGACGAGTGGGCACTCGCCGACGCGCTGCACGCCGCGTACGGGTTGTACGACCGCGGCTGAGCCGCGACCCACGGGTGATCCACGCGGACTTTGAAGTGGATCACCACGGTGATTGCACCTCAAAGTCCCCGTGGATCTTGTACGCAGGAGCGGTTGATGGTCCGACACCCCCGGGTGGCGGCAGTTTTTCACAGCCAGTCGCAGGTCGGCCCGCAGCCGGGTCATCGCACGTCGATCGCTCCAGCCGGACCTGCTTGTCGTGAACCGCCAGATCGATGACGGGCCGGCGATCAGCGTCCCACCTCTCTTGGTGGTGGAGGTGCTGTCGCCGTCCACGCGAACCAAAGACGTCCTGCTCAAGCGGAGCCTGTACGAGCAGTGCGGCGTCGAGCAGTATCTCCTGGTCGATCTCGACGTCCCGTCGCTGACGTTGCTTTGTCTCGTCGATGGCGCGTACGAGGAGTTGGCCCGGGTCCGAGGCTCGCAGCCGCTGCACATCGACCGCCCGTTCGCTGTCGACCTGATCCCTTCCGATCTCCTCTGACTCGCACTCATCCGCAACGGCACTCAAGCGGTCAGGGCGGGATGCGGAGAGCACGCCACGGACTCGGTGTCGATATCCGGGGCGGACTGCGAACCGGTCGGGCGAAGCAGGACGATCACGGAGTGACCGCCGAGCTGGCTGCCGGCACGCACCTGGGCGCGCTATCTCGTCAGCTGCGACGGCGGTAAGCACGCGCAGTGCGCAAGCTGCCCACCGTCGGCTTCCCCGGCGAGCCAGCTGCCCAGATGATTCGGCGTTGACGTCAACTGAGCGCGGCGGCCCGACGAAAGGGCGCGTTCAGGGGTTCGGCGTCGGGCTGACGTCGGCGGGCGAGGGGGACGGGCTGGGGTCGGCCGTGGGCGGCGTCTCGCTCGGGCTCGGTGACGGCTCGACGGTCGGCTCAGGACTCGGGGTCGGCGCCGGCGTCTCATTGGCCGGAGACGGCGTGGTGGCAGGCGAGGGATCCGAAGGCTGCGGGTCGACAGTGGTGACCGAGACAGAGTCGCCGGGGCCCGCAGCCGGGCTCTGCGGCGCCACCGGGGCGCCGGCCGCCAGCACCGGTGCGTCCGGCGACGGGGTGGGCGGCGGCGACGGCGGGGCGGGCGTGGGCGGCGGCAGCAGGCCGACCCCCAGGCTCTCCGGCGTCGCGCCGGCATAGCCTGCAGCGAGAGTGAGCACCAGGCGTACATAGTCGTTGGAGTTGTTGTAGGCGAAGACGGCGCGCACCAGCGTGGCCGGGTCGGACAACGAGCCGCCGCCGGCGGCGCACAGGTAGCGGCCGGCCCCGAGCGCCACGTCATCGATGTCGTGCGGGTTCTTTCGGCCGTCGCCGTCAGCGTCCGCGCCGTGCAGCGCCCAGGTGCCGGGGATGAACTGCATCGGACCGACGGCTCGGTCGTAGACGACATCGCGGTCGTACGCTCCGCCGTCGGTGTCGCGGATCTCCGCGACCGGCCCGGCCCCGTTCAGCTGCACCCCGATGATCTCGGGAACGATCCGGCCGTCCGTGCCCACCGACGCGCCGCCGAAGGTGCCGTGGCCGGACTCGACCAGGCCGATCCCGGCCAGCAGCGGCCACTCCAGGTCGCACCGCGGCTGCTCGCGTGCCAGCCGGTCGGCGGCGGCAATGTAGGCCTCGAGCACGCGTGCCGGGATGCCCGTGAGGTCGACGCGCGAGTCGGTGGGTTCGAGCAGCGGCAGGACGGTGGTCGCCGACACCGGCGGCTCGGCCGATCCCATGATGGCGGCGACGTCCGCGCGCCAGATCTTGTCGTAGCTGACAGTCTCCGGCTTCTGTTGGTCAGGCGTCTGCTCGATGGCCTCAGGCATGACGAGGCGCTCCTGGATCAACCGGTCCGGGCCGCCCTCCGACCCCGGTGCTGTGACGCCGGCACCGGCGACCGTCAACGCGAGGACGGTGATCAGGGCAATCCCGGCGCCCTCGCGTCGGGACACCCTGCTCCGTTGTCCAGAACTCACGCGAAATCCTCCGGCAGAAGCATCGAATCCTCCGGCAGAAGCATCGACGTGCACGGGCTCAGTCAAGGCTCCACCATGCAATCGACGGGCCGGCAACCCGCTGCGTGCCTGCGAGGGGACGTCAGGTGTACGAGTGGCGAACGAACCCCTCACCGAGCACCACACCGCTTGCCTGTGGATGAGGCTACACGTCGCCATGGCGCAGGGTCGGTCAACCAGGTTGGAAGGCCTCTGCTGACGAGCCCGAATGACAGCTCGGCTCAGCTCAGCCCAGACGACCTTGCACGGCGCGTCGAACCGCTGTCGAACGTGACAGGACATGCGGGCGGTGCCGGTGCCGACCTCCCTGAACGAACAGCATGCCCAAGCCGAGGAGGCCACCGGCGAGCCAGAACATGGCGGACAGCCCGATACCGCTGGTCGGAAGGTTCGAGAAGACAGGTGACGTCGACCCTCGGGACGTCGGGCCTGACGATGTCGTTGGCGTCGGTGATGGTCCCGGTGTCGGCGTTGGCGTCACAGCCGTTGCGGCGGGGCTGACCGCAGCGCTCGGCTCGCTGGCCGGGCTGGTGCCGATCGCGTTCGTCGCGGTGACGGTGAAGGTGTAGGCGGTGCCGTTGGTCAACCCGGTCACCGTCAACGGCGAACCCGCACCGGTCGCGGTCAGGCCACCCGGGCTGCTGGTCACCGTGAAACCGGTGATCGGGGAACCACCCGTGCTGGCCGGCGGGGTGAAGCTCACCGTCGCCTGGGTGTTCCCGGCGGTCGCGGTCACCGCGGTCGGCGCGCCCGGCGCTGTCGCCGGTGGCGGCGCGGCCGGAGTGATGCTGTTGCTCGGCTCGCTGGCCGGGCTGGTGCCGATCGCGTTCGTCGCGGTGACGGTGAAGGTGTAGGCGGTGCCGTTGGT
>JBBSKF010000166.1:0-6730 GCA_038256525.1 Mycobacteriales bacterium | reverse complement strand
GAGCTCGGCCTCCTCGGCGTCGGGCACCCGCCGGATCTCGGCCTTCTCGATCTCGATCTCGGCCTGGGTCAGCTCGGCTTGGGAGGCGACCGAGACGTACTCCCCGGTGGCCATCGAGAACGCCCCGGCGGCCAGCCCGGCAAAGCCGGCGAGCAGCACCGTGCGGGGGTCGTCCACGCCGGCCGCGACCCCGGCGATGAGAGCGGTGTTGCTCACCAGGCCGTCCATCACCCCGAAGACGGCCGGGCGCAGCCATCCGCCGGTGACGTCGCGGTGGTCGTGGTGGTGCTCCGGGGTCACCCGGCGGGTCTCGGGCGTGCTCATGAGGCGTCCTCGAGCTCGGGCTTCGGCTCAGGCTTGGACTTGGGCTTGGACTTGGGCTTGGACTTGGGCTCGGGCTGTGACTCGGGAGCCTTTGCCGGCTCGACCTGCGCCTCCCGGCCGACCTTGCGGCGCAGGCGCAGGTAGGCGACCGCCCCGACGAAGACCACCGCCGCCATGTACTCGTTGAGCCGGAGCCCCAGGAAGGTGTTCGCGTCGTCGATCCGCAGCGCCTCGATCCAGAAGCGGCCCACCGCGTAGGCAGCGAGATAGAGCGCGAAGACCCTTCCGCCGCCGAGCTTCCACCGCCGGTCGGCCCAGATCACGAGACCCGCGACGCCGAGGTTCCACAACAACTCGTACAGGAAGGTGGGGTGGTAGGCGGCGGCGCCGGGCACCGCGTCCGGGTTGTCCGGGTCGATCTCGAGCCCCCACGGCAGCGTCGTGGGGCGACCGAAGAGCTCGGAGTTGAACCAGTTGCCCAGCCGGCCGATGGCCTGGGCGACGGCGATGCCCGGGGCGACGCTGTCGGCGAACGCGCCCTTCGACAGCCCGCGCCGGCGGCACATGACGTAGGCCGCCAGGAACCCGCCGGCGATCCCACCGGGGATGCCGAGCCCCCCCTGCCAGATGTAGAGCGCGCTGACCGGATCGTCGAGGTAGGGGGCTGGGCTGGTCACCACGTGGTAGATCCGGGCCCCGATGATGCCGAACGGCACGGCGATCGTCGCGACGTCGGTGACGACGCCTTTCGTGCCGCCACGCGCGACCCACCGTCGCTCGCCGATCACGACCGCGGCGACGACCCCCAGCAGGATGGCCAGCGCGTAGGCCCGCAGCGGGAACGGCCCGATCTGCCACACACCCGTCGACGGGCTGGGCAGGTAGGCAAGGCTCACCCAGCCAGCCTAGGCGGGCCCGTCACGCGCCGCCTCCTGCGGTGAGCCGGCGGGTGGGAGTGCTCAGAGGCGTACGGGGGCACGCACCCCCTGCGCCAGCTCGACCGCCAGCCGGCGCACCGCCTCGACCCCGCCGTCGCGCAGCGCGACCACCAGCGCCGAGCCGACGACCACCCCGTCGGCGAAGCCCGCGACCTCGGCTGCCTGCGCCCCTGTGCTCACACCCAGCCCGACGGCGACCGGTAGCGGCGTCTGCGCGCGCACCCGGCTGACCAGCTCCCGGGCCCCGGCGCCGACCTGCGCCCGCGCTCCGGTGACACCCATGACGGCGGCCGCGTAGACGAAGCCACGATTGGTGCGGCCGATCACGGCGATCCGCTCGTCGGTGCTGCTCGGCGCGACCAGGAACACCGGGTCCAGATCGAGGTCGCGACACACCTCCAACCACTCCGGCGCCTCCTCGGGGATCAGGTCCGGCGTGATCGCCCCGACTCCCCCGGCGTCCTTGAGCGCCTGCCCCCAACGACGGAAACCGTAGCGGTGCACCGGGTTCCAGTAGCCCATCACCAGCGTCGGCGCTTTGGTGGCAGCGACCGCCCGGACGGTATGAAGGACGTCGGCCTGCCGCGTCCCCGCGTCGAGCGAGGCCTGGTGGGCGGCCTGGATCACCGGCCCCTCCATGAGCGGATCGGAGTAGGGCATGCCGACCTCGACGGCGTCGACGCCGCCCTCAACCATCGCCGTCATCGCCTCGACCGCCAGTTCGTACGACGGGAAGCCGGCCGGCAGGTAGCCGATCAGCGCCGCCCGTCCCTCAGCGCGACAGCGCGCGAACAGCTCGTCGAGCGTGCTCATCGCGGGCCTCGGTCGTCAGGGGCAGCCGCCGCCGGGGGAAGGGCGGTCGGGGATGGCCGTGTCGACGACCTCGAGGTGGGCATGCGGCCAGGCTGGGTCGGCCGACCGGAGCCGGTCGACCTGCGACTCGAACGGGAGCTTCGTGGGCCTCGGTGCGAGGACGGTCTTGCCCGCGACGACGCGGTCACCGGCCTTCACCTGAACCCCGTCGATGTGGATCAGCTTGACCTCGATCCCGGGCCGGTCCACCGGCTCGATGACCACGAAGTCGTCGGAGTACTTGCAGTAGAGGACGTAGGTCCCGCTCCGGATCACGGTGCCGTCCACCGGCGACCGCACCTCCACGTCGGGGTCCATCACCATGTCGGCCGACGTGCGCGCCCCCGTCCCGCGGTTGCGGGTGGTCAAGGTGACGGGGTCGGCAGCGGTCGGCAGCGGATCGAGCATGCGGGCCCCGTCGTGACTCGACTGGTGGAACCCGATCCGCTCCATCCGCCGCGACGGATGGTGGAGTGTCAGCCCGAGCACGGTGGCGAATGGCGTCCACGGCTGTTCCACGACCGAGCGGACCCGCGGAGGTGGCGGGGGTGGGGGCGGCGGTGGCGGTGGCGGGGGTTCCGGGGACGTGAGGACAAGCACGTCCGTAACCGCGGCAGGCAGGGGCAGCGGAGCGGAGGGCACAGCAATGGGCGGCGGAGTCGGCGCGGCCGGCGGGGCCGGGACCAGCTCGACAGGCGTCGGATCCACCAGGTCGGTCGTCCCCCGGATCGGTGCCGCGTCGTCTGCCGCCGGCGTCCCGCAACCGACTGTCCCGACGGTCAGGGCGAGCACCGCGACGAGCTCCCGGATGCGCATCGGAGCAGCATCCCCTACCTGGCTCCGGAAGGTGGGGCTTCACGGCTGCTCGCCCTCCCGGGCCCGCACCAGCTCGGACTCGGCGACCTCCTCACCGGTCACCAGGCCGAACCAGCGGGCCGCGGTGTCGGCGTCCTTGTCGCCGCGCCCGGAGGTGTTGACGATCACGACCAGGTCGGCCGGGTCGCCGTCCTGCTGCTCGACCCAGGCGAAGGCACCGGCGAAGGCGTGCGCCGTCTCGATGGCGACGAGGATGCCCTCGGACTTCGCGACGACCTCGAGCGCGGCCATCGCCTGCCCGTCCGGGATGCCGGTGTAGGTGGCCCGGCCGCTGTCGCGCAGCAGCGAGTGCTCAGGGCCGACACCGGGGTAGTCCAGGCCCGCGCTGATCGAGGTCGTGTCGAGCGTCTGGCCGTCCTCGTCCTGCATCAGATAGCTGCGCGAGCCGTGCAGCACACCGGGGCTGCCAGCCGTGAGCGGCGCCGCGTGGCGCCCGGTCTCCACCCCGTCGCCGCCGGCCTCGCAGCCGACGAGCGCGACGGAGGCGTCGTCGAGGAACGGATGGAACAACCCCATTGCGTTGCTCCCGCCACCGACGCAGGCCACGACGGCGTCGGGCAGTCGGCCGACGAGGTCGAGGCACTGCTGACGAGCCTCCACACCGATGATGCGCTGAAAGTCCCTCACCAGCATGGGGAACGGGTGCGGCCCGACCACCGAGCCGATGACGTAGTGCGTCGTCTCGACGTTGGTGACCCAGTCCCGCATGGCCTCGTTGGTGGCGTCCTTGAGCGTCTTCGTGCCGCTGGAGACCGGCACGACCTCGGCGCCGAGCAGCCGCATCCGGGCCACGTTGAGCGCCTGCCGGCGGGTGTCCTCCTCCCCCATGTAGACCGTGCAGTCGAAGCCGAACAGCGCGCACGCGGTCGCGGTCGCGACACCGTGCTGACCGGCGCCGGTCTCGGCGATGACCCGCTTCTTGCCCATCGCCTTGGTCAGCAAGGCTTGCCCTAGGACATTGTTGATCTTGTGGCTGCCGGTGTGCGCCAGGTCCTCACGCTTGAGCAGGACCCGCGCTCCGCCGAGGCGCTCGGACAGGCGGCGTCCATCGCTCAGCGGTGTCGGCCGACCGGCGTAGGTCGTGAGCAGCCGGTCCAGCTCGGTGAGGAACACCGAGTCGGTACGCGCGGCGAGGTGCGCCGCGGTCAGCTCGTCGAGTGCCGCGACCAGCGCCTCCGGGACGAAACGACCGCCGTACGGGCCGAAGTGCCCTGCCGCATCCGGGAAGCTCACGGCTCCAGCCCGCGCGCGGAGGGGTGATTGCCTGCGGTGACGAGCTCGGCGACGGCCTGCCGCGGGTTCCCGCCGACGACGACGCCCTCGCCGACCAGGACCGCGTCGGCGCCCGCGGCGGCGTAGGCGAGCAGGTCGTGCGGTCCGCGCACCCCGGATTCGGCGATCTTGACGATGCCCTCCGGGATGAGCGGCGAGAGCCGGCCGAAGACGGTGCGGTCGACCTCGAGGGTCTTGAGGTTGCGCGCGTTGACGCCGATCACGCGGGCGCCTGCGTCCACGGCGCGGGCGAGTTCGTCCTCGTCGTGCACCTCGACGAGCGCTGTCATCCCGAGCGAGCGGGTGCGCTCGACCAGCGAGACGAGGGCCGGCTGCTCGAGCGCGGCGACGATGAGCAGGGCGAGGTCCGCGCCGTAGGCCCTGGCCTCCCACAGCTGATAGCTCGAGACGACGAAGTCCTTGCGCAGCAGGGGTACGGCGACCCGTGCCCGCACCACCTCGAGGTCGGCCAGGCTGCCACCGAACTTGCGGCCCTCGGTGAGCACGCTGATGACGCTGGCACCACCCGCCTCGTAGTCGGCAGCGAGGCCGGCCGGGTCGGCGATGGCTGCGAGCGCCCCCTTGGACGGACTGCTGCGCTTGACCTCGGCGATGACCGCCACACCCGGCTGGCGCAGTGGGGCGACCCCGTCCAGGGGAGCCGGCCGGGCGGCAGCCCGCTGCTTGAGCTGGTCGAGTGACGTGCGCGACTGCCGGTCGGCCAGGTCCTCGCGCACCCCGACGAGCAGGTCGTCGAGCACGCTCACGGGGATCCTCTCGGTCGAACTGCCTGATTTCGAGGCTAACCGGGGGGTAGCGGCAGCCTGTCGGCAGGGGCCAGGTGAGGCGAGGACAGGGTGGCCGCCGCGGCGATCGCCCGCAGCACCGCGGCCGCCTTGTTCTCGCACTCGACCTGTTCGGTCGCGGGGTCGCTGTCGGCGACGATCCCGGCTCCGGCCTGCACGAAGGCGCGGCCCTTGTGGAGCACCGCGGTGCGGATCGCGATGGCCATGTCCATGTCGCCGCCCGCGTCGACGTATCCGACGGTGCCGGCATACAGCGACCGGCGGGACGGCTCCAGCGCCTCGATGATCTCCATCGCCCGCGGCTTGGGCGCACCCGAGACGGTGCCCGCCGGGAAGGTCGCCCGCAGCACGTCGAGCGCCGACATCCCCGGGCGCAGCTGCCCGTACACCGTCGACACCAGATGCATGATGTGGCTGTAGAGCTCGACCCGCATGAAGTCCGTCACGTCGACGGTCCCCGGGGTGCAGACCCGACCCAGGTCGTTGCGCGCGAGATCGACCAGCATCACGTGCTCGGCCCGCTCCTTGGGGTCGCGGCGGAGCGCCTCGGCCAGCTCGAGGTCCTCCTGCGGGGTGGCTCCCCGCGGCCGGCTGCCGGCCGGCGGGTGGACAACCGCCCGGTCCCCGGTGACCGTCACGAGCGCCTCGGGTGACGAGCCGACGACGTCGTACGGCGACTCGGCCCCCTCGAAGCGCAGCAGGTACATGTACGGCGAGGGGTTGCTCGCCCGCAGCACCCGGTAGACGTCGAGCGCGTCGACCTCGGTGGCGACCTCGAAGCGCTGGCTCAGCACCACCTGGAAGGCATCCCCGGCCCGGATGTGCTCGCGGATCTGCTCGACCCCGGCGCAGTACTGCTCGGGTGAGGTCCGCCGGGTGACGTCCGGGAAGGCTGTGGGGTCGAGCGTCGCGACACTGGGCTCGCTCGCCCTCGACAGGTCGGCGGTCATCGCATCCAGGCGCGCGACCGCGTCGTCGTAGGCGGTGTCCGGATCGGCCCCCGGCAGCACGTTGGCGATCAGCAGGGCGGTGCCGTCGCTGTGGTCGAGCACGGCGAGGTCGGTGGCGAGCATCATGGCGATCTCGGGCATGCCGATCTCGTCCGGCGCGGTGGCCGGCAGGCGTTCGAGACGTCGTACGAGGTCGTAGCCGAGATAGCCGACCAGGCCCGCGGTCAGCGGGGGTGCGCCGGCCGGTTTGGCCGAGCGCAGCATCGCGTCGGCCTGCTGCAGCGCTTCCAGCGGGTCGTCGCTGGTGGTGGGCAGCCCGATCCCGAGCCACACCGCCCGGCCGTCCCGCTCGGTCAGGACACCTCCGCAGCGGACGCCGACGAACGACCAGCGCGACCAGGAGCGACCCTGCTCGGCCGACTCCAGCAGGAAGGTGCCGGGCCGGTTGCCGGCGAGCTTGCGGTAGATGCCGACCGCGGTCTCCCCATCGGCGAGCAACCGGCGGGTGACGGGCCGGACCGCCGCGCCGGTCAACGCGGCGTACTGCTCTCGGCTCGTGGTGGAACCGAGTGTCATGGACGTTGCTGACTCATGCCGGCCGGTGCCCCTGCACGACCGGCAGGTCGGCGACGTCGAAACAGGTGCGGTCGCCGGTGTGGCAGGCGCCACCGACCTGGTCGACCCGGACCAGCAGCGTGTCGCCGTCGCAGTC
>JBBSKF010000165.1:0-6847 GCA_038256525.1 Mycobacteriales bacterium | reverse complement strand
GGACAGCACGGTCGAGACCATGTCCGGCGGCGAGCGGCGCCGGGTGGCCCTCGCGGCGCTGCTCGTCCAGGAGTGGGACCTGCTGGTGCTCGACGAGCCGACCAACCACCTCGACGTCGAGGGTGTCGCGTGGCTGGCCGGGCACCTTCAGCAACGGAGTCCGTCGCAGGCCCATCTGGTCGTCACGCACGACCGCTGGTTCCTCGACGAGGTCAACACCACCACCTGGGAGGTGCACGACGGCGTCGTCGACTCCTACGACGGCGGCTACTCCGCGTACGTCCTGGCCCGCGCCGAGCGCGACCGGATGGCCGGGACGGCGGAGCAGAAGCGACTGCAGCTCGTGAAGAAGGAGCTCGCGTGGCTGCGCCGAGGCCCGCCGGCGCGCACCTCCAAGCCGCAGTTCCGCATCGACGCCGCGAACGCGCTGATTGCCGACGAGCCGCCCGCGCGCGACGACATCGCGCTGCAGCGCTTCTCCGCCGCGCGCCTCGGCAAGACGGTGTACGAGCTGCACGGCGTCACGATGGCGTTCGGCAAGAAGGTGCTGCTCGACGCGGTTGACTGGAACCTCGGGCCCGGCGACCGGGTCGGCGTCGTGGGTGTGAACGGGGCCGGGAAGTCAACGGTGCTGAAGCTGCTCGTCGGGGCGCTGACGCCGGACTCCGGGCGGGTCGTCGTGGGCCAGACGGTCAAGCCGGCCTATCTCTCGCAGGAGGTGGCCGAGCTCGACCCGATGCTGCGGGTGCTGGAGGCGGTCGAGCAGGTCGCGAAGGTCGTCGACCTCGGCGGCGGCAAGACGATCGGGGCGTCGTCGCTCGCGGACCGGTTCGGCTTCACCGGCAACGCGCAGTGGACCCGGGTAGGTGACCTGTCCGGCGGTGAGCGGCGGCGGCTGCAGATCCTGCGGCTGCTGATGGGCGAGCCCAACGTGATCCTGCTCGACGAGCCGACCAACGACCTCGACATCGACACCCTCAACGCCCTCGAGGACCTGCTCGACGGCTGGCCGGGCACGCTGATCGTGGTCAGCCACGACCGCTATTTCCTGGAGCGCGTCACGACGGTCACCGCTTCGCTCATGGGCGACGGCACGGTCGCCGCGCTGCCGGGCGGTGTGGAGGAATATCTCGCCAAGCGACGCCGGGCCGCGCCGGCCGCTGCGCCGAAGGCGAAAGGCGGGGGCGACAGCCGGGCGGCGAAGAAAGAGCTGTCGCGGGTAGAGCGGGAGATCGCGCGGCTCGACCAGCGCGAGGCGGGGCTGCACGCGCGGCTTGCCGAGCAGGCGGCCGACTTCGCCGCGGTGACCGCCCTGGACGAGCAGCTCCGGACGGCGCAGGCCGAGAAGGCCGCGCTCGAGGACACCTGGCTCGAGCTCTACGAGCAGTCCGGGGCCTGAGCGCCCCATCCCGGCGTTGATCACCTGCGTTCCGGCTCGGGCTTCAGCGCCGACAGGCCGTTCCAGGCCAGGTTGACCAGGTGGGCGGCCACCTCGTCCCGGTCGGGCGAGCGGTTGTCGAGCCACCACTGGCCGACGAGCGCGACCTGCCCGACCAGCGCCTGGGAGTACAGGCCCGCCAGCGTCGTCCGGAAACCGCGCGCGGCGAACTCGGCGGCGAGGATGTGCTCCACCTGGCTCGCGACATCGCTGATGATCGTCGCGAACCCGCCGCTGTCCGCGAGCGGCACCGGTGACTCACGGACGAGGATGCGGAAGCCGTCGGACTCGTCCTCGACGTAGGTGAGCAGGGCGAGGGTCGCCTGTTCGAGCAGCCGCTTGGGTGAGCGAGCCGAGAGGGCACCGGTGAAGCTGGTCAGCAGCCGCTCCACCTCGCGGTGGACGACGACCGCGTAGAGCCCCTCCTTGCCGCCGAAGTGCTCGTACACGACTGGCTTGGACACACCGGCCCGCAGCGCGACCTCCTCCACCGACGTGCCGTCGTATCCGCGCTCGGCGAACAGCGACCGCCCGACGTCGAGCAGCTGTTCGCGTCGCTGGGTTCCGGTCATGCGGGTCCGGCGTGGTGGCGAGGTCAGGACCGGTTCGCCGCCCGGCGAGCGTCGAGGCGGCTGCGGCTCGGCCAGCGGACATCCCTTGCCCAGCCGAGCTTCTCGAACCCGCGGATCAGCTCGGCGGAGCTGTCGAGCTGCCAGCGGTCCACCCCGTGTCGGGCGGCGGTCGGATCGGCGTGGTGCAGGTTGTGCCATGACTCGCCCATCGAGATGACGGCGAGCGGCCAGACGTTGCGCGACTGGTCGCTGGTCAGGAACGGCCGGTCCCCGACGGCGTGGCAGATCGAGTTGATGGACCAGGTCACGTGGTGCAGGACCGCCATCCGCACGACGCTGGCCCAGAAGAACGCGGTCAGTGCGCCGGTCGTCGCCGACTCCCCGACGGCTGCGGCCCAGGCGCCACCGAGCAGCGCCGGGAGCCCGAGCGACACCGCCACCCAGACCGGAAACAGCCGATTGACCAGCCGAATGTCTTTGTCCGCAAGCAGATCCGGGGCGAAGCGCTGCTGGTCTGTCTGCTCGATGTCGAACAGCCAGCCGATGTGCGCATGCCACAGGCCCTTGCGCAGTGCCCCGAAGCTGCTGCCGTAGCGCCAGGGCGAGTGCGGGTCGCCTTCTTCATCGGAGTACGCGTGGTGCCGCCGGTGGTCGGCGACCCATCGGGTGACCGGACCCTCGACGGCAAGGCTGCCGGCTATCGCGAGCGCGATCCGCAGCGGCCGCCCGGTCTTGAAGGAGCGATGCGTGAAGTAGCGGTGGAAGCCGACGGTGATGCCGTGACCGCTGATGGCGTAGAAGACGGCGGACAGGACCACGTCCCGCCAGGACAGGCCGTTGCCCCACAGGACGAAGCCGCTCGCGACGACCGCTACCAGGGGGACCGCGATAAAGGCGGCGAGGGCGACCTGCTCGAGGCGGGCCCACAACTTGGTTCGGGGGATCTCCTGTAAGGGGCGGCACTCGTCAGCTTCGGCAGGTCCGGCTGGGGGGGCGTCGAGAACGGACGGAGCCGTCGTCGGAGGGGTCAAAGCAGGTCCTCACCGGGGTGGGCGGCTTCGGTCTACGCCACCGTAACCTACGCCTCCGTAGGTGGAGTCCGTGGCCCGCTGCCGCTTGGGTTTTGTCAGACCCTTGCGCGAAACTGTCTGTCAGGAAGCAGGATTGCTGGTCAACCGGGGAGGCATACATGGGTCGACACCGCACGGCTGACGAGAAGCGCGAGCTTGGCGAGCGTGCGCTGGCACTGAGAGCGGCCGGCAAGTCTCGCCGGGACATTCGTTCTGAGTTGGGCACGGGCGATGCCTTGACATCGGAACTGCTACGGGGTCAACGCTCCCCTCCAGTCTGCGGCGGCCTCAGGCGAAGGATGACGAGCGGAAGATCGCCGTGCAGATGCGCCTCTCGGGGCGAACGTACGACGACATCTGCAGCGAGCTCGGCATCAGCAAGGGGTCGTGTTCCTTGTGGCTGCGGGACCTGCCGAACCCCCAGCCCACCCTGCCGCTCGAGTTCAGCAACGAGGTGGGCGACCGGGTCGACTCCGACCCGAGTGCCACTCAGGGTCACGATCGTCGCGCGGGCGCCAGGAGGCTGCGGACGCAGGGTTGGCTGCTGCGGGAGATCGCTTCTCACTATGGCGTCTCTGTGAAGACGGCATTCGTCGACACGCAAGGCATTCCCGTTCCTGCCCGTGCCCGTCACGGGGGCGACGCCGCTCATGTCGCGATGATGTCCGCGCGACGATGGGAGGATGACAGGCGACAGCGGGACGTGGCTGAGCAGCAACGAAAGCTGGCAGCGGCTAGAGAAGTTGGTGAGGTCGACGACCACACCCTTCTGCTTCTCGGCGCGATCGCCTACTGGTGCGAGGGGGCGAAGAGCAAGCCTTGGCGCAAGCGAGCGAACTTCTGCTTCATCAACAGCGATCCCCTCCTCATGCGTCTTTTCGTTCGGTGGCTTGCGCTTGTCGATGTTCCTCCCGAACGTTGGGTCGTCCGGCTCCAGATCCACGAAACCGCTGACGTCAAGGCAGCCGAGACGTACTGGCGTGGCATCCTGGAACTGCCTGACCTGTCGTTTGCACCGGCGACGATCAAGCGGCACAAGCCGCTCACGAACAGGAAGAATGTCGGCGACACTTATCACGGGTGCCTGAGCATCTACGTCCGCCGGGGTGCGCAGTTGTTGCAACAGGTTGAAGGATGGGTCGTCGGAGCCCTGCTCGGGGCGGGCGGGAAGCTGCCAGACTCGTCCTCTTGACCGATGCGAGAAAGGTCTCGGAAAGTACTTGACAAACATTCGGCTGTGGGGTAACGGTATCCTGCTGGCTTTTGGTGCCATGCGATCCTGGTTCGAGTCCAGGCAGCCGAGCGTAGTTGTGGGCTTACGTAAAGTGATTATCGTCGGTCGGTAGACTCGCCCGCGCCGGGTTCCCGGCGCTCGGCCCACCGGCGAGGAGGTCCAGTGACCGACGCGCGGCTCGCCGCAGTCGTCGTCCTCGCGGCCGGTGAGGGCACCCGCATGAGAAGCGCGACGACGCCGAAGGTGCTGCACGAGCTCGGTGGCCGTTCGATGCTCGGCCACGTGGTGGTTGCCGCCCGCGCCCTGGAGCCAGAGCACCTGCTGGTGGTCGTCGGGCACGCCCGCGAGCAGGTGAGCGCCCACCTCGCCGAGCTCGACCCGGCGGCCCGAGCCGTCGTCCAGGAGCAGCAGCACGGCACCGGTCACGCCGTGCGAGTCGCACTGGACACGCTGCCGGACCTGACCGGCACCGTCGTGGTGGTCCCGGGCGACGCGCCGCTGCTCACCGCCACCACCCTGACCGCGTTGCTCGAGACCCACCGCCTCGCCCACGCCGCGACCACGCTGCTGACCGCTGAGCTCCCGGACCCGACCGGCTACGGCCGGGTGGTGCGCGAAGGGGGATCGGTGGCTGCGGTCGTCGAGCACAAGGACGCCGACGACGCGATCCGCGCGATCCGCGAGGTCGCCACCAGCGTCTACGCCTTCGACGCCGAGCAGTTGCGCAGCGCGCTGCAGCAGCTGACGACCGAGAACGCCCAGGGCGAGCAGTACCTCACCGACGTCGTCGGCCTGCACAAGAAGGCGGGGTTGACCATTGCGGCCCACCTCGCGGAGAGCGCCGGCGAGACGATGGGGGTCAACGACCGCGTGCAGCTGGCCGAGGCCGGCCGGCTGCTGCGCGACCTCGTCGTCGCGCAGCACCAACGTGCCGGCGTCTCCGTCGTCGACCCGGCCACGACCTGGATCGGCGTCGAGGTGAGGATCGAGCCAGACGCAACGGTCCACCCCGGCTGCCAGCTGCACGGCACCACCACCGTGCGAGCCGGCGCTGTCGTCGGCCCCGACACCACGCTCACCGACACCGAGGTGGGCGAGAGGGCGCGGGTCGTGAAGGCGCACTGCGTCGGCGCCGTGATCGGGACCGGCGCTGAGGTGGGCCCCTACACCTACCTCCGGCCGGGAACCCAGCTCGGTGAGAAGAGCAAGGCCGGCGCGTTCGTGGAGATCAAGGCCAGCCGGGTCGGCGCTCGCAGCAAGGTGCCGCACCTGTCGTACGTCGGTGATGCTGACATCGGCGAGCGCAGCAACATCGGCGCGGCAACGGTTTTCGTGAACTACGACGGCCGTGACAAGCACCGCACCACGGTCGGCAATGATGTACGGGTCGGCAGCGACACGATGCTCGTGGCGCCGCTGAGCATCGGGGACGGCGCCTACACCGCGGCGGGCTCGGTCATCACCGACGACGTACCACCCGGCGCACTGGGTGTGGGCCGGTCGCGACAACGCAACATCGAGGGCTGGGTCGCGCGCAAGCGGCCCACCGACCAGGGGCAGCCATGAACGGCATCACCATCCAGAGCAGCAAGAACCTCATGCTGTTCTCCGGAAGGGCGTTCCCCGAGCTGGCCGACGACATCGGCAAGGACCTCGGTGTCCTGCCGGTCCCGACAAGCGCCTACGACTTCGCCAACGGTGAGATCTTCGTGCGCTTCGAGGAGTCCGTACGCGGCTCGGACGCCTTCGTGGTGCAGAGCATCACCACGCCGGTCAACACCTGGCTCATGGAGTCGCTGCTCATGGTCGACGCCCTGAAACGGGCCTCCGCCAAGCGGATCACCGTGGTGATGCCGTTCTACCCGTACGCCCGGCAGGACAAGAAGCACCGCGGTCGGGAGCCGATCAGTGCACGCCTCGTGGCGGACCTGTTCAAGACCGCGGGCGCGGATCGGCTGATGACCGTCGATCTGCACACGGCGCAGATCCAGGGCTTCTTCGACGGCCCGGTCGACCACCTGTTCGCGCTGCCGCTGCTGGCCGACCACGTAGAGGAGCGCTACGGCGACCGGGACCTGGTGGTCGTGTCACCGGACGCCGGCCGGGTGCGGGTCGCCGAGCGCTGGACCGACCGGCTCGGCGCGGGCCTTGCGATCATCCACAAGCGGCGCGATCCCCGGGTGCCCAACGAGGTGAAGGTCGGCCAGGTCGTCGGCCAGGTCGAGGGCAAGACCTGCATCCTGGTCGACGACATGATCGACACGGGCAGCACGATCAGCAAGGCCGCCTCGTTGCTGTTCGACAACGGCGCCGCCGACGTCGTCGTCACGGCGACGCACGGGGTCCTGTCCGGGCCGGCCATCGACCGGCTGAAGAACTCCCGCGTCTGTGAGGTGGTCGTCACCAACACCCTGCCGATCGACGACGGTCGTCGCTTCGACGGGCTGACGGTGCTCTCGATCGCCCCACTCATCGCCCGGGCGATCCGGGAGGTCTTCGAGGACGGTTCGGTCACCAGCCTGTTCGACGGGGC
>JBBSKF010000164.1:0-6868 GCA_038256525.1 Mycobacteriales bacterium | reverse complement strand
GGGCGACTCGACGGCGACGTAGACCTGACCGGCCGGGACCCGGAAGCCCTCGGTGACCAGCTTGAAGTGGTGGATCAGCGCCTCCATGGACGTACCCATGATCTTCTGGACGTGGTCGAGGGACTGGCCCAGCCCGTCCGAGCCGAGCGCGAGCTGCGCCGGCCAGGCGATCTTGGTGTCGGCCACCATGACCGGGCCGGGGCGCAGCTTGTCGAGCGCCTGCTCGATGATCTTGAGCGACTCGTACAGCTCCTGCTTGCGGACCAGGAACCGCCCCCAGCAGTCGGCGTCGGTGGAGACCGCCACGTCGAAGTCGTAGGTCTCGTAGCCGCAGTAGGGCTCGGTCTTGCGCAGGTCCCAGGCCAGGCCGGCCGAGCGCAGGATCGGACCGGTGACGCCCAGGGCCAGGCATCCCTGAACGTCCAGGTGGGCGACGTTCTGCGTGCGGGCCTGCCAGATCGGGTTGCCGGTCAGCAGGTCGTCGATGCCCGCGAGGCGGGTGGGCAGGATCTCGAGCAGCTCGCGGATCTTCTCGACCGCACCGGACGGGAGGTCCTGCGAGACGCCACCCGGACGGACGTACGCGTGGTTCATCCGCAGGCCGGTGATCATCTCGAGCACGTCGAGCACCAGCTCGCGCTCGCGGAAGGCGTTGGTCATCGCGGTGAGCGCGCCCAGCTCGAGTCCGCCGGTGGCGAAGGCCACGAGGTGGCTCGAGATGCGGTTGAGCTCCATGCACAGCACCCGGATGACCGTGGCGCGCTCCGGCGGCTCGACACCGAGCAGCTTCTCGACGGCCAGGCTGTAGGCGGTCTCGTTGAAGATCGGCGACAGGTAGTCCATCCGGGTGACGAAGGTGACGCCCTGCACCCAGTTGCGGTATTCGAGGTTCTTCTCGATGCCGGTGTGCAGATAGCCGATGACGGTACGGGCGGAGGTCACCGTCTCGCCGTCGAGCTCCATCACCAGGCGCAGCACCCCGTGCGTCGAGGGGTGCTGCGGCCCCATGTTGACCACGATGCGCTCCTCGTCGAGGTTCGCGCCGAGCACGGTGTCCCAGTCGCCGCCGGTGACGGTGTAGACCGTCCCCTCGGTCGTGTCACGTGATCCGGAAAACGCGTCGGCGCCACTGTCACCGAGCGTGGGTGGTCTTGACGTGGCAGTCACGCGTAGGACCTCCGCTCGTCGGGGGGCGGGATCTGCGCGCCCTTGTACTCGACGGGCACGCCACCGAGCGGGTAGTCCTTGCGCTGCGGGTGGCCGTCCCAGTCGTCCGGCATGAGGATCCGGGTCAGTCCCGGATGGCCGTCGAACTGCACGCCGAACATGTCCCAGGTCTCGCGCTCGTGGAAGTCGGCCGTGGGGTAGACGCCGGTGACGCTGGCGACGTGCGGGTCCGCCACGCTGCAGGTGGTCTCGAGGCGGAGCCGGCGCCGGTAGGTCATCGACAGCAGGTGGTAGACGACGTGCAGGCGCTCGTCCTGGTCCGGGAAGTCCACGCCGGAGACGCCGAGCAGGAGCTCGTAGCGGTGGTTGGCGTTGTCGCGAAGATGGCGGCAGAGCGCGGCCACGCTCTCGCGCCGGACGTGCAGGGTGAGCTCGCCGCGGTCGACGACCACGCGGGTCACCTCGTCCCCGAAAGCCCGGTAGGACTCCTGCAGCGCGTCGACGGCCTCGTCGAACCAGCCGCCGTACGGCCGCTCGCTCGACAGGCCGGCGTCCGGCGTGCGCACCAGACCGCCGTAGCCGCTCGTGTCGCCGCCGAAGGTCGCGCCGAACATGTCCGACCCGGCCCGGGTGGCCTGCTGGGCGCTGACCGCGGAGCTCGCCACGTCGGCTCGCTCGGCAGCGCTCGAGACCGACCCCGCCGCTGTCGTGTCGTCCTCGCCGTCGGGGCTCGACCGCGCGGGTGGTGAGCCCTGCGGGGTGACGCTCATCGACCTACCTCGGTGCGCCAGGCCTGCCGCGCGGCCTTCTTGCCCTCGGGGCTGTGCCGGACGCTGCTCGCGACGAGCTCGCGCGGGGCGTAGTCCGGGGCGTCGCGGCGGGCGGCGTTGGCGCCGAGCGGGGTGTCCATGATCTTGTCGTGCAGCTTCAGGATCGCGTCGAGCAGCATCTCCGGCCGGGGCGGGCAGCCCGGCAGGTACATGTCGACGGGCACGACGTGGTCGACGCCCTGGACGATCGCGTAGTTGTTGAACATCCCGCCGCTGCTCGCGCAGACCCCCATCGCGATGACCCACTTGGGCTCGGGCATCTGGTCGTAGATCTGCCGCAGGACAGGCGCCATCTTCTGGCTCACCCGACCCGCGACGATCATCAGGTCGGCCTGTCGGGGGGACGGGCGGAAGACCTCCATCCCGAAGCGGGCCATGTCGTAGCGACCGGCACCGCTCGCCATCATCTCGATGGCGCAGCAGGCGAGACCGAACGTCGCCGGCCACAGCGAGGACTTGCGCGACCAGTTGACGATCGACTCGACGCTGGTCAGGACGATGCCGGACGGGATCTTCTCCTCGAGGCCCATGGACTAGTCCCACTCCAGACCGCCGCGCCGCCACACATAGGCGTACGCGACGAAGACGGTGCCGATGAACAGGGCCATCTCGACCAGGCCGAACAGGCCGAGCTGGTCGAACGCGACGGCCCAGGGGATGAGGAAGATCATCTCGATGTCGAAGACGATGAACAGCATGGCCGTCAGGTAGAACTTCACCGGGAAGTGCCCGCCGCCCATCGGCTGCGGGGTGGGCTCGATGCCGCACTCGTAGGCGTCCAGCTTGGCCCGGTTGTAGCGCCGGGGGCCGATCAGCGCAGCGCCGGCGACCGACACGGCGACGAAACCGCCGGCGAGCACGAACATCACCAGGATGGGTACGTAGTTGTTCAGCACCTGCGTACCTCCCTCTCCGGCTGCCGGTAGGTGTGCCGATCATGCACCGGTCTGCACCCGCGGCGCAGCCTAGCCATCCCGGGGCACCCGCGGGGCCTCGGCGGGGCTCAGGCCGCCGGGGCGAGTCGGGAAAGGCCGTTGATGACCCGGTCGAGGCTGTCTCCCCCGCGGGGGTCGGTGAGGTTGGCCAGCAGCTTCAGGGTGAACTTCATCAGCAAGGGCCTGGGCAGCCCGTGCCGGGTGGCGAGCGCCATCACCTGCGGGTGGCCGATGAGCGAGACGAAGACCCGGCCGAGGGTGAAGTAGCCGCCGTAGACCGCCTTCATCTGGGTCGGGTAGGCCTGCAGCGCCCGCTCCCGCGCCGGACCGGCCGGGCGGGCCAGCGCCTGCGCCGCGATCTCGGCGGCCAGCAGCCCGGACTCCATGGCGTAGGCGATCCCCTCGCCGTTGAACGGGTTCACCGCGCCGGCCGCGTCACCGACGAGCATCACCCCCCGGGTGTAGTGCGGGGTGCGGTTGAAGCCCATCGGCAGGGCGCCGCCGCGGACCGGGCCGGTCGCGTGCGGCTCGTCGAACTGCCACTGCTCCGGCATCGCCCCGGTCCAGCGCGCCAGCAACTCCTTGTAGTCGGTCTTCTGCCAGGCCTTCGTGGTGTTGAGAATCCCGAGGCCGACGTTGCTGGTGCCATCGCCGACCCCGAACACCCAGCCGTAGCCGGGCAGCAGGTCGCCGTTCTCACTGCGCAGCTCGAGCCAGGACTCGAGCATGTCGTCGTCGTGCCTGGGGCTCGCGAAGTAGCGCCGGACGGCGACCCCCATCGGCCGGTCGTCGCGCTTGGCGATGCCGAGCGACAGCGCGAGCCGGGCGCTGGAGCCGTCGGCGGCGATGACCAGCGGTGCGCGATAGGACTTCTCGAGGCGTTCGGGTCCGACCTTGGCGGTCACCCCGACCACCCGCCCGGCGGCGTCAAGGACCGGCCCGGTGACGGTGGTGTGCTCCTGCAGCCGGGCGCCGGACTTCTGCGCCGTGCGGGCGAGCAGCTCGTCGAAGTCCAGCCGCGGGCGGACAAGCCCGTAGTCCGGGAAGCTCGCCAGCTCCGGCCACGGCAGCTCGAGGCGCACGCCACCGCCGAGGATGCGAAGACCGCGGTTGTGGATGAAGCCGTTGTCGGGCGAGACGTCGATGCCGAGCGAGATGAGGCTGCGGACCGCACGCGGGGTGAGCCCGTCCCCACAGACCTTCTCGCGCGGGAAGCCGGACTTCTCCAGCAGCAGGACGTCGAGCCCGGACGAGGCCAGCTGCGCGGCGGTCGTGCTGCCGCCCGGGCCGGCGCCGACGACGATGACGTCCGCGTCGGCGGTGCTTCCGGGGGACGGGCTCACGGTCGTCCTCCGGGGTGCCGCTCTCGACAAGCTCTGACGATCAAGTGTAGGCCGCTGGGGACGATGCGGCTGCGCGGAGCGGCTGAGGAAGGGCGGTCGCCGGCCGGGTCGCCCGGTGGAGGGCGACGATGCCGCCGGTCAGGTCGCGCCAGGCGACCTTCCCCCAGCCGATCTTCGTCAGCTGCCCAGCGAGCTCGGCCTGCTCGGGCCAGGCCCGGATCGACTCGGCGAGGTAGACGTAGGCGGCCGGGTCACTGCTGACCCGCCGGGCGGCCGCGGGCAGGGCCCTCATGAGGTATTCGACGTAGACGGTCCGGAACGGCCGCCAGGTCGGGTGGCTGAACTCGCAGACAACCAGCCGGCCGCCCGGCCGGGTCACCCGCAGCAGCTCGGCCAGCGCCCGCCCGACGTCGCTGGTGTTGCGCAGCCCGAAGCTCATGGTCACCGCGTCGAACGCCTGGTCGGCGAACGGCAGCCGCAGCGCGTCCCCCGCCACCAGCTCGACCCCCTCGTGCTGCGCCGCCCGGCCGACCCGCAGCATGCCGAGCGAGAAGTCGCACCCGACGACATTCGCACCGGTACGCGCCAGCGCCGCACTGCTGGTCGCCGTGCCGGCGGCCAGGTCGAGCACCCGCTCGCCGGGCTGCAGGTCCAGCGCGTCGTTGACCGCCCGGCGCCAGCCGCGGTCCTGGCCGAGCGACAGCACCGTGTTGGCGAGGTCGTAGCGGGCCGCCACCGCGTCGAACATGGCGGCCACCTCGGCCGGGTCCTTCTCCAGCGTCGCGCGGGTCATGGTGCTCAGTGTTCCACCGCGGCCAGAAGGAATGCCCGGCGCGAGACGGGGCAGGCTCGCAGCGCGACCGCGGGCCCGCGGTCGCTGCGATCTCTCTCAACGGAGGTACGGCGTGAGCACGCTGCGCGATGAGGACATGACCACCACAGCCAGCGCGACCCCGGGCGGCGGCGACGCCGACCAGGGCGACAGCGGCGAGACCCAGGTCGACCCGGCCGGCAGCGACCCGGCCGGCAGCGACCCGGGCGCCGGTGGTGGCGACTCCGACCAGGGCGACAGCTCCGAGACGCAGGTCGACCCGGCCGGCAGCGACCCGGCCGGCAGCGACCCCAGCTGATCCGGACCCCCGTCCTGTCCGCGGACCGGATGTGGCGACACCCCCCGTCACCCGGGCAGGGCGATCGCCACATCCCGGTCCGCGCCGATCTCAGGAGCCCGATGCCGTCGCATGTCAGCGCGCTCGACCGGTGCGTCCACCTGGACGCTGCCACCTTCGCCGCGGAGCACTGGTCACGCGCGCCCCTGCTGTCCCGCGCCAAGCAGCTGCCGGCAGGCTTTGAGGACCTGCTGTCGGTCTCCGACGTCGACGAGCTCGTCGCGGACCGGGCGCTGCGTACTCCCTTCTTCCGTACCGTCTCCGGCGGCGACGCCCTGCCCACCCCCACCCGCACGGTGACCGCGGGCAGCCGGCGGATCGGCGATGTCGTGGACGGCGACGGCCTCGCCACGCAGTACGCCGCCGGCGCCACCCTCGTCCTGCAGGCGCTGCACCGCCTGCACCCGCCGGTCGCCCGCTTCTGCCGGGCGCTGTCCGCTGAGCTCGGCCACGCGACGCAGTGCAACGCCTACGTCACCCCTGGCGGGCAGCACCAGGGCTTCGACTTCCACCACGACACCCACGACGTGTTCGTCCTGCAGGTCAGCGGTCGCAAGCGCTGGATCGTGCACGCGCCCGTGCTGCCGCTCCCGCTGTCGACGCAGGCGGAGGCGGGCCCGCACCTGGTGCCCGACGGCGCCGAGCCGCTGCTCGACGCCGAGCTCGAGGCCGGCGACGCGCTCTACCTGCCGCGCGGCTACGTCCACGCCGCGCTGACGACCGACGTCGACTCGGTGCACCTGACGGTCGGCGTCCTGTCGACCACCTGGTACGACGTGCTGTCCGACGTGGTCGGCCTCGCTGCCTCCTCGGAGGAGTTCCGCGAGGCGCTGCCGGTGCAGCCCACCGCGCGGCTCGACGAGCTGATCCCGGACTTCCTGCGCCGGACGGCTGCGTGGCTGGAGGCGCTGCCGGCCTCTGCCGTCGCGGAGGCGGTCGCGCCCCGGCTGGCCCGGTCGGTGCCCACGGAGCCGGTGCGGCTGCTCGCGACAGCGACCGCGGTGCGGGAGCTGGCGGCGACGTCCGTCGTCCGGCCGCGGGCCGGTCTGGCGGTGTCGCTGCAGGTGGACGGCGCATCGGTCGTGCTGAAAGCACCTGGGCGCACGCTCACCCTGCCGGCCTTCACCGAGCCCGCGCTGACCCGACTGCTGGCCTCACCGGCCACCCCTGCCGAGCTGCCCGGGCTCGACGCCGAGAGCGCGCTCGTCCTCTGCCGCCGCCTCCTCCGCGAAGGCGTCGTCCTCCCCGGCTGACCCGCTCGGCCGGGTGAGCTAGCCGCCGAGGGAGAGGCCTGCGGTGAGCAGGACGGCGTACGCGAGCTGGAGCTTGCCGGTGCCCGCCAGCACCGGGACGAGCTCGCGGCCGGTGACACCGCTGCGCACCCTGGACACCGGACCGAGCGCCAACGGCAGCGCCAGGAGCGC
>JBBSKF010000163.1:0-7216 GCA_038256525.1 Mycobacteriales bacterium | reverse complement strand
TCGCTGCTGGGCCTTTCGCCTGGCTCGCAGGTGCTCGTGCCGGCGCTGGCCTACCCGACGTACGACGTGGGTGCCCGTCTCGCCGGCTGTGTTCCGGTCGCCACCGAGGACCCGACCGGGCACGACCCCTCGCAGGTCGGCTTGGTCTGGCTGAACTCCCCGTCCAACCCGACGGGTGAGGTGCTGGCCGCCGAGCGGCTACGGGCCGTCGTCGACTGGGGCCGCGAGAACGGGATCCTGGTGGCGAGCGATGAGTGCTACCTCGAGCTCGGCTGGACCGCCGAGCCGGTCAGTGTCCTGCACCCGTCGGTCTGCGGGCCCGGCACGGACGGCGTGCTGGCCGTCCACTCGCTGTCCAAGCGCAGCAACCTCGCCGGCTACCGGGCCGGTTTCGCGGCCGGGGATGCGTCCGCGGTGGCCGCGCTGGTCGAGGCGCGCAAGCACCTGGGCCTGCTGGTTCCCGGCCCGGTGCAGGCGGCGATGGTGGCCGCCCTCGGCGACGACGGGCACGTCGAGGTGCAGCGGACGCTGTACGCCGCGCGACGCGACACCTTGCTGGCCGTCGTGCGCACCGCCGGCTTCACGGTCGAGCACTCCGGCGCCGGGCTCTACCTGTGGTGCACCCGCGACGAGCCCTGCTGGGACACGGTCGCGGCGCTCGCCGAGGCGGGGGTGCTGGTCGCCCCCGGGGAGTTCTACGGCGCGGCGGGCAGGCGGCACGTACGCCTCGCCCTCACGGCGAGCGACGAGCGGGTCGCCGCCGCGGTCGAGCGGCTCGCTTCCCTCGGCTGAGGCCCCCCGAGCCGCTCCGCCGCCCCGAGCCGCGACTTCCCCCGCGAAACGTCATGATCGGGACGCCCGAAAGTGTCATCGCGCAGGGGAAGTCGGCAGGCCTCGCGCCGCCCGTAGGCTGCGCCCATGACTGCGAGCCCGATCTCCGCCGGCATCGACGAGCTGTGGGAGCGACGGGCCGACCTGTCGCCCGCCGACGAGGATGCGCGCAAGCAGGTCGTCGACGCGGTCGACCAGCTCGACGCCGGCGAGGCCCGCGTCGCGCAGGTGCGCAACGCCATCGACGGCAGCACGAGCGTGGTCGTCGACGAGCGGGCCAAGCGCGCGATCCTGCTGGCCTTCAAGGTGCTCGAGATGGTCGAGTCCGCGGCCGGCGACTTCCGCTACCACGACCGGGTGCCGCTCAAGACCCGCTTCGACGGCGTCCGTGTCGCACCGGGCGCCATCGCCCGCTGGGGCTCGCACCTGGAACCCGGCGTCGTGCTGATGCCCAGCTTCATCAACATCGGGGGGTACGTCGCAGCCGGCTCCATGGTCGACACCTGGGCGACCGTCGGCAGCTGCGCTCAGGTCGGTCGCAACGTGCACCTGTCCGGCGGGGTGGGCCTCGGCGGGGTGCTCGAACCGGCGCAGGCCGCCCCGGTAGTCGTCGAGGACGACGCTTTCATCGGCTCGCGGAGCATGGTCGTCGAGGGTGCGCGGGTGCGGGTCGGGGCAAAGCTCGGTGCCGGGTCGATCCTCACCGCCAGCACCCGGGTCTTCGAGGCCGCGACGGGGGACGAGCTGACCAGGGGTGAGGCTCCCGAGCGGGCGGTATGCGTCGGCTCCAGTCGGGTGAAGTCCTTCCCTGGCGGCGATTTCGGGCTGCCGTGCCTGCTCGTGCTGCGCTACCTGGAGGCCGGCCAGGAGCATGACAAGCTCGCCCTCAACGACATCCTGCGCGAGCACGGCGTCGCGCCGTGACGGCCCCGACCCCGACCCCGCTCGGCATCGCCCGCTTCCGGGACCTGTGCCTCGACGCCAACGACCCGGCACTCGTCGGCGGCTTCTGGGCCGCTGTGCTCGGCCGGCAGGTCCACCCCGACGAGGACGGGCCCGACGTGTTCCTCCCGGCCGGCGCCGACGGGGGACCGGCCATCTACGTCAACGCGGTGCCCGAACCCAAGAGCGTCAAGGACCGCATCCATCTCGACGTCACCCTCGAGCCGGCACAGGAGATCTCCGACCTGCTCCGGCTCGGGGCGACTGTCGTGACCGAGCCGGGCGACGTGCGCTGGTGGGTGCTTGCCGACCCGGAGGGCAACGAGTTCTGCGCCTTCCCTCCCGACGCCGACGCGAGCAACGACGCCGACGCCGAGGTTGCGCCGTGACCTCCGAGCCGACAGACCTGGACCTGACCGCCGACCCGGTCTCACTCACGGCCGCGCTGGTCGACGTGCCGAGCGTCTCGGGCACCGAACAGGTCCTGGCCGACCTCGTCGAGCAGGCGCTCGTGGCCCTGCCGCACCTGTCCGTCGAGCGGCAGGGCAACAACGTCGTCGCCCGTACGCACCTCGGGCGCGAGCAGCGCATCCTGCTCGCCGGTCACCTCGACACCGTGCCGGTCGCCGACAACCTGCCGAGCCGCCGGGAGGGCGACCGGCTGTTCGGGTGCGGCACCTCGGACATGAAGAGCGGCGACGCCGTGCTGCTGCACCTGGCCGCGACGCTGCCCGAACCGGCGTACGACCTGACCTTCGTCCTCTACGACAACGAGGAGGTGGAGGCCGACCGCAACGGGCTGAAGCGGCTCGTCGACACGCGAGGCGACCTGCTGGCGGCCGACCTCGCCATCCTCATGGAGCCGACCGGCGGACAGGTCGAGGCCGGCTGCCAGGGGACCCTGCGTGTCCGGGTCGCGCTGTCCGGTCGGCGCGCGCACAGCGCCCGCGGCTGGCTCGGCGAGAACGCCATCCATGCCGCTGCCCCGTTGCTGACCACGCTCGTCGGATTCGAGCCGCGCAGCGTCGAGATCGACGGCTGCACCTACCGCGAAGGCCTCAACGCGGTGGCTGTCGCCGGCGGCGTCGCCGGCAACGTCATCCCGGACCAGTGCACGGTGACGGTCAACTTCCGCTTCGCCCCCGACCGCTCCGAGGCGCAGGCGTTGCAGCACGTCCGTGACGTGCTCTCGCCGTACGACGTGGAGCTGCTCGACTCCGCTCCCGGCGCCCTACCTGGCCTCGCCGCGCCGGCCGCGGCTGCGTTCGTCTCGGCGGTGAGCCCGGGTGGGGCGAGCGCGAAGTACGGGTGGACCGACGTCGCCCGCTTCGCCGCCCTGGGCATTCCGGCGGTCAACTACGGGCCAGGCGACCCCAACCTTGCGCACACCCGCGAGGAGTCGGTCGAGGTCGCGCTGATCGCCGCGAGCGATCGGGCGCTGCGGACCTATCTGTCTGAGCCGCCCCGCCCCAGCAGCTGATCTTCGGGGAGTTCACAGGGTGGGCACCCTGTGAACTCCGCGAAGATCTTGGGGGGCTTGGCGGCCGGGGGCGCGGGGGCCAGGGGCTACGCGGCCGCTGGGAGCTCCGTCGTCAGCAGGACGGTCCCCGCGGCGTCCATGACCACGAAGCCCACCGTGTCCGGGCGGAGCAGGGCGGCCTGCATGTTGCAGGTCAGCGACTTCTCGCCGGTGCCGAGGAACTCCCCCGCCGGCAGCAGGCGGCCGTCGCGACTGCGAAACGCGGCCCGGAAGGTCTCACCGGCGGCGAAACCGGTGCCCACCATCTGGACCTCGACGCCCCAGGTGTGCGGGATCAGCCCGGCGGTCTGGACCTGCGGCGACGTCGGGCCAGTGCGCTCGAGCACCAGCGGCTCGATCGGCACCTTGGGTTTGGGCGACGCGCTCGGCGACGAGGACGGCAGGGCCTGCGGCAGGGCAGGGCCTGGGGAGCGGTCCAGCGCGGTGCCCAGCCCGATCCCGGCGACCAGGACCGCCACACCGGCGGCGACGGACAGGAAGGCGCGCCGCTGACCGGCCCGGGCCGTACGCCGGGCCTGGCGGGCTGCCCGGGCGTCCACCAGGGACCGCTCCTCGGCCACGGCCGTGCGGATCCGCACACCGAGTCCGGCGGGCGGCGTGGCCAGGTCGGACAGCCGGTCGGGGTCGACGCCGCGCAGATCGTCGGCCAGCGGGGCAATCTCGGCCAGCTCGGCGCGACAGGCCGGGCAGCCGTCAAGGTGGGCGACCAGTCCGGCCGCCACGGCCGGCGGCAGGTCGCCCAGGGCGTAGGAGCCCAGCAGCTCGCGCAGCCGCCGGTGCTCGGAGTCCTCGGTCACGGTGTCACCCCCATCTCGTCCATCGCGACGCGCAGCGCCTTCAACCCGTAGAACACCCGGCTGCGCAGCGTGCCGATCGGGATCGACATCTCAGCGGCGACCTCGCCGTACGCCCGTTCCTTCAGGTGGGTCTGCACGATGGCCGAGCGGTGCTCCTCGGAGATCCGCAGCAGCGCCTCCTCGACCACCCAGGAGCGCAGCAGTCGCTCGCTCGGGTCATCGACGGTGCCGCCGACCGCCTCGGCCGTGGGCGGATCGACGAGGTTGCCCTGCCACGGGCGCGCGCCGGCCGCCCGCGTGTGGTCGATCATCGCGTTGCGGGCGATGGCGAACAGCCACACCCGTAGCGAGGCCAGCTCGGGGTCGAACCGGGCAGCCGAACGCCAGGCCCGTAGGAACGTCTCCTGCACGACGTCCTGGGCGGCGCCGGGGTCGCCGAGACCACGCAGCACGAAGCGGTAGAGCTCTGGCCCGTGCGCCACGTAGGCGGCATGCACCTCGTCCTCGTCGCCAAGGCCGGCGGTCGCCGGCGTCTCCTCCAACTGCACGACAGTCCTTACGTAGCCCGAGTGCCATTGATTCACCCCTGGCAAGGCAGGATCGGCGGCGATGACGCTCTCCGACCGGTTGCCGGCTCCGACGCCGGAGTCCGGCCCGCCCGACCCCGACGCCGTCTTCGAGGCGTTCGTGTCCTGGACCACAGAGTCGGGGCTGGCGCTCTACCCGGCACAGGTCGAGGCGCTGCTCGAGATCGTCACCG
This sequence comes from Mycobacteriales bacterium, assembly GCA_038256525.1. GTDB lineage: Bacteria > Actinomycetota > Actinomycetes > Mycobacteriales > SCTD01 > SCTD01. Next base: position 2,346 of record JBBSKF010000163.1, on the reverse strand, counting down.
ACAGCCACGTCATCCTGTCCACACCGACCGGCTCGGGCAAGTCGCTGGTGGCGGCCGGGGCCCAGTTCGCCGCCCTCGCCGCCGGTCGGCGCAGCTTCTACACCGCGCCCATCAAGGCGCTGGTGAGCGAGAAGTTCTTCGCCCTCTGCGCGACGTTCGGGGCCGACAACGTCGGGATGATGACCGGCGACGCGACCGTGAACGGCCACGCCCCGGTGATCTGCTGCACCGCCGAGATCCTCGCGAACCTCGCCCTGCGCGAAGGGGCCGACGCTGACGCCGGGCTCGTCGTCATGGACGAGTTCCACTTCTACGCCGAGCCCGACCGCGGCTGGGCCTGGCAGGTCCCGCTGCTGGAGCTGACGCGCACCCAGTTCCTGCTCATGTCCGCCACCCTCGGGGACGTCACGCGTTTCGAGCAGGCGCTGACCCGGCGCAGCGGTCGCCCGACCGCCGTGGTCACGAGCGTCGACCGACCCGTCCCGCTGTCGTTCGAATACGTCACGACGCCTCTGCACGAGACGCTCGAGGAGCTCTTGAGCACGCACCGGGCGCCGGTCTACGTCGTGCACTTCACCCAGGCCGCCGCCGTCGAGCAGGCGCAGGCGCTGATGAGCGTCAACGTCTGCACCCGGGCCGAGAAGGACGAGATCGCCCGCCTCATCGGCGACTTTCGCTTCACGGCCGGCTTCGGTCGGACGCTCACCCGGCTGGTACGGCACGGGATCGGGGTGCACCACGCGGGGATGCTGCCGAAGTACCGACGGCTGGTGGAGCTGCTGGCCCAGGCCGGTCTGCTCAAAGTCGTCTGCGGGACAGACACGCTCGGGGTCGGCATCAACGTGCCGATCCGGACGGTGCTGTTCACCGGCCTCACGAAGTACGACGGGGTGCGCACCCGCCATCTCAAGGCGCGCGAGTTCCATCAGATCGCGGGCCGGGCAGGCAGAGCCGGCTTCGACACCGCCGGCAACGTGGTCGTGCAGGCACCCGAGCACGACGTCGAGAACGCCCGCCGGATCGCCAAGGCGGGCGACGACCCCAAGAAGCTCAAGCGGGTGGAGCGCAAGCGCGCACCGGAAGGATTCGTCTCGTGGGGGAGTCCGACCTTCGAGCGGCTGGTTGCCGCCGAGCCTGAGGTGCTGACCTCCAGCTTCCGGGTCAGCCACGCGATGCTGCTCCAGGTCGTCCAGCGGCCGGGCGACTTCTTCGCGCACATGCGACGGCTGCTGCTCGACAACGACGAGCCACGGGTTTCCCAGCGAAGGCTGGTCCGCAAGGCCATCCACATCTACCGGGCGCTGCTGCAGGCCGGCGTCATCGAGCGCCTCGCCGGGCCGGACGACCACGGCCGTACGGTCCGGCTCACCGTTGAGCTTCAGGCCGACTTCGCGCTGGACCAGCCGCTTTCGCCGTTCGCCGTCGCGGCGCTGGAGCTGCTCGACCGGGAGGGCCCGACGTACGCACTGGACGTGCTGTCGGTCATGGAGTCGACGCTGGACGACCCCCGGCAGGTGCTCGCGGCGCAGCGCAACAAGGCCAAGGGCGAGGCCGTCGCCGAGATGAAGCAGCAGGGGATCGAGTACGACGCCCGCATGGAGCTGCTCGAGGACATCAGCTACCCGCAGCCGCTGGCCGACGAGCTGTTCGCCGCCTTCGAGATCTACCGGGGCGGCCATCCGTGGGTTGCCGACGAGGAGCTGTCGCCCAAGTCGATCGCCCGTGACCTGTCCGAGCGGGCGATGACGTTCGTCGAGTACGTCGGCTACTACGGGCTGGCGCGCTCGGAGGGGCTGGTGCTGCGCTACCTCGCCGACGCCTTCAAGGCGCTGCGCCGGACGGTGCCGGAGGCGGCCCGCACCGAGGAGGTCGAGGACCTGATCGCCTGGCTGGGCGAGCTGGTGCGGCAGGTCGACTCGAGCCTGCTGGAGGAGTGGGAAGCGCTGCGCTCACCGACCGAGCCGGTCCCGGCCGCGCAGCCGGTCGACGAGCGCCCGCCGCCGGTCACCGCCAACGAGCGGGCCTTCCGGGTGCTGGTCCGCAACGCGATGTTCCGCCGGGTGGAGCTCGTGGCGCTGCGACGGTGGATCGACCTCGGCGAGCTCGACCCGGACCTCGGTGCGGACGCGTGGGAGACGGGGATCCGGGCCTACTTCGACGAGCACGACACGGTCGGTACGGGGCCGGAGGCCCGCGGGCCGGCGTTGTTCTCGATCACCCGCGAGCCGGGGCGGTGGCTGGTGCGTCAGACGCTCGAGGATCCACAGGGCCATCACGACTGGGCGATCACGGCCACCGTCGACCTCGCGGCGAGCGACGAGGTGGGCACAGCTGTCCTCGTGGTGA